>QEVJ01000017.1 GCA_003576845.1 Planctomycetota bacterium
CCGCCGCACGGCCAGCAGCAACTCACGTTCTTTCACGGCTATTACAGCCAGTATCAATACCAGCCGGTCGTCATCACGTGCGCCGAAAACGATCAGGTCATGTTGCCGATATTGTTGTACGGCACGGCGCACGCGGCAGAAGTGCGATCGAAACCTCAGCCTTCTGGACTATGGCGGCGCGCGAAACTGCACGAGCGAGTACCGACCTTCCTCCCGTTCGAGTACCGCGTACAGCGTGTCTCCCTCGGGCGAGAAGATGCACGTGCTGCGCGCGAAGCCCTTCGATGCCAGCTTCAAGAGCGGGCGTCCCCGATCGACCGCCCAGAGGTGGAGCGATCCGTCGAGCGACTTCGTCGCCAGCACGCGGTCGTCCGTGCCGAACGCCACGAACCCCACCCTGTCCGTGCTTGCCATGCGCAACATTTCGCGGCCGGTCGCGACCTCCACGATCCGCAACGAGCGATCCATATTCGAATAGGCCATCCACGCTCCGTCCGCGGTGAATGCCGGTCCGTAATCGACGTCGTTGATCCGCCACAACTCGGGTCCATCGAGATTCGACCGGCGAACCAGGTAACGATAGCCATTGCAGCGCATGATCGGCGACCGGTCGTGGCCGTTGAACGTGACGCGGTCGATCGCCTTCTCGCCGTCAACGAGAACCTCGGCGAACTTCTCGCCGTTTCCGACGCGCCAATACCGCACGCGGCCGTCGTCGTGCGGCGTGGCCAAAACTTCGCCGGAAGGGTCGAAAGTCACGTGTACCGTGCCCGTTCCTGCGGCCAAGTCGAATGCCGGGCGAAGTTGCCCCCGCTTGATTTCGGCGACGCGCCAGACTTGCACCTTGCCGTGCGAGGCCACCGCTAAATTGCCCCCGTCGGCGGAGAGGGCGACGTAATTCCCGTTTGTGTCCAGGTGCAGCTTCGCGATGAGCCGGTGAGGCTGCGTATCCCAAACCCAAACTTCGCGGGGATGGACCGTCGCCGCGAGGATATTCCCCCTTTGCGAAACGGCCAGCGAACGCACGTTTCCGGGCAGATCGTCCAGCACTTCCAACGCCGGCGGATCGCGAAAGTTCCAAATCTGGGCCGTCTTGTCGCGGCTGCAAGTCAACAGTCGCGATTCGTCCGCGGACATAGCGCCGCCCATGATGGCGTCGGAGTGAACTACGATGTCTTGGCGACGGACCAAGTCGCGTCCGGCGATCACATCCGACCAGAGGACGCGATTGTCGTGCCCCACCGAGACCAAGCCACTCCCATCGTCGATGAACCAGACGCCTTTGATCCAACTCTCGTGCGCCTTGACCGACGGGCTGACGCGGAACGTGTTCAGGTCGAAGAGTTGAACGTAGCCGCCCGCACCGCCCGCGCCCGTCGAACCGGCCGCACCGGCCACCGCGGCGACGCGACCGTCGGGACGAATCGCCAAGGCGTACGCATCGCGCAGGCTCGTCTTGACCTCGATCGGCGTCTGAGCGGCGTCGTTCACATCGCAAATCCGCAGCGGACCCTCGACGGGCACGGTAATCAAGCGATTGATCCCCGGCACGAACGCGATGGCCCGCACGGGTTTCTCGTGCTGCGTGATTTCCCGGAGTTTTTTGGGGTCGATCAGATTCCACAGCCGCACCTTGCCGTCCCAACCGCCGGAAACGAGGGACTTGCCGTCGGGAGTCAACGTCAGGCACATTACCGAGCCGTCGTGAGCGATTATCGCCGGCGCAATTTCCGCGGCCAAACCTACATCCCAGAATCGGATCGTGCCGTCGTCCGCGCCGCTGGCCAACCAGTCGTTTCCTCCGATGAACGCGACGCAGTTTACATCGCCGATGTGACCGCGAAGCGCGGCGAGTAAGCGACCGGAAGCGGTATCGAACACGCGGACCACACCGTCCTTGCAGCCCGTCGCAGCGCGGCTGCCGTCGGCAGAGAACGCGCCGCTGAACACCTCGTCCGAATGGCCCCGGAGCCAGGTCCGGCTCGCACGCAGCCGGTCGGACAGGTAATACCAGGCAAAGTCGCGCACGTCGGGCATCCCGTCGCGCGGGACATAGCGATCGAGGAGAAGCTGCACCATCGGCAAGCGGCCGTCCTGCCACTGCACGCTCGCTCCCGACATGTCGGCGACGTACGATTCGCGCGTCAAATCACGACGCAGCCGCAGTTCGGCCCGCTCGACTGCCTCCTGCCTCGCCGCAATCACTTCACTTAGCCGGGCAAAATGCCACGCCACACCGCCGACCATCCCGCCCGCCGACACGATCAGCGTCGCCGCCAGCGCGACCCACAACGGATTGCGAATCATCCACCGCCACGTCCGCGCGATCTTTCCCACCGGTCGGGCTTTGATCGGCACGCCGTCGAGATACCGCGCCAAGTCATCCGCCAATTCCTTCGCCGTCGCATACCGCTGCCCCGGCTGTTTCTCCAGGCATTTGAGGCAGATCGTCGCCAGATCGAGCGGAATCCGGGCATTGAGCTTGCGGGGATGCGGCGGCTCGTCCGTGAGCACTTGCCGGAGCACCATCGCCACCGTGCCGCGAAACGGCAACTCGCCCGTCAACAGCTCGTACAGAATCACCCCTAGCGAATACACGTCGCTACGGGCGTCGCAAGAGTGTGCTTCACCGGCGGCCTGCTCCGGCGACATATAGGCCGGAGCGCCGAGCAATTTGCCGTCGAACGTAACCGTCGTCTCGGCGGCGTTTCGCTTGGCGAGGCCGAAGTCGGTAAGATGCGGCTTACCCGCCGCGTCCACCAGAATGTTCGCCGGCTTGAGATCGCGATGCACGATGCGCGCCGCGTGGGCAAACTCCAACGCCTCGGCGACCGCCCGGCACAACACCGCCGCCTCGCGAAACGTCGGCGGCCGCTCGCGGCTGGCGACATCCAACGTCTTGCCGGCGATGAATTCGCTGACCAGGAACGTCCGTTCGTTCTCCCGCCCGATCTCGTACACCGCAACGATGCCCGGATGCTGAAGCGCCGCCGCCGACCGGGCTTCGTGGAGTAGTTCGGGGTCCATGACGTGGCGGTGGGCGACCTTCACCGCCACCGTTCGCTTCAATTCGGGGTCGGTGGCCTTCCAGACGGCCCCGAACGCGCCTTCGCCGAGGAATTCGACGAGGTCGAACCGGCCGAATTGCCGCGATGCCGCCGAAGCCATCGACACGAGCAATTGAAATCGGTTGCCGCACTTGGGGCACTCGACTTCGACGATCTTTTGGTCGTCCGGAACCTGGACGCGACCGCGGCAGTGGGGACAGCGGCAACTCAGTTGCACTGCCGCGTCGTCGCTAAGGACGCCGAGTTGGGCGTCGACCTGGGCGAGTGCGGCGACGAGCTCGCCGCCCCGGCGTCCGAAACGCTGCACGAATTCCGCGTGCGCGGGACCGTCGCCCCAGCGGTGGCGGACGCGGTACTCATTCACGACCAGTGCGAGCGGCGCGCTTGTCGCGTCGCCGAACTCCACGAAGCGTCCGAGGTAATTCTCGACGTGAAACGGAGGCTCTTCCCGCGCGAAATCGGACGCTTCCTGCGCGGAATCGCCGGATACCGCAGTTGGCGGCGTCGGCGAGGAAGACAGCGTGTCGCCCAGCGCCGCCCGACGCCGCCAACGGTACTCCATATCGACCATGACTAGTTCGACGAGCAACCGCCGGCGCTCGTCGGCGTCCTCGCGGCCCGCGCCGCTGCCGGCCAGATAGTCGTCGATGCGGGGCGCGTGGCCCGACTGCCAGGCCTGGTCGAAACGGAGAATCCGCGCGTCGAAGCCGTCGTCGCCGTTCGGGAATCTGAGGATTTCGCGGTCCACGGTGCGGTCCGTCGGTGACGTTGCGTTGGTTCTGTAGCGTATGTGCGCAGACGTACCTAGGATGTTGATTGCCATGCCGGGACGCCACGTGACACGCAAGCGCGGCGCACTTGCGGAACGCCGGACGTCGAGCGCCTCGGTTGTGGCGTTTCCGGCCGTTCTAGGTCGCCGCCGGCGCGGCCCAACGCTTCGGGCGGCCGCTATCGCCCCCCAAAGCGATGAACCACGGCGATCATTCGCTCCCGTGCCGTTCGGTCGCCACTTCGCAGCAACGTTCGAGCGCGCGGAGCACGGTTCGTTCGCAACAACCCGCGCGCTCGGCAATCTCGGGCCGCCTCGTCGTCGCTCGCCGCGATCGGTTCCGGCGGATCGCCGGCGTCCGACGCCTGCCTGGCTTCCGACCGCACCGACCTCCGGTCGGCCAGGTTTTTTCGCGCGTGCGCGGCAAGTTTGCGCAGGGCAATCAGCGAGAGCAGGGTCCAAAGGTCCTCGCCGGGGTCGACGGTAAGCCGCCCGGTACGAACCCGCATGAAGAACGTTCGCAGTGTCGATTGCACGACATCCTCGCCGTCGAACCGCGCCTGCAACGCGGCACACTGCCGGCCGCTCACGAGCCGCACGAGTCGGTCGTAATACTTGCCGAATACCTCCTTGGACGCGCAATCCTCGCCGTTGCCCGCTCGGTCGCGGTTTTCCAGGCAACCCGAGTCCACGGGCGGATCGCAGCGCAAAGACGTATTGTCCTGAAGCGTCATCGTCGAATCCGCCGGCGTCGGGGTTTAGGGACATTCCCCTCGACCATACTAAACCGATCGCCGACCGGCTGCAAATGCGAAACGCGGCTTTTTCTCGGCGGGCATGCCTTGCCGATTATCGAGGTTTTTTGCCGGGTCTTTGTCACATCGCATCCGGAAACCGCAATTCTCCTTGTGCGTGGGCCGTAAGCAGTTGGCGGCGACGCCCGTGCGAACGAGCCAGCGAGAGCAACGACATTCGAGTTTTTTTCCGCAAAGTCGCGCGCGAACGGCAATTACCTACGCAGAGGCACTCGCATCGCAGGCACGAAGCGTTTCGGCCGCAGTGCCCAAGAACTCACGCAAGCATCGGGAGAAGCGTAATGAAATGTCGCATTGCCGCGCCGCTATTGGTTTTTCTCGCCCTCGCGTTGCACGCAACACAGGTTCGGGCCGGGAACCTGGCCAGCGTAATTCAGATTCCCGGCAGCGCCGCGGACCTTTCGACGCAAGGATCGGGGCTCAACTTCGACCGTCTGGCGATCGGCTCCGATCTGTACTACGACGCCACTGCGAACGTGTACTACGGCCTGGCCGATCAGCCGTCGCCGACGCTTCCGTACCGCGCCCGCGTACAGAAGTTCACGCTCGATGTGCATCCGGTAACCGGCGCGGCCAGCAACTATCAGTTGCAGGAGACCATTTATTTCAAGACCGCCGACGGTAGCCAGTTCTTCGACGGCCGAACCGCCGCGAACCTCAACGGCAACCCGTCGGTGCTCGGGCTAAGTTTTGACACCGAAGGCTTTGTCGTCGCTCCGAGCGGCAATTTCTACGTCGCCGACGAATACGGCCCGAGTCTGTACGAGTTTCAGCCGGTTCAAGTCGGCGGAGTTACCGAGGCCCGGTTCGTCCGGGCGTTCACGATCCCGAGCAACCTTCTGCCGCGCGATGCGAACGGCGTCAATCACGATATCGCGTTCACGACGCCAGCCACGACGCTGCTCACCGGGCGTCAGGAAGGCCGCGGTTTCGAGAGTCTGGCGATTTCGCCGAGCGGCGACAAGCTCTACACGCTGCTGCAAACGCCGCTTCAAGAGGAAGGAACGGGCGCGACGAATCCCGGCCGCCGCAGCCGCAACATTCGAATGGTCGAATTCGACGTGGCCACCGGCGCGAGCACCGCACAATACGTCTATCAAACGGAGTCGATCGCCGACATCAACGCCCGGATTCCTCCCGAAGCCGCGTTCGGCGCCACGCAGCAAGGCCGTAACATCGTGGTGTCGGGGCTCTTGGCGATGGGCGACAACAAGTTCCTGGTTCTCGAGCGCGACAATCGCGGCATCGGCGATGAAAACCCCGTCAACACCAACCCCGTGCTACGGCACGTTGGTGCGAAGCGGGTTTATGAAATCGACATCGCGGGCGCGACCGACGTGAGCGCGATCAGTCTGGTTGGCTTTACCGATGCCGTGCCCGGCGTGACGCCGGTCGGCAAAGCACTGTATCTCGACATTCAGGCGGAGTTGCAGCAGGCCGGTCTGATCGTGCCCGAGAAGATCGAGGGAATCGCCCGCGGACCGTCGCTGGGCGGCAAGCGTTTCGCGCTGATTGCGATCAACGATCACGATTTCTCGTCGATCGGCGTCGCCGACCCGGCCGGCATTCTGCCGTCAATCGACCTCGATATCTACACGAACGGGACGATGGCGCTCTACACGCCGACGGACGACCCGAACAAGTCGTATGCCCTGGCGGCGTTCGAGGACCCGACGACAAACCCAGACCTCGGACCGCTCCCCAATGGCTTCGTGAAGCTCAACACATACATTCACTCGTTCAACGTGCCGGAGCCTTCGAGCTTTGGCCTCGTCGCGGTCGGGGCCGTTTGCGGAGCGATCGCATTCGTCCGACGGCGCGTTCGGCAAAGTTAGGCCCACAGGCTGAAAGAAACCGATCCCGATTCGTTTTGCCGTTGTGTCGATTCGCAGTGGGCACGCGCTGGGTGGCCGTGCCCGCTCCTCCACCTCCCTTTCTACCCTAGGAGTGTCCCGCGATGCTAAATCTCCTCTCCCCAATGTCGAAAGGAAGCCGCCGTCAGCAACGCGAGCGCCGCCGAAAGCGGCCGATTCTCGCCAGCGAAACGCTCGAAGCCCGACAGATGCTTAGCGTCACGCTCACGCCGATCGGGCGGTACGCGACCGGCATTTACGACCAGGGCGCCGCCGAGGCGGTCAACTACAACGCCGAAGCCGAGCGAATTTTCATCGGCAACCAGGCGCCGTTTACGCCGGGCGACCCGGATAACGCCTACGTGCCAAACTGCGCCGGCGATCCAGAAGCCGATCCGCCGATTCCCGCCGAGCCGTGCGCGTTCGGCCGGATCGACGTGGTCGATGCTTCGGACCCGACCGATCTCGGCCCGGACAAGAAACTGTTTTCGATCGATGTGAGCCAATACGGGGCGCCGACGAGCATTGCGTCGAAGGGCAACCTGATCGCCGTAGCGATTCCCAACGGCACGGACGCGACGAAGCCCGGCGTGGTGGCGTTCTTCGACGCGTCCGCCGACGAGCCCGAGAAGCCGCTCAAAGTCGTCAAGGTGGGCGCGCTGCCCGACATGGTCACATTCACGCCGGACGGCAAGAAGGTCGTTACCGCGAACGAAGGCCAGCCGTGCGATCTTGCCGATCCGGAAGATTGTGCCGAGGCGGACCCCGGCGGTTCGATCTCGATCATCGACATCTCCCACGGGTTGCGCCGTGCTAAGGAGCGGCGGGCGACGTTCAGCCATTTCGACGGGCACGAGAACTTCCTCAAAGCACTCGGCGTGCGCGTGCTGCCGGATCGTCCGGCGTCGCAAAGCATCGAGCCGGAATATGTAGCGATCGACCCCTCGTCGCACGTCGCCTGGGTCACGCTTCAGGAGAACAATGCCATCGCGATCGTGAGCCTGGATCTCGCGAAGGTGATTTTCGTGCGCGGGTTGGGGACGAAGGACCATTCGCTCACCGAAAACGCACTCGATCCGAGCGACCGCGATGGTCCGGGAGCGCCTGGGCCGGCGGGGGCGATCGACATCGGCACGTGGCCCGTCGAGGGTTTGTATCAGCCCGACGGCATCGCGGTGTTCACGACCGATGACGGCTTGTTCCTCGCCACCGCCAACGAAGGCGACAATTTCATCGGTGAGGACGCCCGCGTCTCTACGCTCGATCTCGATGACGCGGCGTTCCCCAACGAAACCGATCTGAAAACCAACGCACAGTTGGGCCGCCTCACGGTCAGCAAGGGCTTTGGCGATACCGACGGCGACGGCGACATCGACAAGCTCTACAGCTTTGGCGCCCGTTCGTTCACGATTTGGAATCCGCTCGGCGGCAAAGTCTGGGACAGCGGCGACGATTTCGAGCAGATCACGGCCGCGGCGTATCCCAACAACTTCAACGCCAGCAACACCAACAACAACCTCGACGCCCGTAGCCCTGCGAAGGGACCGGAGCCGACCACGGTCGCCGTCGCCAAGGTCGACGGTCGCAGCTATGCGATCGTCACGATCGAGCGCACCGGCGGTCTGATGGTATACGACGTAACGACGCCGACCTCGCCGTCGTTCGTGCAATACGTCAACACCCGCGACTTCTCGATCGTTCCGTCGGCGGCCGGCGAGACGACCGACTTGCACCCCGAGAACCTCACGGTCGTTTCGGCGGCGGACAGCCCGACGGGCAAGCCGCTGGTCGTCGTGAGCTATCAGGTCAGCGGTTCGGCGGTTGTGTTCGAGATCGATAGTGTGCCGGCCGCGGCCGCATCTGCCGTCGTAGCCCGAGCCGCGGCGACATCGCCGGCGGGCGAAGCACCCCGCGCCGCCACGGAAGTTCGGGCGACTCGGCGCACGACGGCCGCCGCCGCACGAGCGCCGACGCGCCAACTGACCGCCACCGATCGGGCGCTCTCCGCGGCGGCGAGCGCGGGCAGTGCGGCGCTTTATGCATCGCGCGCCGCGCGGCTCGCGGTTCAAGACGCCATTACCTCGCTTTCCATTGACCTGGCGAGAACCGTTGTTCGGTGATTCGTATCGTTGCATTTGCCTCGGCGTCGGCCGGGGGATTGCGTTTGCCGCAGACCAGAGGCGGGTGCGGCAACGGAATCCTCCGGCGGCGTCCGGCAAGTCGCTCGTCGTTCGCAGAGTCGAGGCCGCGATGGCTCAGCCGCCCGATCTTCCTCATTCCCCGACCGATCGCGCTCGCCAAACCGTGCTCCAAGAATGGAAACATCTCTGCTTCGCCCTCGAACAGGCGCAGGGCGATCATCTCGTCGCCACTTGCCGCGATAAGTACCAGTATGCCAAGACCTACCTTGTTTACGGTCGCGAACTCGACCATCTGTGCGTCGAAGTCCGTCAGTCCGCCAAACAAGGCAACTACCAGTTCTTCGTCGACCGGGGCATCTCGGCCCGGCATCTGACGCCGATTCTCGCAGACGAGATGCTCCGCGCGTGGCGGACGGCCATCGCCTCGAAGCGGGCCCGCGTCGCCGAGATGTTTCAGCGGCGTTTTGGCGAAGACATTGACGAGTTCATCGGCACCCCGCACAACGCATCGCGGCTCGTCATGGCCGTCGCGTTCGACCGCCGCGATGCCGTGTTGGCCCTCGCCGATTGGACGCAGGACAAGCTGGTTGCGGCGGAGCTCGTCCAACTTCGGGCAGATTTGGACATCTTGAAACAGGAGGTCGATCGCCTTGCGTGCGTCTTCAGGGCGTGGTGCGACCGGCCATGATTTCTCTTGATTGAAGCTCGCCGTCAACCTTGCTCAGAGCCGCACTTGCCGAACGCCGGTGAGCCGCCTATGACCATCCGCCGCCCGTGCCTTTCGCTCTCCGACTTCGCCCGCGCATGCGGTGTGAGTCGGTCGACGGCTTGGGAGTGGCTTCACGCCGGGCGTGTGCCCAGTGCGTATCCCTCCGGCCAGCAGAGCAGTAGGAGGTATTCCCGAGATCGGGCAACGTCGCAGGCCAGCGCATTCGGTCAGCATTGCCCGGGTTTTTCGGGCTGTTCTTGTTTTTTCGGTTGCGCGTTAGATTCTGCCGCGGATTGCTGGGCCGGATCGTGCGTCGATCGTGTTCCGTTCTGCCATCGAGTGCGCCGGTTTTTGCGCCGCCTTTTTCGGAAAGCAACGCACGCCGCGATTCACCGCGCTGCTCCAAGCAACGCGGTATCCGATTACGCCAGGGCGTTCGCAACGCGTAAAAAAACACCCGCAAGTTTCCGGCCTTGGGCCGAAGCATTGCGGGTATTCTGAATCGGGCGCCGCAACGTAACGAGAAGCTACATCGCTCGACGAGATCTGCGTCTATCGTCGTCGCGCGCGATAAAATCCGAAACCGGCGAGACCGAGGCCGATCTGCGACAACAAGACAATGCTCGCCGGTTCGGGCACGACTTCTCGGGAGAATGCGATGTCGGACACGGCGCTGGTGAAGGCATCGCCGAGCATCGCAATGCTGGACGTCGACGGGTCCAACGCGAAGATTTCACCGCCGGCGCCGCCAACGGAACCGTAAAACACGCCGGCGCCGTCGATGCCGAAACCGTTCCATTGATTGTGCCCGGCGCCGACCGGCGGGCCGAACGTTGTCACGAGGGTGCCCGCTCCGGTTAGCTTGTCGAGCGAGAACAGCTCGCCGTTGTTGTAAGTCAGGCCGTAAAGGACGTCCGTCGTGGGGTCGACGGCGAGGCCCTCGATCGCGCCGTTGATCGGACCGACGGCCGTTCCGGCGCCCGTGCTGGGATCGATCGTGAAGAGCTCGGCGAAGTCGGAGCCGAAGATCGTGCCGCCGTTGTCGATGGCGAGGTCGACGACCGCACCAAAACCCGTCGAGCCGATCAGCGTCGCCGCGCCCGTGCCGGGATCGACGGCAAACAAGCTGGCTGGATTCGGGCCATTTCCGCCGCTGCCCGCGAACAACGTGTTGGTGCCCGGCTGAAACTCGAGACCGGCAAGCCGTCCGAGGCCGGTGGAACCGACGACCGTGACCGAGAACGGCGAGGGCGTCACGGCGAGCAGGGTCGAAGTATCGCCCGCTCGACCCATCGCATACATCTGTTGCGCGGCTGCGTCGCGCGGAGGTGCGGCAGCGGTAACGACCAATGCCGCAAGCACGGCCAGCGTCGAAGCTCTGAAACGGCTCATTAGCATTTCCTTTTGGGGATAACGGGAACGGTCGCTCGCGGCGCCGCGCGAACGGCCTAACGGTACACGTGCCAGATTAGTCACGCCGGCTGGCTTTGCAATCGAAATCTGCACTCCAGCAGCAAAAATGTCGCGAATCGTTCGGAAAGCTCGCGACGGGGCCGCCGTTTCACCCGCAGCTTTGGCCGGTTTTGGTCGAATGACTTGCCGCCGCGCAACGTGCCGCGGGGTCGGGTCGCCGCGTGGGCCGGTTCAAGGCGTTGGTAGCCTCGGGTCGGTCGGAAACTTCGGCTCGAACGTTCCGGTCGATTGGGACGCAAACGCACCGTCCGGGGCGTCGCCGCGGGGTACGTGCGACACCGTCGCGTTTCCGTCAGGCGGAGGAGAACGGACGACCGCAAGAATCCTGGCAGAATCCACGCAACTTCTGCGTGCGACGCGGGAGAATAATCGGAGGGGATGCCCCGAGGCGCTCGCGCGGCGGTCACAAATCGCCGCCGGTATCGCTACGCCCGCGTCACTGCGCCCAACCACGTCAACAACCGAACACAAGGAATCTCGATCATGGCACTGCTCTGTATTGGCAGCCGCGGCCCGGAGGTCGTCACCGTCCAACGCGAACTGAACCGGCAACTCTTTCCCCGGCCGAATCTCGACGAAGACGGCATCTTCGGCCCGCTAACGGCGGCGGCCGTGCGGGCATTTCAGCGGCAAGCGGGCATCGACATCGACGGGATCGTCGGTCCACAAACCCGCGCCGCTCTCGGCATCGCGGAACCGGGCAATGCGTTCACGCACCGCGTTCGGCTGCACTTTCGCAGCATCAGCCTGACGGACGTGCCGTTCGAGTCGATCCTGTCGGCCACGCAGTTGGTTTACGCGCAGTACGGCATCAAGATCGAGTTCGGCTCCGGCATGAGCCTGATGCTCTCGCCGGCCGAAGCGGCGCAGCTCGAACAGCTCGACGGCCAGTGTACCTGGTCGATCACCGGCGGCGAGTTCGCCAATCTTCAGCAGCGCGGCGGCAGCGTTCCGGCCAACGAAATCGTCGTGTTCTTCGTGAACCGCTTTTCGCAAGCGATCAACGGCTGCGGCGGGCACATGACCAACCGCCCGGCGTGCATCGTCGCCAAGGCGGGCACGAAGTTCTGCACCGCCCACGAAGTCTGCCACGTGCTGCTCACGTCGGCATTCTCGCCGGTGCACATCACCGACACGACGAACCTGATGCACCCGGTCGACATCCAGCGAACGGCGACGCCCAAGCTGACGCCGGCGCAGGTAACGCAAATCAAGGCGTCGCCGATGTGCGTGTCGATTTGACGGGGGGCGACGCGGATGGACCGGCGGCGATGCACTATGCACGTCGTGAAGTTCGACGAAAGCGCCTGCGCCAAGCAAGCATCGCGGCGACGCCCACGACCGCCAACGCCGCCGTCGACGGTTCGGGGATCGCGGGAATGACGGCCATGTCGATCGGATCGTAAGACAGATTCGGGCCTTCGAAGTCGTCGTCATAACACGATCCGTCGAGGCAATACTTAACGAGGTGTCCGTTTTGGTCGTCGTAGGCGAACAAGATGCCCGCCACCGGATCGATCGCGAACGACTTCGGATTGATGCCGATTTCCGGCACTCCGGGAACGTCGTCATACCGATAGTCTTGCACGGCCACTTGTGGGTTCGAGCCGTCGAGGTTGGAACGCACGATGCGGCCGGACGTCTGAAACGGCGCCTCGCCCTGCTGCAGGATGTCCCACTCGGACCAGTACAGTTGATCGTGGACCAAATCGAGGGCAATGTCCCACGCCACATAAGGCTGTTCTGGTCCAGGAGGGTAGGGGCCGACGATGACTTCGACCGGCCCGCCCCCCAACGGCATCCTCCGAACAGCACGGCTTGCAGCCCAATACAGCCAGCCGCCGTTCGGATCGATCGCCATCGCCGTGATGCTCTGCACGCCGCTGGGGACCGGATACACTTCGCGCACGTCCGTGCCGTCGTACGTAGATGAAAAGATTGCACCGGATGAAACACCGAAGTAGATGCGGGCGTTTATTGGATCGGATGCAACTGCGTATGCGTTGTATCCAGTCAATAGCACAGCCACCGCACCGTCTTCGAGGGTGATGCGTTCCAACGACGACAACGCAGTTCCGCCCGCGATGTAAAGGGTCCGAGGACCGCGCAAACCTTCGGCTGCGATGGCGCGATATCCAGACACGGCACCCAAGACATGCATTTCGATCTCTTGTCCAGAATACGAATATTGCTGCACAAATGATCGCGCCTGCCCCTGTTGCTTCCCGAGAACGTAGAGTTCCTGTGCGCTGGTCGGCGCTGCAGTGGTTACGGAGACAAGCGCTATCAAAACGCAAGTATGACGGACTAGCCGAAATTTCGTTTGCATAAATCTACCCGGAGCAAATCTTGCGCAACACACAGGAGCTCTATTGGTTTGGATTCTCCACGAGGACCCACCATCCGTAGTCTTGGAATGCGCTCACCGTTGCACCGGGAAAATCAAAAAGTTGGCCCGGTACGCGCACGATGTGGCCGGAAAGCGTGCGAAAGTCCACAAAGTCGGTTGACGTCGTCGTGATGTTGCCGATCGGCGGATCATCGTAGATGCGAACGAGTCGCGTAGGGTGGGCTGTGCCCACCGGATCATCCATTTCTTCTCGCATTGCTCGGCGTGGCGATCGTTTCTCGACTGACCAGCACTCGTTGGCCGCTGGTTTGTCGGCTCGACGTGGCTCTTACACAGAGCATTCGGTGGGCACAGCCAACCCTACATTACTAGTTTACTGACACCGGCCCAGGTAACGCAAATCAAGGAGTCGCCGAAGTGCGTGTCGATTTGACGCGGGGCGACCTGGATGGATCGGCGGCGATGCGGTCGAGCATCGCCGCGGCTTGCCAGCGGGTCTCGGGATCGATGTGGCCTGCGGCCGATTTGAGAATCGACGCGAGGCGCTCGGATCGGTCGTCGAGCGTTTCGAGAATCGCCATCAATTCAGCCGCATCGCCGTATCGTAGCTTGTCGCGACGCAACTCGGCGTCGAGCAGGTCTTCGACCCGTCGGCAGCAAAGTGGATCCGACGGCGCGACGGCCTGCACGTAAGGGGCAAGGAAGGCCAGCGTGCGCGTTTCGTCGAGCCAATATGCCGCGCGATCCTGGTCCGAATTCAGAGTACGCGCCGTCCGAAGGAATTGGCGACGCAGTTCACGGGCAATTTCGGGATACGTCTTGCCCAACGCGGATAGTTCTTCCGCCGCGGAAAACCGCAAGTCCTCAGCGCGCGTCGTGCGGAGTATTTCCATTACGGCGGCGACATCGGCCGGGTTTCCCTTGCCGTCGATGCGGAGCGTTGCGATTGCGAGCGCGAGTTGGCGCGATTGGTCCAAGGGGTCGGAGTTGCGCAACGCAACTTGCGCGCGTAGTGTTGGTAGCGCGTCTCGGGCAGCCGTACCCATGCGGCCCACTGCAATAGCCGCGTCCGGAGCGATCGGCGCTTCGTAAGTGTAGGCGAGTTTGCGCTCTGCCGTTTTCGGGTCGCAAATAATGAGCGGCCTCGTCAGGGCCGTTCCGGTCAAGAACTCGATTTGTCGTTGCGTTCGCGTTTCGAGTCGCCCTAGCGCTACGACAAACTTTTCGGGCTGCGAGTTTTCCGCCACCCACGGTTTCTGGATGCGCTTATGAGCGGCGGCATACGCTTCGATCAGCAGCGGAACGACCGACTCGTCGTCAGGCACAATCGCGGCCAGGGCAAGCACGGCCGCTTCGCGTTCTTCGACGACTTCTGACTTCGCGATTCGGCGCAGCTTTGGAACCGCGGTCTTCGCAACGGGCCCGGCGAGAGCGAGCGCGTTCGCGGCCAAGCACGTTCGCAGAACCGTACCCGATTCGTCGGGCGCTCGACCGTCTTCTGAGAGGGCGGCAACGAGTCGTGGAACCTCCGAACCAATATGCGTTGGGTGTCTTACAAGCACGTTAAATGCCGGGCCGACAAGATCCGACTGTTTGCAATCTTCGCTGTCGAGAATCCGGCCGACCATCGCGGCGACGAGTTGGTCCGACGGTGGAGCGTGCGCCTCCAAAACGCGTGCGGCCACGACACGAGCGTCGTAAAGATCGCTGTCGAGTGTCGCGAAGGCGGCCTCGACCGCTTCACGTCCGTAGGGCCCGAGATGCGCGAACAAGTAAAGGGCTTTCGTGCGGTCGACCGCGTCGCCCGCAAGCATCTTTCGGAGCGCCGGAAGATAGGAGTCGGGGCGATTCCGTACGGCTTCGCGGAGGAACAACAAATCCGGCCACTCAAGGCCACCACAGCCGTCGCCGTGCTGTTCGGGATACTGGCAATAATCGGCCTCGTCAATGATGCGCAACGTGGCCTCGACCAGTCGCGGATCGTGCAAAGCGATGCCGTTCCAAGCGGCGGCGGTTTTCGCGCGGAAAAACCGTTCATCGTCGATCGTCCGCAGGCGAAATCGGCGCTCCTTGTCTTGATTGCCTTCGGCATCGGCGATCGCCTCGCGACACAACCGCTCGACGCGGTCGGTGGTCGTTGAAGGCGACAAGACTTGTGCATACAGATCGGCAAGCGTCTGGCCATCGGGACGCAACGAGTCGCCGCCGAAGTCCACGACGCCGCGATCGAGCCGCCGGCGAATGCGCGTTTTTCCTTTCAACGCAATAAACCGGTCGGCCGGCGGGCGCGTTTCGGCGAGCGCTCTCTCGGATAATTCACCGAGGGTCACCTCGCCCGCGAGTTTGCCGTACTTGGCGAGAACCACTTCGTTGGTCACCGGGCTGTCGTTCTTCACCAGGCCAAACAGCCGATCGGCCAGCGACGTGGCTTGGGGGCCGAGCTGCTCGATCGAGTAGATCGCGGCGGCGCGGCGTTTGCGGTCTTTCAAGGCGGCGGCGAGTTCGGCGAGGGAAGCGTCGCCGATGTGAATCAGGGCGTTCGCGGCAATGACACACCGGTCTTCGTCTTCGACCGACAGGTATTCGGCCAGAAGCGACGTAGCTTCGGCGAACTCCGGGCCGGCAAGCTGCGACACGGCGACCAGCAGCGCGAGCGAATCGCGGTCTTTTTCGAGCGCCGCAACGAGCCGGCCGGCGATCTTTTCCGGTCCAATCAACAGCAGGGCCTGCTTGACCCCGGTTTGGTTGGACCAGCCATCGGCCTCTCGCGAGAGGGCCTTGTTCGCGGCGATCAAGCCGATTAGCGGTTCGATCGACGCGGTGTCGCCCGGCTCGGCGAGGGCTGCGAGCAGTTCGTCGTCCTCCGGCAAGCGCGCGATCACGGCCGGCAGCGCCGGGTTGCCGATCCGCAAGAGTGCTCGGCGGCCGAACCGGCGAACGTCGCTCTCGCCGTCGAGCGGGTCGAGCAGCGCGACCGCTTCCGCGATTGCGTCCGCATGGGCGGCAAGAGCGTGGGCATGCTCCAAAAGCTTCCTGCCGGCCGCGAGACGAACGTTGGCGTCGGGATCAGCGAGACCGTTCAACACGGACGCCACGTCGATGTCCGCGGCGTGTTGCGCGGCGGTTGCAGTGGTCGGCACGGATTCAAGGTGCTGCTGGCCCCAAGCGGGCGCCGCGGCGCCGACAGATACCAGTACGGCAAACAAATGACGGAGAGAACGAGTCGGCACGGCTTTGCGGCTCCTAAACTGCAGCGCGAATGCCCCTGGGCATTAGCTTACCGCAAAGCGGGAGCGAAGTCCGCCACAGTTTCCGGTCGCGACGCTGTCTACTGGCAATCCGCGCAGTGTCCTTTGAGCAGGACTTCGGTCACGGCGCCGACGGCGGCTACTTTGCGGCCTTTGCTGGGGGAGATTTGGACCGTGACTTCCGGGAGGCAGGCGACTTTGCCGCAGTCGATGCACATGAAGTGCGGGTGTTCGTCGGCGCGGTGCTGTTCGCCGCGGCGAGCTTCGAATCGCCAGACGTGATCGCCGAGGTCGAGCCGGTTGGCGAGGCCCGCTTCCGCCAGTTCGACCAGGCAGCGGTAGATCGTGGACTTATCGAAGCCTTCGGGCACGAGGTGGTCGGCGACGTCGGCGTGGCTCAAGGGACTGGTTGCCGCGGCGAGGTATTGCAGCACGCCGACGCGGCAGGTCGTCGAACGCAAGCCCGCGGCGCGGATCATCGCGCGGGCATCGGCGGTCGAGAGATTGTGTTTCTTGTCGGCCATAAACGGCAACGGCGACGTGCGACCCAACAGCCCACAGCTTTCCAGCTTCACATTCTATGCTAACACAAACCGAAGTCGGGTACAGGACGGCGAGAAATGCTTGGACGCGCGATTTTCGTCGCTTAGAGCCGGCGGTAGGCATCGACGGCCAGTTCGTCGCAGCGGTCGTTTTCGGGGTGGCCGCTGTGGCCGGCGACGCGGTGGAAGCGGACGTTGTGGCGGGCGACGAGTTCGTCGAGTTGCTGCCAGAGTTCGACGTTTTTGACTTCCTTGGTCTTGCCCCGTTCCTTGCGTTTCCAGCCGTTGCGTTTCCAGCCGGCCATCCACTGGGCGAGGCCCATACGGACGTATTCGCTGTCGGTGTACAGGTCGACGGACGACGGCTTTTTGAGAGCGGAGAGGCCCTCGATGACTGCCTGAAGCTCCATGCGGTTGTTCGTCGTCTGCCGCTCGGCGCCGGATTCTTCCATCTCTTTGCCGGAGGCGGGATGTTTGAGAATGAACGCCCAACCGCCGGGGCCGGGATTGCCGCGGCACGCGCCATCCGTGTAGAGGAGAACGTGCGGCAGGTTGGACGGCTCTCCCAAGACGGGCTCCGGAGCGGTTTCGAGCAGCGGACGCGAAGCGGGGCGGCGGTCGGGCATGAATGCAAGCGTGTTCTTCGGAGGTAAACGCGGTAGCGGAATTCACCAAGAATTCCGAGCGACCTGGGCGACGCTTTCGTTTGTCCACGGAATGCTTGACGCATTCCGCTACGCTTCGGCGTCATCCGCGCGACGCGGCGGCCGAAACGGCGTCGGCTTCTTCGCTGCTCGCTGTATCGGGCGAGGGTACTTCGAGCAAACGCTTTGCGTCGATGGGGCGAAGCTTGGTAAGTTCGTCGGCGTCTTCTGCCATCGGCGAAACGAGCCGCGGGCGATCGGCCAGTCGCCAGGGCAACCGGACCGTGAACGTGCTGCCTTTGCCCAACTCGCTCACGAGCGAAATCTCGCCGCCGAGGAGCTTGCACATTTCCTTGACGATCGACAAGCCCAGGCCGGTGCCGGAGTGTTCCCGCGTGATGGCGTCGCCGCCGGTAAGGGCGGTGGCGCCTTGGCGGAACTTTTCGAAGATGACGTGCTGATCTTCCGGCGCGATGCCTACGCCCGTGTCGGCCACGACGAGCGCCAATTCACCGGAAGCGTGCCGGACGGCGGAAACGGTGATGCGGCCGCCTTCGGGCGTGAACTTGATCGCGTTCGACAAGAGGTTGTTGAGGATTTGCTGCACCTTGGCTTGATCCTGGTGCATTTCGGGTAGTTCCGCGGCGATTTCGACGTCGAGGTCGATGTTCTTCCGCTCGGCGAGCGGGCGGGCCATGTCGCACTGCGCCGAAATGACCGCGTCGATGCGAAAATCGGTAAGCCGCACTTCCATCCGCCCGGATTCGATCTTCGCCAGGTCGAGAATGTCGTTGATCATTTCGAGGAGCATGCGGCCGGACTTCTGAATGTTGAGCACGTACCGCCGCTGCCGCTCGTCGAGCGAGTCGATGGCGGCGAGCACGTCGGAGAAGCCGATGATGCTGTTTAGGGGCGTGCGGAGCTCGTGGCTCATCGTCGCGAGGAAGTCGCTCTTGAGGCGGTTGAGCTCGTGCAGCTTGAGGTTTGCCTGGGCGAGCTGATCGACCTTCCCGTCGAGGTCGACGTTTACGTGGCGAAGCTCGTCCTGGGCAGCGATCAAGTGCCGCAACATGCGATTGAAGGCCGCGCCGACCTCCTCGAACTCGTCGGCGGTGTGGATTTCAGCGCGGACGACGAGATTGCCGCGGCTCACTTCGTCGGCCACCTCGCGGAGGTGTTTGAGCGGCTTGACGATGACGTAGCGCACGACGACATAGAGCAGGAGCATTGCCAGAAAGACCGTGATGATCGCGGTGGCGTAGAGAATGGCGCGGTTCAGGCTCAAGGCGTGGTGCGTTTCTTCGTCGCTGAATTGCACCATGACGACGGCCATCAAATCGCCTTGGGCAAAGCCTGGATTCTCGGCGTATCCCGGGACCATGACCTTGTGGCAGTGATAGCACGATTGTTCGGCGTAGATGGGGCGATAGTATTGGTACTCGCGGGTGTCCTCGATGCGGCGTTCTTCGAATTCGTACTGGTTGCGTTCGCCGCGCTGGCGTGCTTCGCCGATGTCGGCAAATCGCTGCAAGAGAGCCCGCTCGAACGCGTCCCGGGGCGCTACGTCTTCGGGCCGCATTCCGGGGCGCTCCGAAACGACCTTCGGCATATTCTCGGGGGCGCGGATGAAGCGCGCCGCGAACGGCTGGTTGCGGAGATTCTGTGTGATTTGGGCGATATTGTCCTTCTGGCGGACGTCGGTTTCCCAAGCGTTCCAGTGGATCGTGTAGAGGGCGACGGTCGCGAGCGCATCGCCGTGGACCCGGGCTTGTTCGTAGACCAATTGCTCGTTTCGCCGGCCGTACCAGACGAAGCTGGCGGTGATGAGCATCAGCAGGCAGGCGCCGAACAGGAAGCGGCACTTGCGCTCCAGGCTCGTTTCGCCCAAGACACGTTTGAAACCCCGGTACGACATGCTGGCATTTTAGAAAACCGGCCGGCGCGGGACCATAGCAGCGTGCACGGCGTCGCACCGGCGCTAATCCCACGATTTTCGGCCGCGAGACTGCTTTTTGGCCGAATGCTCGCTTTTTGCTTTGAGGCGGCGTTCGCGTGCGGCGCGGCTCGGTTTGATGGGGCGACGCTTCTTGGGGGGCGCGGCGACTTCGAGCAGCATCTCCCTGAGCTTGTCGAGGCAGTCCTCGGCGTTGCGGCCTCGATCGCGATGGCGGTCGCTCGAGAGCACGATTTCTCCGTCGACGGTGAGGCGGCTCCCGTACTTTGCCGCGAAGCGCGCGCGAACGTCTTCGGGCACGCTCATATTCGCGGCGACGGACCAGCGGAGCACGGCCTTGCTATTCACCTTGTTGACGTTCTGTCCGCCGGGTCCGGAGCTGCGGACATACGTGTACCGCAGCTCGTCGTCGGGAATCGCGATGCGGTGGTTGACGACGAACATGGCGGGCGGCGATTGGGATCGTTGTAGCGGGCGACAACTATGCGAGGCGAATCCCTTCGCCGACCGGCGCGATCACCGCCGTTATCGGCGAAAGGATTCGCCTCCTACAGTTTAGATTGCGTCGACCGAACGCATCAGGCCGCGCTCCAGACTTCCATGATCGCCGCGACGTCGCGGAGATCGGCGACGAGAAAATCGGGCACGCTCGGCGCGAGGTCGTCGACGGAATGCACGCCGGTGGCGACGGCGACGGCTTTCGCGCCGATTGCGCGGGCGCATTGCACGTCGAGCGGCGTATCGCCGACGATCCAGATCCGATCGGCCGGATGATCGGCCGCGACGTGTTGGCGGACGAGTTGGCGCGCTTCCCGGGCGACGCCGTCGCGGTCGCGCTGGACGTCGCCGAACGCGCCGAACCGGAACCGGTGGAACAGGTCGAAGTGGGAGAGCTTGACCCGCGCGCCTTCGGCGATGTTGCCGGTGAGCAGGCCGAGCGTGACGTGGGCGAAGCGTTGCAGTTCGTCGAGCAGCGCGACCACGCCCGGCAGGACGCGGCCGGGACGTTCGGCGAGGGCTTCGGGCAAACGCCGCAGATAGCCGGTGCGGAGTTGCTGCCAGCTTTCGGGCGAGTCTTCGATGTCGTGAACGCGGAACAGGTCGCCGGCGATTGCGCGATCGGTGCGGCCGCTCATGGGGACGTTGCCGCGAAGGGCGTCGAGTCCGAATTCCTCGCGGAGCGCCGTCTCGAACGCGGCGCGTCCCGCGCCGCCCGTGCTGACGAGCGTTCCGTCGATGTCGAACAGGCAGACGATGTTTCGGACGGGCATGGGTTGCGGTTTTCTGGCGGCGCGGCGAGACGCTGGATTATACGCGCCGCGGCCGGGTGAGGTACGACGGATTTCGTAGGGTGGGTCGAATGAAGTGATGCCTACCAAGACCGCGCAAGGGGAACAAACGCGATCAAAACGCCATGTCCGGTGGGCCTCACTTCGTTCGACCCACCCTACGATTCGCCCTACGATTCTTCGCATGGCAGCCTGTTGAAAAAGGGGACAGACCCTTGGGAAAGCGCGTTTTCGCCGCAGATTGCAACGTGCCTGAGAGGGTCAGTCCCCTTTTTCAACAGGCTGATAGCTCTTCTTCGATTCGCAGCAGGCGGTTGTACTTTGCGAGCCGTTCGCTGCGGACGATCGAGCCGATCTTGATTTGGTCGGCCGCGGTGGCGACGGCGAGGTCGGCGATGGTCGTGTCTTCGGTTTCGCCGCTGCGGGCGGAGACGATCGTGCGAAAGCCGGCTTGGCGGGCGAGGCGGATGGTTTCGAGCGTTTCGGTGAGCGTGCCGATCTGGTTTAGCTTGATGAGCACGGCGTTGGCGGCGCGCTCGGCGATAACCCGTTTGAGCCGCCCGGGATTGGTGACGATCAGATCGTCGCCGACGATTTGAAGCTTATTGCCATGCTTTGCAGTGAACTCGCTCCAAGCGGCCCAGTCGTCTTCCGCGAAGGGATCTTCAACGCTGGCGAGCGGAAAGCGAGCGATCAATCGTGCGTAGAATTCCGCTAGCTTTTCACTCGGCATCACGATTTTTACGAATTGCATCAGGCGGTAATTCTTATTTCGGCAGTTGTAGAGTTGCGTGGCGGCGACGTCCAGCGCGATTTGCATTTGGTCGAACGTGAAGCCCGCTTCCTTAATGGCACTCGCCACGAATTCGATTGCGCTCTCATTGGATTCTAGGCGTGGACCGAAGCCGCCTTCATCCCCGACGAGTCGTCCTTCGAGGTCGGCGGTTTCCAGTAAATCTGCGAGTCGCCGATAAACTCGCGCGATCGATTCGAGGCGCTCGGACATCGGCCCTGCGCCTGTGGGCATGATGAGGATGTCTTGAAAGTCGATGTTTTCACCAGCGTGCGCGCCGCCGGAGATCATGTTGGTCATCGGCGTCGGCATGCGCGGGGTCGGCGGCGACAGTGGGACGAACGCTTCGGCGGCCAGGCGATTGAGATGTTTCCAGAGCGGAACGCGCTGTGCGGCCGCGGCGGCGTGGGCGATGGCGAGCGATGCTCCGAGGATGGCGTTTGCGCCGAGACGATGTTTGTTCGGCGTGCCGTCGAGAGCGATCAGGCGGCGGTCGATGGCGGCTTGATCGACAACGTTCAGGCCGGAGATGGTCGCCGCGATTTCGCCGTTGACACTGGCGACCGCGCGGAGCACGCCGCGGCCGTCGTAGCGGGACACGTCGCCGTCGCGAAGCTCGTGGGCTTCGGCGGCGCCGGTGCTTGCGCCGCTGGGGACGATCGCGCGGCCGAGCGCACCGTCGTCGCAACGAACGTCGACTTCAACAGTGGGCCAGCCGCGGCTGTCGAGGACTTCGCGGGCGTGGACGGAGGCGATACGAGCCATGCGATTGCGGTCTAGAACGTGTGATTTACAGCTATTCGACAACTGTAGTAGGCGAGTCGTTTCGCCGAACGAGTCGCAAAGCATCACCGTCGGCGAAAGGATTCGCCTCCTACAGTCTCGGAGCTCGGCGTCGTTTGTTTTCAGAGCCAGGCGACGCTGAGTCGCAGGCGGGTTGTTGCGGCGGGCCAAGCGTCGACTGGGTCGAGGAGCAGGTTTCGGCCGAACGTGCGGGCGGCGTCGCGACGCTGCGGTTCGTCAAGGTAGTCGACCGGGCTTTTGCCGTCGAGGCGGGCGACGATGCACGCGCCGAGATGCTGCATCGCCCGGCGGGCAAGATCGCGCTGGTCGTCGGCGGTGTGAAGACCGAGCGTGACGAAGTAGGCGGCCCAAAAATCGTTGGCCAAACCGATCAACGGCGTCGACAGCGGCGCGAAGTAGCACGCCTTGAGCACGAGGTGCGTGAGAAAGAACCCGAGGTCGAAGGCGGGGTCGCCGAAATGGCCGGTCTCGAAGTCGACCATCATCAACTCGGTCCGGTCGCCCGAGGGATACACGAGCAGGTTCTTGGGGCTGAAGTCGGCATGGACGAGGGCGAGCGGGTGCTCGGCCAGCGAGTCGATGAGCCGTTCCACGTGTAGCCGGAGATCGGCGTGGACCGCGGCGATTGTTCGGTAGTACGGGTCGATGCGCAGGGCGTCGAAGATTGCGGTGTCGCCCAGTTCGGCGCGGATGGCTTTGTCGCGCCACGAGCCGGAATGCAACCGCGCGAGGAGGCGGCCGCAGGCAGTGGCGATGTGGCCGTTGCGAGCGTGCGCGGCGAAGTTCGCACCGCCGCCCGTGAGGAGCCACTGCTTCCAGACGCCATGATTCATCGGCGCGGCGGTCATCGCGAAGGCGAAGTTCTCGCGATCCTCCCATAGCACGGCGGGCGTCGTGGCGCGTAGGTCGTCCGCGGTTTCGACGTGGGGCGGCTGGGATTCGAGAATGCTTTGGCAGATCCGAAGCACGGCGAGCTCGCGCCAATTGCGTTCGACGTTGCAGAACCAGGGCTGGGCGACGCGAAGTTGTGGGCGGGCTTGCTTGAGGACGAACGAGTTTTCCGGCGCGTCGTCGGCGGTCTGCACGCGGACGTAGAACACGGCGTTCGACACGCCGCCCGCGAGCTCGCGAACGACGATGCGATCTGCCGCGCTGGCCTTGCCGGTTTGGCGGAGATAGTCGGCCGCGGTCTCGGTGGTGATCTCGTGCATGGCGCGGTCACGCAAGTCGGGCCAGATACCACGCGACCCAGGTTCCGATTTCGGCTTCGTCGGCGGCGAAGGGACCGGGCAGATAGCGCGTTGCGTTGACGCCGAGCTGGTTGTCGCTGGCGAGTTTGAGCACGCGTTCGACGTTCGCGCGCCAGAGCCAACTTAGCCGCGGGGCATCGTAGTCGGCGCCTTCGACGGCGGAAGTCCGCACGAGCCAGGTGACGTCGATTTCGGTGACTTGCGGTTCGAGCGGCGTGAGGCGGACGATGACCGCGTAATCGGCGCAGACGACGATCCAGGATGCGAGGACACGGATCACCGCGAAGCCGCCGTCGGAAGCGGTTTGCGAGCCGAGCAAGGGCGCGATTGCCGCGCCGGTTTCGCTCTGCGTCGCGAAGCCGGGGCGGATTGGCTCGCGGCGGCAGGTGTAGTCGAGCGCTCGATCGGCGGTTGTGTGCGATGCGGCGATGGGTTGCCGATTGGCGTCGCGTTGCCACGCCGCGGCGAACGCTTCGTACTTGCGGTGCAACGAGGGATCGCCAGTGGCGGCCGTTTCGGACTTGAGCATGACGCGGCACATTTCGGGAAACGAGCCGACGGAGGCGTGAAGTTCGAGAAAGCACTGCTGGATGAGCTTCCAGTTTGCGGGGCAAAGGTAGCGGCGATGGTAGGCGATGCGCGTGTGGGCAAAGTCGTATTGGGCGAGCGCGGCTTCGATGTCGCGGCGGAGCGGCGCGACGTCGGGCGGGGCGTCGAGGCACAGGAAGATGACGCCGGAGACGACTTCGACGTGGGCGCGGAGCAAGCCGAGGGAATCGCGGTCGAAATCGGGCGGCATGTTGGGCGCGGCGACCAGCTTACCGTCTTGCGCATAGGTCCAAGCGTGCATCGGGCAGACGAGTTCGCGGCAGTGCCCGTATTCTTCGATGGCGACGCGCGAGCCGCGGTGGCGGCAGACGTTGACGCAGGCGTGGACGGCATCGCGCTCGCCGCGAGAGATGACGAAGGACTCGACTCCGAGGTCGTAGAGGAAATAGTCGCCTTGGCGAGGAATCGAGGCGACGTGGCCGGCGACGATCCAGTGGCCGAGGAACAAGCGTTCGAGGTCGCGGCGATGGATGTCGGGGTCGACGAAGAACGCGCGCGGGAGATTATGGCTCGTGGCCGAAGCCGCGGGCAGCGCCGCCGGAGCGGAAGTTGCGTCGGGGTCTCGGCGGGCCGGATTCATGGTACTTGCCCAGCGGCGAACGAACCGCGGCGACGCCCACGACGCGAGTCTTTGCGCCATCGTAGTGTCCGCCCGGCGGAGCGGGAAGTTAATCCGGCCCCATGGCGGCGTGGCCGGTTCCAAAGGCGTTTCGGTGCGGGAGAGCGTGTGTTTTGGCCGAGGGGCATTTCGCACGCATTAACGCACATAATATATCTATAGTTGTGTTCTTTATTCTGAGTTTGGCGTACCATTTTCGGCCAGTAGTTCTTTCGCTTTTTTGGCCCCCAAATTGCGCATTGCGGCGAGCTCGAATCGCTGGCGTGCCTCCTCGGCCCAGAATTCGAGCTTGGCGATCCACTCGTTGGCCTTCTTGTCGTGAACGGCGACCTGCTCGATGCGTTCGTCGCGGGTGCGGCGGGCAATCTCGCGGAATAATGCGGCCAAATCGAGGAATCGCAGTGCTAGCCGGTCGAATTGGTCGGCCTGGTAAGGAATGAGTGTCATGCCCCCCTCTTGAGAAAGATCAGAACAGGTCGCTGTTCCCCGTGCAATCGCCATCCTACCAAGTCGCCGGCGGGAGCGTCGAGCCTTCTGGTCGTTTTTGCGGACGAATTGCCAAGAATCCGGCCGAAGCACGGCGCATAAAATGGTCAAAATTATGGTTGTAATTGTGCCACTTATTGTGTACGATCACGTCCGGTTTGGCTTCCATTTCATCGCCGTTATCGTCGGGAGGCACGCAAAAAATGACGCGAATTCGCAAGTCAACGCAGCGCAAACCCACGCGAAGTTTGGGACAGGGCAAGGAATCGGCCGCATCGTATCCTTACCGCGACTTATGCCAGGAAGAGGGGGTATTCCCGGCGGAGGAAACGTCGGCCGACGACGGGAATGGCGCGGATCGCGTTGCCGGTGGGGTCTTGGATGAGACGAAGGACGTTGACGTCGATCTCGACGACCTCGAATTCGACCCAAACGCCCGCGACATCCTTGGCGACTTTGGTCTCGACGACGAAGAGGCGGTTCCCGAGGAGAGCGATTTCTGGTTCGACGCGGACGACGAGTTCGAGGATTAGGGTGACGGGGTGTGGTCCATGGGCAGTGGGCAGATTTGGTGTGTCAGGCCGGCGCGGATTGGGGTTTTTGATGATGGCAAATCGTTTGCCGCTTGGCCTGACCTACGAGCACTGCGGGGCGTTCGTTGCACTGAGTTTTTCATCCAGAGGACTATCTTCACGGAGCACTTCGTATGTTGTCGGAAGCTCGCGAGAAGCAGATTCGGATGTTGCTAACCGAAGGAAAGTTGTCGCAGCGCGAGGTGTCGGAGTTGACTGGGACGAGTCGGGCGACGGTCAACGCGATCGCGCGGGGCCGGCGCAGCGTGTCGCTGCAAAGCGGCAACGACACGGCCGCGTGCTTTGCGCCCAAGCAACGTCCGCGGCGGTGCCCCGGTTGTGGCGGGATGGTCTATTTGCCGTGTCACTTGTGCCGAATTCGGCGTTACGTCCTGGCAAACGGTGCGAATCGGGTGCGGACGTGCGTTGGCGCGGGGTGCGGCATCGATCAAGCGTGACCGGCAACGGAGCAGTCGGCGGGCCATTCGCATGCCCGCGAGTCCACGCGCGGCGGTCCCCAGCCGGACGAGGCGACGACCCGTTCGTTCGCCGGCCCCACGTCGCGTTGGGCGCCTGCGAGGAGGTCGTTGACGAGTTCCTGGATTCTGGAGGCGGTGCCGATTACGTGGGGGGCGACGTCGTCGAGACCGTCTTCGAGGGCCGCCTGCAATTCGTACACTTGCCGCAAGATTGCCGCGGCGGTGAGGCAGAGCTCGTTGGAATCGGGCGCCGGGGGCGAGTCTTCCACGACGCCCGTGTGAATCCGGCGGCTCACGACCATGTTGCTGAACCAGCGGAGCAACGTCCCACGGCTGATGATACCGGTGGGCTTACCCCCGTTCGACACGACGACGCTTCGGATGGGAACGCGGCAGAGGAACTCGTAGATCGAGAGAATCGGCTCGTCTTCGTCGTAACATACGACGTTGGTTTTCATGATGTCGGCAATCTTGCGGGTCCAGCAATCGGGCCACAGCAAGACGTTCATCACGTCCTTTTCGGAGAGAAAGCCGATGAGTTGGCCGCCGGCGTCGACCACCGGGGCCGAACTGTAGCGGAAGCGCAGGAAGTAGCGGGCTGCGGCGCCGACCGTGGCGTCGCTGGGCAGCGCCGCGACGATGGTGGTCATCACGTCGCGGGCCGCGATGCCGGCGAAGATCGCGCCGGCGGCGTTTTGGGGGTCGCGGCAGGCGGCGTTGATTCGCCGCAATTCGCCGAGACCGATCACACGATCGCGTCCGGCCTGTTTGGCTGCCAAGAGGCATTGATCGGCGTCGTCGACGAGTTGAGCCGCCGCGTCGGTTTCGTCAACCATTTGAGCGACGCCCAAACTGACCGTCACGGCGAGCGACTTGCCGTCGAACGTAATCGGCGTACCGGCGACGCGCCTGCGCAAACGCTCCGCCCAGGCGACGGCGTGTTCCTCGTCGGTTTCGGGAAGGAGCACGCAGAATTCTTCGCCGCCGACGCGGCCGACGAAGTCCGATGCGCGGCAGTTTTCGGACAGCACGCGGCCGATGGTGCGAATCACTTCGTCGCCGGCCGGGTGGCCGTGCGTGTCGTTGATCCGCTTGAAGAAGTCGATGTCGAGCATCACGCACGAAAGGTTCGTGCGGTAGCGGCGGGCGCGGCGCCATTCGCGTTCGAGATGCTCGTTGAGCGTGCGTTTGGTCGCCAGGCCGGTAAGCGGGTCGGAGTTTGCGAGCAGCGACAGGCGATGCTCGAGCTCGATGATCCGCGAGCCGGCGTTGAGGCGGGCGAGAAGTTCCGACCGATCGACCGGCTTGCGAGTGAAGTCGTCGGCGCCCGATTCGAGCGCCTGGACGAAGCCGTCGGCTTCCGAGCGGCCGGTGAGCATGATCGTATAGACGTACTGCGGCAACTCCGTTCGCCGCACGTGGCGGCACAACTCGATGCCGCTAATTCCGCCAGGCATTTCCCAGTCGGTGACGAGGAAATTCGGGCACGCCAGGTCGATGGCGGTCACGGCGTCCACGCCGTTCTGTGCGAACGAGACGATATATCCCGCCGAGGTCAGCCACTTGTGCAGCAGGCGACAGATGGCGGGATCGTCGTCGACGACGAGGACGTGCGTATTTTCGGACGCCATGACGTACCTTGCCCTTGGCCGCCAAATCGCTCTCGTGCCGCAGTACCGGAAAGCGTGATGCAGGCGCGAGTAACCGAGATCGGACGCGCTTGTGCGCGCTGCCCGACGGAAAAGCATAGGCCACGCCATCTAGGGGTATACGCGCGGCATCGGGAAATCACGAGCTCGTCTCAGGGAGGGCAAAGCATACGATCGGCATAGCTGCTACGGCCCCGGCGACCGTCCAGCGGCAATTGTCACTGCCGGGCAAGCCCGCGGTGGCACCCAAAGTCAATTCGAGATTCGAGATTTGAGATTTGAGCGCTGTCAGGCCGGCGCGGGCGGAGTCTTGCGATTATGGAAAGCCGTTTGCCGCTTGGCCTGACCTACCGCAGACCTACTGCCGACCTGCCATGAGGATTGGAGCATGAGGGGTGGGGGCTTAGCGTGCGCCGGTGCTCTCGCGGTCGGCGGTCGATTCCGCGCGGGGACGGCGGACATAGACATCGCTTGCGCCGATCGCGGCCCCTCGCTCGCCGGCGACGAACACGCGAACGTGGCACGGGCCGTCGACATTGTCAGGCACGTCCAACTCGGCGGCGAACTTGCCTTCGCGGGCGGCGACGCGCCGCGAGACGAGCAGCGGATCGTTCGCCCGGCGATAGGTCTCGGCGAACGCGGCGAGGGCATCCGCGGACTCGTCGTAACGCTCGCGGACGGGCGGGTCGAACGTGAGCCGATCGCGGCGAACGACCAGCTCGACCGTGCAATTCCCGTCGACATCGCATTTTCCGTCAAGGCGGAGGACTTCGCCGGCCGTGACGAACCGCGGGGCGTCGATTTTCGCGTCGCCGGGATGCGGGATTTGCAGCAGCGGGTCGCCGATGAGGTTGAAGAGCAGGACGTGCTCGGCCCGTTCGTCGGCGGGCTTGGTTCCGTTGGGACTGACGATGGCGGCGATGGCGTCGAGGGTAGCGCGGTTGGGGGCGGTTCCCTTTTCGTCGAGGAGGGAGCGTTTGGCGTGCAGAATGACCTCGCCGATCGTGTCGCGGCGTTTGACGAAGCACTCCTGCATCAATTCGCCGCCCATTACGGCCATTGCATAGGGCATCGTGACGCGCGAACCACAAATCGCGGCGACCGGAGCGCCGTCGCTGCGGAGCATTTCTTCGGCGAGGCAATCTTCCGCGTCGTCGAACGCACCGGTGTAGCAGGCGAGAAACAGCGCGATCGGGCTGCCAGACGCCGCACGCATTTTTGCGACATCGCGGACGTTGAGAATCGGATAACCCTTGCCGGGCACGCGGATCGCGTCGAGACCGCGGCGGTGTCCGTGCCCGATGTAGACCCAGAACAAGCTGCCTTCGTTGAGGCGGTCGAGCGTCGCCTGGCCGAAGCTTGCAGGCGGCGGACAGTAGGGACTTTGCCAACTGCCGTAGGTGACGGTCGTGGCGTAGGCGGCGGGGACGCCGTCGGAAATGACCATCCGCGCGCCGGATTCGATCGCGGCGTCGGCCAGCGCGCCGAAACCTCCGACGCCGGCCACGAAGCTCACGCGCCGCCGCCACAGGCCCAGGTCGGTCGACTTTTCATAGGCGAGGATTTTGGCGACGATCCGCGAAAGCTCCTGGGGCGTGTCGCAAGTGAGGCGGCCGATGGCCACGTCGGGACGACCGTCGCCGTCGAGGTCGGCATAGGGGTTGTCCGTGGCGAGTTCCGGCTCGGAGCCCCAGCGGACGACGACTTTCGATTTGGCGTGGTGCGTGGGTACGGATCGCGCGCGGACGGTTGAGTCGCGATCCGCGGTCGGCTCGGCATCGCCCACGAGGACGACCGACGTCAGCTTGGTCCGTTTCGCGAGTTCCGCGATGCGGGCGCGGATTGCGTCGGGCGTGCCTTCGCTGGACACGAGCGCGAGGCGATGCCCTTGTCGCTCGCGATGCTGGATCCACGGTTTGAGGGCGTCGCGGAAGGGCGCGGGACAGACGACGGCGACGTCGGCGGTCGCGCGCATGTCGTCGGGCGCTGCGGCCGCGGCGAGCGAAAGGGCCAGGCAGATGGGCGTCAACATAATTGCATCTCGCGGAACGAGCCACGAGCGACCGATGCCGCGATTCCACCGCCGCGCTCGACCGCCTCGTTCTGCAACTTGTTGTACCTTGGCTCGGCCCGCAGAAGCAATGCGAAAAAGGGGTCAGCTACCGCGTTCGGGCGGCGGGGCCGCGTCTTTTTCCTCGACTCTTTCCTCCGGCTTGCGTTCCCCGGCCGAAACGCGGGAGCGGCGAATCCGCGGCGGCGCAAGCGGTTGCGGCCGGTCGTCGAACTCGGCGCCCAAGAGGTCCTTCAACTTGCCTTGCTGCTCCGGCGTCAGCTCGTTAAGAATTTCCTCGCGGGCTTCCTCGCGGAGCTTGGCGATCTTCTCTTCGAGTTCCTTCTGTACCTCGGCGGCGCGGCGGCGGATACGTTCTTTTTGGGCGTCGCCGATGTCGAGCGTCTTGGCAAGCTCGGTGTCGACCAGCGAGCCGGACGTACCGCGCTGCTTCATTTTCATCCGCAAGCGGATTTCTTCGAGGCGTTTCTTTTGGTGGGGCAGCAGGACGTTATCGACGTCTTTGGCCAGTTGGTCGCGGAGGGCCTTGAGCCGCTCCTGCGACTTCTTGAAATCCTCCGGCGGCTCGACCACGCGCGGCACGGCCCGATCCGGCCCACCGCTGGGCTCGCCGCGGGCAGCGCCGCCGCCCCCTTCGCGGCGAATGACTCCGCCGCCGCCTTGCGAATCTTGCAGGTCGCGAATCCGCCGCGTGTGCAGCTCGCGCATTTCGGTGAAGTGCTGCTGCATACCCTCGTGCATCTTTCGCTGGGCTTCGCGGATCTTTTCTTTCTGTTCGTCGATCAGGTCCAGTTCCGTTTGCACGTTGCCCATGTCGAGCAACGAAGCGGGGTCGTCGCCCACCGGGTGGGCGAAGAACACGGCCTCGCTCAAGACGCCGTCCGACGTGAGGGTGAGCGAATGAACTTGCGGCGCGATGGCGAACACGTCGCCCTCGACGCCCGGCGCGACTTCCACGACACCCGCCGTCGGAGGAAGCACCAGGTCCTGAGCGACGGCAGCGCCGCCTGCCCACGCTGCCCAACCGCCAACCAAGCACGCACCGACCGATCGGAATAGCGTTCGCGACATGACAAAGCTCCTGACGACGAGAAGATTCTTCGATAATTCGGCAAATCCGCCGGCGATTCTGTTTCCGCCCGGATGGGTGTCTTGTGGGAGAATTCACAAAATCGGCCAAAAAGCCTCCGGGCGGGCCAAAGTCGCCTTGAGAGAGCGTAATCCAAAGGCCATGCTGAAGGCAACGGCGGCTCGCGCCGCACCCTCCGTTGGCCCCGTCACCAGACCCGATGCGCCTCTGGCCATGAAACTCTTCCTCCTCATCGCCCGCAACGTTCGGCGGAGTTACGTCCGATCGGGCCTGACCGTTCTGGGGACGATGGTGCTCGTGTTCGTGATGACGCTGGTCTGGTCGGTTTTGTGGTTCATCGACGACGCGATGAGCGAGAAGAACTCGAACTTCAAGGCGATCGTCACGGAGCGCTGGCAGATTCCCAGCCAAATGCCGTTCGCCTACGCGGATTCGCTGAGCCAAGGTGCGGCCCGCACGGAAGACGACGTTCGCCCGACCGATGCGATGACGTGGCAATTCTTCGGCGGCGCGACCGAGCAGGGCACGCGAACGCGCGAGAATTCGGTGTTCGTGCTGGCCCTCGATCCGCGGAAGATCAACACGATGGTGGACGAGTTGGATTCGCTTCCCGCCGACCAGGCCGCCGAATTGCAGGTGTTGGTCGACAAGCTCGCGGAGAATCGTCAGGGCATCGTCATGGGTAAGGAACGCCTTGCGACGCTCGGCCGGCAGGTCGGCGACCGCATCACGCTTTACAGCTTCAACTATAAGGACATCAATCTCGAGTTCGAGATCCTCGGCGTGCTGCCCGAAGGCCGTTACGACGGCAGCTCGTTCATGAATCGCGATTATCTCCTCGCCGCGATGGATCAGTACGAACGGACAACGGGCCAGAAACACCCGCTCGCGCAGAAGACGCTGAACCTCGTGTGGCTGCGCGTGCCGGACGCCAACTCGCTCCGCCGGCTAAGCGAACAGATCGAGGCGTCGCCCGACTATCGCAATCCGCAGGTCAAATGCGAAACGCAGTCGTCGGGGGTAGGGATGTTCATGGAGGGCTATCGGCAGTTGCTCGATTTCTTCCGCTACGAGCTGACGGCCGTCATCGTGGCGACGCTGTCGCTGGTCGTGGCGACGGCGATCAGCATCAGCGTTCGCGAGCGCCGCGCGGAATTGGCCGTGATGAAGGTACTCGGTTTTCGGCCGTGGCAGTTGATGGTGCTCGTTCTGGGCGAAGCGGTGATGCTCGGCGTCGTGGGCGGGGCGCTGAGCGTGTCGGCGACGTATTACGTCGTCAACCAGGTGACGGGCGGGATCGCGTTTCCGATCGCGTTCTTCCCCAAGTTTTTCATCTCGGAGCGGGCGTTTGCCCTCGGCATCGCGGTCGGCGGCGGAGCGGCGCTCGTGGGGAGCGTGATCCCGGCCTGGTCGGCGCAGAAGGTCAAGGTGGCGGAGGTGTTTTCGAAGGTGGCGTAACCGTCGCCGACGCGCCCGCACGAACGCGGCGGTCCGAAAAAAACAATCGCATGTAGGCCAAAAGCAATACTCAGCCGTAATCACAATGGAAAGCTGGTTCGTTTTCTAACGCAGAGGGCGCAGAGGATTCGCAGAGGGCGCTGAGAAGAGTTGGAAATCAAATGCCGTGTCTCCACCGCAACATCCGGGTTGAATTCTCTGCGTCCTCTGCGCGACCTCTGCGCCCTCTGCGTTGAAAAACAAACAACCTCTGCGTTGAAAAACAAACAACCTCTGCGTTAAAAAACGAACCGCCTCAGTTTTGGGATCCGAGCAAGAATTGCAGCACGGCGTCCATCAAAATGAATCCCACTTCCGTATCGCCGCTGTTGGCCCAGTCCGCCACCGACGTGCCGTCGATCTGGTCGGCCGTTCCGATGGAGGCGAAGCTGTTTGTCGCCGTCGCGGCGGTGGCCGCGGTCGTGGCTACGGTGCTCGGCAAGATTCCGCTGCGCTACAACGTGCGCAATCTCGGCGTGCGGTGGATCACGACGACGTGCATCGTCGCGGCATTTACGCTCGTGCTCGCGCTGCTCACCGGCATGCAGGCGCTGGTCAACGGCATGAACAAGCTGACCGAAGCCAGCGGCCGCGAAGGGAACGTGATGATCCTGTCCGACGGCAGCACGGACGAGGTGTTCAGCAATCTCGGGTTTGCCGACATCGACGACATCGCCAATCAGCCCGGCGTCGAGCGCGACGAGCATGGGGCTCCGCTGTGCAGCAAGGAGACGTACATGATCGTGGTGCAGCCGCGCCCAAATCCGCCGCCCGGCGCCCCGAAGCGTCGCTTTCTGCAGCTTCGCGGCGTCGAGGATCCGGTCATGTCGGGCGTGGTGCACGGCATCGAGCTTCACGACGGCGGGGCGTGGTTTTCGAGCGTCGGCGTCGAGCGGACCGATATCGAAGGCGACGGCAAGAAAGAGGATTTGCTCCAAGCCGTAATCGGCGAAGGACTGGCGGGCGAGCTTGGGCGCGACCGAGCTGCCGAGGAGATCGCCAGGGCCAAGAATGCCGAGCGCCTCGACGTGGGCGACATGTTTGCGCTGCGCGATCGGCGGTGGCTCGTCGTCGGCGTGATGAAGTCGGCCGGCACGACGTTCGACTCGGAAGTGTGGGCGAAGCAAAGCCTCGTCGGACCGATGTTCGGCAAGGATCGGTTCTCGACGCTGGCGATCACGACGGCGAGCGACGCTGCGGCCCGCGAAGTGAAACGCTATTTCAACAACGACTACACCAAGGCGGCCCTTTCCGCTTACGTCGAGAAAGAGTATTTCGCCTCGCTCAACGCGGTGAACCAGCAGTTCTCGTTCGCGTTCGGATTCATCGCGTTTTGGGTGGCCGTGGCGGGCGTCGCCGGGGCGATGAACACGATGTTCGCCGCCGTGAGTCAGCGGACGAAAGACATCGGCGTGCTCCGCATTCTCGGCTTCGCCCGGTGGCAGGTGCTACTGTCGTTTCTGATCGAGTCGATGTTTCTGGCGTTCGCGGGCGGGCTGCTGGGGTGCGTGCTGGGGTCGCTCGTTCACGGCCAAACGATGACGAGCGTGATTTCCAGCGGTCAAGGCGGATTCAAGACGGTCGTGATCGTCCTGACGGTCGACGGCGCGATCATCGCCCGTGGATTGCTGCTGACGGTCATCATGGGCGTGCTCGGCGGGCTCGTGCCGGCGATCAACGCGATGCGGGTGCGGCCGCTGGAGTCGCTGCGGTGAGAAACGTAGGTCAGGCACTCCTGTGCCTGACAAGTATGACTGCGACTCGAAAAAATCCTCTTCCGAAAATGAAACTGCGACCGCTAGCGCTGAGCACGGACGTAATCGTTCATCGAAAGAGTATCGAGTTCCCGCGCCGCTGCGTCGTTTGTGATTTGGAATCCCACGCGGAGACAATCGGATTGCGGGGAAACCCGGTCGGCTTCTACGGAGTTCTCCCGTGGCTATTCCGACGAACCAGGAAGCTCTACGTTCCCGCGCACGGTTACTGCGGATCCAAATTGTGGCGGGCGATCTTGTTTCGGAATCTCTCGTTGATCGTTGGTGTATTGATCGCGCTGGTATTCGCCGTATACATCGGACTCGCCAAGTGGTATGCAATCGGCTTTGCGGTCACGTTGATATTTTTGCCGATTATCTGGCAGGTTTTACGTCCCCTGCCCTTCGAATTCACCCATCACGGCGATCGTTTCAATCTGATGTTCGCAAGCAAGGCGCTCGCCCGCGAGGTCGCGGCTTTGAACGACGGTCACATCGACGACGACGTGAGCGGCGACCAAGGCGGCGAATAGCCAAGACGGCAAGTCAGGGCAAACGGTGTTGGACGCAACCACTATCAGAACTCCAGCCCGCGCCGCCGTGGCGGGAAGCGCCGATGAACGCCTTTGTGGGACTCGCGCCCGTCAGGACGGCGCGGGCCGAGTCGATCGGGAATGGCAAGATGGATGGCCGCTTGTCCTGACCTACGCGGCCACCCGATTCGCGTTTGCGGCTTAACGGGATTTCCAATCGACGCCGGCCATGTTGGCGAGGGCGAGTTGGAGGGCGTGGGTTCCGTCGCGGGCGTGGCCTTGGGCGGCGAGGGAGATGTAAAGTTGTTGGGCGAGCGCCAAACCGGGCAGGGCGAGGCCCATGCGACGGGCTTCTTCGAGGGCGATGCCCATATCCTTGATGAAGTGCTCGACGTAGAACCCGGGATCGAAGTTGTTGTCGATGATCCGCGGGCCGAGATTCGAGAGGGACCAGCTTCCGGCGGCACCGGGCGCGACGGACTGCATGACGGTTTTGAGGTCCAGCCCGGCTTTGTAGCCATAGAGCAAGGCTTCGCAGACGCCGATCATGGCGGAGGCAATGACGGTCTGGTTGACCATTTTGGTGTGTTGTCCTGCGCCGGCGGGACCTTGGTGGACAATGGTCTTACCCATCACCTCGAAGAGCGGCTGGAGCGCGTCGACGACGCTCTTTTCGCCGCCGATCATGATCGAGAGCCGCGCTTCGCGGGCGCCGATGTCGCCGCCGGAAACGGGGGCGTCGACGCTGTGCACGCCTTTGGCCTTTGCGGCTTCGTAGATTTCGACGGCGAGCGCGGGCTGGCTCGTCGTCATGTCGACGAGCACGGCGCCCGACTTGCTGCCGGCGAGGGCTCCCGCGTCGCCGAGCATGACTTCGCGGACGTCCTGGGGAAAGCCGACGATGGCGAAGACGACGTCGGACTTTTCGGCGACGGCTTTGGGCGTTTCGGCCCAGGCGGCGCCCTTGGCGCGGAGCGGCTCGGCGCGGCGCTTCGTGCGCGTGGTGACGGTCATGGGATAGCCGGCGGCGATGAGATGGCCGCACATGCTCGTGCCCATGACGCCGGTTCCGATCCAACCGAGACGGGTCTTGCCGGGGGTGATGGCGGGAATGGTCATTTGCGGATGATGGCTGGAGGTAGTCGGATGAAGGGCGCAGGGGCAACGCGCCGCTATCTTTGCGGACGGGCCGGCAAATGGCAACCCGATGGGAGCGGGTCGTCCATCGTCCGGTCCCCAGCCGCGAGCCTCTGGCCGCCGGCCTGCGACTACCAGCGATCCGTGGGCCGTTGGAGGATTTCGCTCATCACGATCGCGTTGCGGACATTGCCGGTATTCGCCAGCATGGCCGAAAAACCGATTGGGGCGGGAAGCGCTTTGGCCGCGCTCCGCGTCTTAGGCGCTGCGGAGGCAACGGACGGAGAGGCGGCCGCCTGGAGCGAGCCGAGCCGATGGTCGAAGACTTCCTTGAGATGGGCCTCCATCACGTCGTCGGCGACTTCGACGGCATCGCCGAGCCGGTCGATGTTGGCCGTAACGTCGGAGGTATCCGTCGTGCGGGTGACTTCGGCGGCGACGCGTTCTTGCGTGCCCAGGCGGCCAGGGGAAAGCACCGGACCTCCGGCGAGCGTTCGGCGCGGTTCGGCGAGCTCGGCTACGACCGGTTCGGCGGCGACGGGGCGCGCGGCCGGCCGCGGCGGAGCGCCGCCCTGTTGGCCTTGGGCCTGCTGGGCGGCCTGCCGCGCTCGGGCGAGGAACTGCTCGATCTCGTCGAAGACGGTCTTCTTCGGTCCGGCGTTCGGCCCGGCGTTCGGACCGGCGTTGGCGGGACCGGCATTCGCGGGCCGGACGTTCGCGGGTTGGGCGACAATCACGTCGTCGTCGTCATCCAGGTTCCAGTCGCCGGCGGACCGTTGTTCGGCTCGCCGGACGGGCTTGGCTGGCTCGGCCCTGGTCCGATTGGCGATTTGGCCGATGACCCAAATGATGAAAATGACGACCGGCACGAGCGCGCTGAGCAGGTCGCCAATCCCGGCCGCAAGGATGGCAAAGTGTTGGTGCATGGCCGCGTCGCAAGAAGGGAAGGGCGGGAACGATGCCGTGCCGAAGCGGATGGCCCGAGCGATGCAATTATACGCCGGTCGCGGGCGGCACCAACGGCACTTCGCGCGGCGTCATGCCGGGGCCTGGGCAGGCGTGGCGATGGTTCGCCGCATGTCCGTGTCGGCCTGGATGTTGCGGAGCTTGTAGTAATCCATGATGCCCAAGCGGCCCGAGCGGAAGGCGTCGGCGATGGCCTTGGGCACTTCGGCCTCGGCCTCGACGACCTTGGCCCGGCTTTCCTCGATCGACGACACCATTTCCTGCTCCTGAGCGACGGCCATCGCCCGGCGATTCTCAGCGGCGGCGCGGGCGACGCGGGTGTCGGCCTCGGCCTGGTCGGCTTGCAAGCGGGCGCCGATGTTCGCGCCCACGTCGATGTCGGCAATGTCGATCGACACGATCTCGAACGCGGTTTGCGAGTCGAGCCGGCGGGCGAGCACCGCCTTCGAGATGCGATCTGGATTTTCGAGCACTTCGGCGTGCGACTCCGCGGAACCGATCGCGCTGACGATCCCTTCGCCGACGCGGGCGATGATCGTTTCTTCCGTCGCCCCGCCGATCAACTGCGCGAGGTTCGTCCGCACCGTCACGCGGGCGCGGACTTTGAGCTGAATGCCGTTCTTGGCGACGGCGTCGAGCGTTTGCCGCGGGCCATTGCGCGCGGGGCAGTCGATCACCTTGGGATAGACGCTCGTTTTCACGGCGTCGAGCACGTCGCGGCCGGCCAGGTCGATCGCCGTGGCCGTGCGAAAGTCGAGGTTGATGATCTTGGCCTTGCTCGATGCGATCATCGCCATGATGACCTTGGGCACGTTGCCGCCGGCGAGATAGTGGGCATCGAGCGCGCGGGACGTGATGCCCGTCTCGTCGCCCAGGCCAGCTTGCACGGCCATGATCTTGCTGCGGACGATGATCCGCGCGGGCACCTTTCGCAGCGTCATGCCGATCAGGTCGAAGATGGTGATGTTGGCGCCGGTCGTGACGGACTGGATCCAGAGCCGAAAGTAGCTGGCGAAGATGGCCGCGATCACCAGGCCGACAATGATAACGACGACAACAATCGCGATGGTGATCGGATCGAGGTTTGGCATGGCATCCTGTACCTGTTGGCGGCTCCCACCGGGTCAGCGGCGCCGGCGAGTCAACGTCGGGAAGTCGGCGTCGCGGGATTTTCCACTCTGTGTGTATCGCTCGCCGTAAGAAGTGTCAAGCCGGGCGGGAGGTTGGAGGTTGGAGATTAGAGATTAGAGGTTGGAGGTTAGAGGTTAGGGAATCAGCGGCGGCAGCGTCCTCCAGGTACTAACCTCGAACCTCCAACCTCCAACCTCTAGCTAGCCGTCCATCGCTGGCCGCAGGCGAGCACGGCCACTGGCTGGCCGAGTCGGACGGCTTCGTCGACGAACACATCCGGCGACGCGGTGTTGAACTCGAACATCTCGTAATGGCAGGGAATCGCGACGCCCGCGCCGATGGCGTGTGCGAGACACGCGGCCTCGCGGCCATCGAGATTGCCGGCCACGCGCCGCTCGGGCGCCGCGCCGTTAATCGGCAGCAGGGCGACATCGACGGCGAACGGCCGCAATCGGTCGGCCATGCCGGGATACAGCCGCGTGTCGCCGCTGTGGTAGATCGTCCACGGCCCACACGCGACGACGTAGCCGAGGTAGCGGTGATGCCCGGCGTCGTCCCGTTCGAGTTCATCGTGGGCGGCCGGTACGCCGGTGATGCGAAACCCGGCGACTTCGGTGCTCGCTGCGTCGTCGAGGCCGATCAGCCGCCCGATCGGCAAGCCCAGGCGATCTGCGGCAAACTGCCGGTTCGCTTCCGGCACGATCAGCCGCACGCCGGGATTCGCCTTGATGAGCGAGAGCAGCGTTTGCGCGTCGAGGTGGTCGGTATGGTTGTGGCTCGACGTGACGGCGTCGATGAAACCGAGCCGGCTCGGCTCGATGCACAGTTCCGTCATCCGCACGTGCGGCTTGTCCGTGTCGGCGTACTTCTTGGTGAGCGAATCGGAGAGATACGGATCGAGGAGCAAATGCCGCCGCTGCCACTGGACGAGAAAGCCGCTTTGGCCGAGCCACCACAAGTGCAACTCGTCGGGAATCTCGCGCGCGGCGGCGATGTCGTCGAGCAGGGCGTCGTGGGAAAGGACCGGTTGGATCATGACGCACCGCTCGCGACGCCGCTTGCGCGAATGTAGGAGGCGAATCCTTTCGCCGAATTGCGCTCGTCCGGCCGCTTCGTCGGCGAAAGGATTCGCCTCCTACAGGCAGAAGCAGAAGTCGGTATAGGTTGTTACTGAATCGGCAGTTTCAACTCGACCGTCTTGCCGCCGCGGAGGACCTTGGCTGGGAGCTTGTCGCCCGCACGATGCTTGAGGGCGTAGGCGAGGAACTCGCTTTCGGTGCGGCGGTCTTTGAGGTCGCCGATGGCGGTGATGATGTCGTTTTGCTGAAAGCCGGCGTTCTTGGCCGCGGCGTGATGTCCGTATTGTCCGACGTGCTTCACGCGGAGCGCGAGCGAATCGCCGGACAGGCCGCGTTCCTTTCGCGCGTCGTCCGTCAGGTCTTCGAGCACCAGTCCGCCGGTGGCGATGCCGCGCAAATGCCACGTCGTCGGCCGCCACGAGATGTCGGTCCGCCCGCGCCAGCCCTCGGGCAGCTTGAGCCTCGTTTCGTCGGTTAGCGGAGCGCGGCCCGTTTCGCGCGGGCTCGTGACTTGCACGACGATTTCGCCGGAAGCCGGCGCGTTGTGCAGAACCCATTGCAGATCGGCGGTCGAGATAACCGGCTGGCCGTCGAGCTTCATAATGCGGTGACCTTTCTTCAAAACTGCTTTGGCCGCGATCGAGCCTTCGGCGACTTCCGCGATCGTCGCCGCTTCGTTGGGGTCCATTCTTAGACCGATCGTTTCCGGCAGCGGATAGGGGTAGAGCACTTCCACGGGCATCGGCTCGTTTGCCGTGCGATATGCGGTGCGCTGCGAGTCGCGAATCTGGTGACAGTGGATGCAACTCTGCACGACCTTGCCGCCGTAGTCCAGCTTCGCGCCGTATTTGCCTTTGAGGTCGGGCATGGCTTCGGGCACGGGATAGTCGACCGGTTTGCCCTGCTTGCCCGCAAGCTCAAACTTGTTTCGCGGATAGTCCTTGTGCAGTTCGAGCGCGGCGAGCATCGTCTGTCGCAGGCCCTGCATCGTCATGTCTTCGTGCTCCTTGCGCGCCGAGCGCGTGCCGAACCGGCCGTAGATCGTCTTGTCGGCGCTGAGGAACATGGCATGGAACGACTGGTCGTAATCGAACTGGAACAGCGCGAGGTCGAGGCCGTTGCCCTGCACGACGCGAACGCAGACGAACTTGTCGAACAGGTCGCGGACGTCGCTTTCGTCTTCGAGGAGCGCCTTGTCGAACTCGCTGCACGCTTCGCAGGGGATACAGCGGAAGACGACGAACAGCGGCTTGCCCGTGCGCTTCGCCTCGGCGACGCCGCGGTCGAAGTCGTTGTAGACCCACACGTCGCTGTCCTTGAGCTTGTCGCGGTCGTCGCGGACTTTCGTCTCGCGGTCCTGGCCCGCGGCCGAGGCGAGAAATAGCGAGCCCACTGCCAGAGCGAGAATGGTCGCGCGCAACATGATCGTGACTCCGGTGTGAGAACCAAGTGCCCGTCGTGGAACCGTAGGAGGCGAATCCTTTCGCCGACCGGACTGGCTGGCGATGCGCGTCGGCGAAAGGATTCGCCTCCTACAGTTCGCGATCGGCCCTAAGTATCGGACGGCGGCGACGCCGGAGCAAGAGTTTTCGCGCCGCCAATGTGGACCGGCGTCGTCGGCCGGCCTGGGAGAAGGATTACGGCTTCGCGGCGGGGCCGTCGCTCTTCGGCGCGCCTTTGGACGCCTCGTCGCGAGTCGCGTCGCTCTTGCGTTTGTCGCCGGCAGGCGCCTTCGTGTGCTGTTGCCAGTCGAACCGCTCGCCGACAAGCTCCTTGAGCTTGCGCCGCTGTTCGGCGGTGAGCACGCCGAGCAACTCTTCCTCCGACTCTTCGCGAAGCTGCTCGTAGAATTCGCGCGTCTTGCGCTGCACTTCCGCGGAGATCTCTTGTTCCTTTTTCTTGAGCTCGCGTTTCTGTTCTTCGGTGAGGCCGAGTTCGTCGGCAACGGCGCCGCTTGCGAGTCCCGCCGCCGAGCCATAGCCCGCGCCGGAGAGCCGCATCTGGAGCACGATCTGCCGGAGCCGGCGGACCTGATGGGGCAGCAAGATTTCCTGCACCCGTTTGTCCGTTTCGCGCGAGAGGCGGCCGGCAATCTCGTTGTACTTTCGCATCCACTCCTGGCGGTCTCCGCTGTACGCGGTCTTGTACAGATCGCGGGTTTCATTCGTCACGTCGGCTTGCAGCTTCTTGAGCTTTTCGCGCTGGTCGTCGACGATTTCCAGTTCCCTCTGCATCTGCGGGCTGAACGTCCAGGAAAGCAACTCGCCCATCGGGTTGGCGTATTGCACGGGCTGGCCATCGGCGACTTGGGCCGCAAGGGGCGGAGCGAAGCAGCCGATTAGGGCGATCCCAATCAAGTAGCGGCGCGCGACTCGTAACATCGATTCACTCCCCATCCGGTTCAAGCCAGGCCAGACGCCCTCCAAAAACCGTCGACCACCCAAGATAGGTGCCCGGACATGCGGAACGGGTTCACTTTTGCCGCGAATCGCGATGTCGGCAAAGGCGTGCGGAAGATCTGGCGCTTCGCGAACTCAATCGAACACGCGGGCGACCGTCAGTTCAAGTTCGGGAATCGCGGCCGGCGGCGGAATCGGCTCATCGCCGCCGACGACTTTCGGGGCCGCGTCGGGTTCCTCGATCGTAATCGTCCGCGACGTCTCGTCGACGATCCACACGGTTAGCACACCGGCAGCAAGATAAGTCCGCGCCTTACGCGAGAGCTCGGCAATCGAGTTGTTTTTGCTGCGAACTTCGACGACAAGTTCGGGAATGGTTTCTAGATAGCCTTCTTTCGATCGACGAACTGGGAGCCGATCGTTCCCAATAAACGCTACGTCGGCACTGTAAACCGTATCTGGGTTACGCGAAATGACGATGCCAGTTTCCGTATAGGCTCTGCCAAGTCCTTGATGTTGGCCTTGTAGTTTTAGGAAAAAGCCGATGTTTGACTGGACGTATCCGTGGCTTTCTCCAGGTGGCGACATGATCGCGAGCTTTCCCATCTCCAATTCATAGTACACGCGCCCGGACGGCAAGTCCTCCGGCAGAGCCGCGAGATCGGCAGCCGTAAAGACGCGATCGACAATGCCAAACGACGAAGTCGCGATAGGCAACGAAGTTGTGTCGGCCGTGGACATCATGTGGCCTAGGCGAAGCTGAAGGCGATACCGGTGGCCTATGGAAGGCAATCGTCACCGCATCCCTATTCTATTCTACCCAAACAGCGCCGGCACCGGTTCCGCTTGCACCAGCTCGCGGGGCTGGTTCAGGTGGTTATAGACGATCGCGTGCGGGTTGATGCCGACGGCGTGGTAGATCGTCGCCAGGAGCTGGATCGGGTGCACCGGGTCTTTCAGCGGCGCGCTGGCCGTCTTGTCCGACTCACCGTAGACGCTACCCCGCTTCACGCCCGCTCCGGCGACGGCGGCCGTGTAGCAATACGGCCAGTGGTCGCGGCCGTCGGCGCTGTTGCCGTTGCCGGACGTGCTGACGCCGCGTTGCGGGCTGCGGCCGAATTCGCCGAGCGCGACGACGAGCGTTTCGTCGAGCAGCCCGCGCTCGTCCAGGTCGCCGATCAAGGCCGACAGGCCTGCGTCGAACATCGGGCCGGATTGCGTCTTCATCCGCTTGGGCAGGTCGGAGTGCTGGTCCCAACTGTGGTTGTCGCTGTTGGCGACCTTGGGCCAGATGACTTCGACGACGCGCGTGCCCGCTTCGACCAGACGGCGAGCGAGTAGCAAGCTTTGCCCGAACGTGTTGCGGCCGTAGCGATCGCGCATCGCGTCCTTTTCTTTGGTCAAGTCGAACGCATCGCGGGCGCGGCCGGAGACGATCAGGCTCAGCGCCGTGTCGTAATACTCGTCGAGATCGTGCTTTTTGACCGCCTTGTCGATCTCGGGCATCGTGGCGTTGACCAGCTCGCGGAGCTTCGCCCGGCGTTCGAGGCGCCTGGCCGGCACGCGCAGGTTCAGATCGTCGATGCTGATCCGGTTCATCTTGTCCATGTCCATGTCGTCCCCGGGCGGGAACAGATAGTACGGATCGTACGCCCGTCCCAAAAAGCCCGCGGTGCCGGCCTTGTTGACGACGTTGCTCTCTTGCAGCGGCCGCGGCATCATCACGAACGGCAGCATCGCCTCGGTGGGCGGCTTGAGCCGGACAATCTGCGAACCGAACGTGGGAAAATCCTTCGGCGTGGGCGGTTCGAGCTGGCCGCTGGGGCTGACCTTGTCGGCCGTGTAGCCCGTGTGCAACTGGTAGATCGCCGCCGTGTGGTTGAACAGGCCGTTCGGCGTGTAGCTCATCGAGCGAATCAGCGTGAGCTTGTCGGTCACTTCGGCGAGCTTCGGCAAGACCTCCGTCACGTCCATACCGGGCACTTTGGTCTGAATCCGCTTGAAGACGCTTTTGACGTTGTCGGGCACGTCGTCCTTCGGGTCCCACAGATCGAGATGGCTCGGTCCGCCTTGCAGGTAGACCATGATGACGCTTTTGGCCTTGCCCCAGCCCGGGCCGCTGCCCTTGAAGGCGTCGGCCGTCGGGTTCGCGCGGAGCGTTCGGTCGCGGCACACCAGATCGCCCAGGCCGAAGCCGAGCATCGCCGAACCGCCCACACGGAGCAAATCCCGCCGGGTCATGCCGAGGAAGGGATCGCACGTGTCACGTCCTGATCGACCGGGAATGACAAGCATGGCTGGTAGCCTCCAAAGGCTCGGTTCGAGTGCGCGCGGAATTGCATCGTTCGGCGGACGGGCCGCCGTGCTAGCTGGCAAACCCTGCGACGAGCGCAGAATCCCCCACCGTGAACCTCCAATATACGGGGGATCGAACCGACCGGTCAATCAGCTTTGATACGTTTTCGGCGAATCTTGGCATTCCCTACGGGTGGGGGGTGGGGGGGGGTCGCGAAGCATTATCACGCCGCGTATCCGGGCTTCTTCTCGGCATCCGAATTCGTTGCCTTTCCCCACCATCGCCGATTGCCAATGGGCCAGGCAAACCGCTACACTACAAGGCTTCGCATTATCGGGGAAATCCGCGCATGTTCGACTCGCTCCAGGAAAGCTTGCAATCCGCCATCCGCGCCGTGCGCGGACGCGGGAAGCTTACCGAATCGAACATGCGCGAGGGCCTCAAGCTGGTCGAAGAGGCCCTTCTCAACGCCGACGTAAGCTTCTTCGTCGTCCGCGACTTCATGGGCCGCGTGACCGAGCAGGCTCTCGGCGAAAAGGTAATGAGCCAGCTCGATCCGACGCAGCAGCTCGTCGGCATCGTCTATCAGGAACTGGCCAACCTGATGGGTCCCGTCGACCATTCGTTGCACCTGCGGGGCGAGGTGACGACGCTGATGATGTGCGGCTTGCAGGGTTCCGGCAAGACGACGACCTGCGGCAAGCTCGCGCGAATGATCAAGAGCAAGGGCCGCACGCCGCTGTTGGTCGCGGCCGACTTGCAGCGTCCCGCGGCCATCGATCAGTTGCACGTGTTGGGCGAGCAGATCGGCGTGCCGGTTTATTCGAATCGCGAAACCCAAGACCCGGTGAAGGTTTGCCGCGATGCGCAGCAAAAGGCCCGCGAGATCGGCGCGAGCGTCGTGATTCTCGACACGGCCGGGCGGTTGCACATCGACGACGAGTTGATGACCCAGCTTCGCCGCGTGGACGAGCGGTGCCAGCCGGATCAGGTGTATCTGGTCGTCGACGGCATGACGGGCCAGGACGCGGTGAACAGCGCCAAGGCGTTCAACGAAGCGCTCGAGCTCGACGGCGTCATCATGACCAAGCTCGACGGCGACTCCCGCGGCGGCGCGGCGCTGTCGGTCAAAGCGGTCACGGGCGTGCCGATCAAGTTCATTGGCACCGGCGAGCACACCGACGCCCTCGAAGAGTTCCATCCCGACCGGATGGCCCAGCGGATCCTCGGCATGGGCGACATGCTCACGCTGTTCGAGCAAGCCCAAGACAAGCTCGACCAGGAAGAGATGGCCCGGCAGGAAGAGCGGATGCGGGCCGGCGAGTTCACGCTCGACGACTTTCGCAAGCAGCTTTTGCAGGTTCGCCGCTTGGGCCCGCTGCAAAAAGTGATGGGCCTGATTCCCGGCATGGGCGCGCTCAAGGAGATGATGGCCGGGGGCAACGTCGAGCAGGATTTCTCGCGGCTCGTGGCGATTATCGACTCGATGACGCCCGACGAACGCCGCAATCCGACGCGCGTGATCGACCAGAGCCGCCGCCGCCGGATCGCCCGCGGCGCCGGCGTGCAGCCGAACGAGATCAACGATCTCGTGAAGCAGTTCGACGGCATGGCTTCGATGATGAAGCAGATGGCCGGCAAGGGCGTGCGCGAACGGATGGCGATGGTCAAGCAGTTGCAGCAAGGAGCGATGGCCAATCCGGCCGCAATGCTGACCAAGCAGAAAATCGGGACCGGCAAGCGTTTGTCGGCCCGCGAAAAACAAGACCGCCGCAAGCGGATCGAACAAGAACGTCGCAAACAACGCCGCAAGGGAGAAAGGTAACTCGATGTCAGTACGCATTCGCATGAAGAAGATGGGCCGCAAGCACCGGCCGTTCTTCCGGATTTGCGCGATGGACATTCGCGCGCCGCGAGACGGGAAGGTGCTCGAAGAACTCGGCACCTACGACCCGCTCGTGCCGGAGACGCACGCCCGCGCGGTGCTCAACCGGGACCGGATCGACTATTGGCTCGGCGTGGGCGCTCAGCCGAGCGACAAGGTCGCGGTGCTGATCAAGAAGTACGGCACGAACGGCAAGTTCTTGGGCAACCAGGAAACGGCGCTGGCCCAATTGGCGGAGAAGAAGCCGGTTCCGCCCGCGCCCAAGCCGGTCGAGCTGCCGAAGAAGCCGGAACCGGTCGCGGAAACGCCGGCGGAAGCGTCTGGTGACGCGGGCGAAACTCCGCCAGAAGCCGCGGCCGAAGGTTAGTTCGTGCGAAACCCTGTAGGACGGATTTCAATCCGTCCTACGAGAGCGCGGCGTGCCATGCGATTCGATGTGCTGACGCTGTTCCCGCAGATTTTCGGCGGCTACCTCACACAGAGCTTGCTCGCCAAGGCGATCGAACGGCATTTGGTCGACGTGCAGTTACACGACATTCGCGATTGGGCGAAAGGAAAACACAAAAAGGTCGACGATCGGCCCTTCGGCGGCGGACCCGGCATGGTGATGATGGTCGAGCCGGTCGTCGAATGCGTCGAGGCGGTGCAGGCGATGGCCCAGCCGCCGGGACGCTTGATCCAGCTTACGCCGCAGGGGCGAAGGCTCGATCAGAGCGTGGTCGAAGAGCTGTGCCGCGAGGCGCGATTGATCCTGCTCTGTGGCCGGTATGAAGGTTTCGACGAGCGCGTGTCGGAGATTTTGAAGCCGGATGCGATTTCGATCGGCGACTACGTGCTCAACGGCGGCGAAGTGGCCGCGATGGTGGTTATCGACGCGGTGATTCGCCACGTGCCCGGCGTCTTGGGAGACGAAGAGAGCGCGAAGCAGGACTCGTTTTCGGGAGACGAGCGACAGCTCGAATGGGCACAGTACACGCGACCCCGCGAGTTTCGCGGGCACGCCGTGCCGGAAGTGCTCATCGGCGGAAACCACGAACAAATCGCCGCCTGGCGAGCAGAACAGGGTCGAAAGCGGACGGAGAAAAGGAAAGGCGAAATGAAGAATGACGAATTGTGAATGGAAAATGGTGAGTTGTGAATTGTAAACGATGAAACGGCGGTTGCGGCGCGACCGTCCATTTTTCATTTTGCCTCTTGCATTCTATGAATACACCCAACTCAGATAAGGAATGAAACGATGAGCCAGCAAATCCTCAACCTCGTCGAGAAGCCGAACCTCAAAGAAGAGGTCCCGCAGTTTCGCGTCGGCGACACCGTCGACGTGCACTGCAAGATTCTCGAAGGCTCGAAAGAGCGGATTCAAATTTTCAACGGCGTGGTGATCGCCAAGAGCGGCTCGGGCACGCGCGAGATGTTCGTCGTCCGCCGCATCGTCGCCGGCGAAGGGGTCGAGCGCAAGTTCCCGCTCCACTCGCCGAAGATCGCCAAGGTCGAAGTCAAGCGGAGCGGCGTCGTCCGCCGGGCGAAGTTGTATTACCTCCGCGATCGCGTGGGCAAGGCCGTGCGGCTCACCGAGAAACGCAGCGGCGAGAAGGCGAAGGCCGCGGCGGCGGAATAGCGCGGCGCGGGTGCTCGCTGCCGCCTGACTTACCTCACTGCCGTTGCCGCAATCGGCGGCCTGTGAAATCTGCACGCGATGTACCGATCGGACTTCGCGCGCATCTCCGTTCGCTTGCGCGCCGCATCGCCATCGCGGTGCTATCGAACTACCGTTTGGCCCAGGCTCTTTATCGCGAAATCGCGAAAGGGCGAAAGCGCGAAAAATCGCGAGGACGAGGGATATTGGCGTCGAGCAAAGCCCCCGCTGGAAATGCGCCGGCGCTTCTTAGGTTTCGCGATTTCGTACTTTCGCGATTTCGCGATGGGCCGGGACGCATTTCATTGCCACGCATGCCGCCGAAGACAACTCGGAAGTCATTCTTCGGCCGACCCTGAGGCGCCGACGTCCGCGGGCAAGGCAAGACGAATTCCGCAAAAGTGCAGCGCGCGGTGACAGCATGTTGTCATCCCCTCGCGCTATGACTTCGCTCGCGTCGGTTGCGGCTTTACTTGGCCGCGATGCGTTGGAACATGGCTTCGACGAGGTCGACGACGAGGTCGGCGTGCGAGCTCTCGAGCAGCAGGGCCAGCTTGCGATGGGTTTCGCGGTTGCGTTTCATCGTTTGGGCAGCGGCCAGGACGCCGTCGCTGCCGAGCGCGCCGCCCGTGCCGAAGCGGCTGTAAAGCTCGTCGAAGTCGCCTTCGGTCCAACCGCGGAACACGTCCGGATGCGCCTCGACGACTTCTTCGACGAGCGGATTCGTGCGGCGATCGAAGTACCGATGCAACAACAGCGACGGATCCTGAAACAACTCGTCCGGATCGACGCCGAGACCCGCGGCCAGGCGATGGAGCGTGCGGGCGTGCGGACGATTGACGCCGGCGAGAATCCCTTTGATCGTCCGCTCGTCAAGACCGGACCGCGCAACGACATCGCCGAGGGTAAGCCCCTCGCGGGCCATCAGGCGACGCAAATTGGCGGCGTAATCGCTCATCGCGACGCAGGTTCCGAAATCGAAGGGCCGACGTTTTTTCGCAAATCGCCCGGCGGGGCCGCTTGACGAGAATATATACACATGTATACTTACGGCGTCGGTCGTGTCAAGTGCCTGCGGAAAGCGGCGGGCGAGACGGGCAACGGCCTTCGGCAAGGGACCGCAACCGTGATGAACGCGATCGAGAGCCACCCGCCGGCCGACATCCGCGTTTGGATCGTCGCGTCGCAGGGGTGGGAGCCGGCAACGCTGTTCGACGAACCGCCTGCGAGCAGGCCCCTGTTTCCCGGCGTCGAACGGCTGTTGACGCGGGCCGAGGCGCGGGCGTTCGTGGCGGGATTCAACGCCGAAATGCTGGCCTGCGCAGGCCGACGCTGGGCGGTCGCGCGGCGGGTCGTCCCACGCGAGGACGAAGTATGCTCGCCGCCGGTGACGTGGACTTGCGCCGAGAGGACGAGCCGGGAAGAGGTCGACTTAACGTCCGGCGACGAAAAAACGACAATCTTACCGAATAACGCTTGTGTCTCCGCCGTTGGGTGAATATAAGAGCGTATCCGACTATCGTTGCTTTCGAGCGCCGATCCTTCCGGTCGGTATCGCCGCCAATCTGTCCAGCGCCCAACTTCGCTTGCTAATGCAACTCTCCTGGTGACTCGTGCCAAGGGCGCGAAGCTGTGGCTTCGCGGGTGGGGCCGTTTCTCGGTCACCGTCTTTTTCGGCCGTCGATCGATCGTGTCGCTCTGCGCGCCGCGTGCGGATGCCGCGCCGGCTCCCGTCATGCGCGGGCGACGTACCCTTGCTTCGTCACTTGGAGAAGTTCCATGAATTCGGATCGTTCGTTCCATCTCTTGGTTCGCGCCGCCCTTTTTTCGCTTTGCTGCGCCGCGTTCGCCGTGCCGGCCCGCGGCGAAGTCGATTTCGTCGTTCACATCAGCGTCGACGGCCTGCGGGGCGACGTGCTGCAAAACATTGTCGCCAACCCGCCGATGCCGGCCTCGACGACGTATCCCAGCTTTCGCCGGCTGCAAACCGAAGGCGCGTTTACGTACCACGCCCGCAGCGATTATTTCTACACCGAAACCGTGCCCAATCACATTTCGATGATTACCGGCCGGCCGACGGACCAGCCCGCGGGCCAGCCGAACACGGTGCATCACGGGTACACGAGCAACTTTCCCGGCGCGTCGCACACGATCCATGCCAACGGCAATCCGGCGGTTGCGTACAAGGCCAGCACGTTCGACGTCGTTCACGACCACGGCCTGTCGACGAATCTCTATACGAGCAAGACGCGGCTGTCGATTCTGGATCGCAGCTACGACGCCACGAACGGCGCGCTCGACACGATCGGCGCGGACAACGGCCGCGACAAGATCGACAACGCCCAACTCGTCGACGGCACGTCGGCCAACATCGTCACGAATTTCGTCGCGTCGATGACGGCCACGCCGCGGAACTACACATTCCTGCACCTCGTCGAGCCGGACACGACGGGCCACGCCAACGGCTGGACGAATCAAGCCTGGTACGACTCGGTGAAAACGATCGACGACCGTCTCGCGCAGATTTTCTCGCTCGTCGACGACAGCCCCGTGCTCCGCGGCCACACGGCGATCGTGCTCACCGGCGATCACGGCGGCGGCGTGAACATTCACGTCACGCCGACGGCCTACGAAAACTACAACGTGCCGTTGTTCGTCTGGGGCGCGGACTTGCCCGCCGGGGCCGACCTCTACGAACTGTCGCCGAATCGCTTCGATCCCGGCCTGGGGCGGCCGGATTACAATTCGCCACAACAACCGTGGCGCAACGGCGACACGGCGAATCTGTCGATGATGCTCTTGGGTCTGCCGCCGATTCCCGGCTCGACAATGCAACCGGCGCTGGCATTGGTGCCCGAGCCGGGAAGCGCTTTGCTGGCGCTCGTTGGTATAGCAGCGTGCGGCGTAATCGCGCGACGGAGATTGTTACGCGCGGCTCGTCCGCGCTATCCCCGATCTAGCGCGGTTCGCGTTCCGACCCGAACAGTCGGCTGACCGACTCGTTGCGGTGGATTCGCTTGATGGCCTCGCCCAAGAGCGGGGCGACGCTGACGATTTCGATTTTGTCGATCATTTTTTCCGGCGGCACGGGGATCGAGTCGGTGAGAATCACCTTTTCGATCGGCGCGTCGCCGAGGCGTTTGATCGCGTCGCCGGCGAGCACGGCATGGGTCGCGGCGACGATCACCTTCTTTGCGCCGCGGCTCATGACCACCCGCGCCGCGCCGCAGATCGACCCGGCCGTGCTGATCATGTCGTCGAACATGAACGCCACGCGGCCTTCGACGGGTCCGCCGATGATGTTCTCTTGCCGCGTCACGTCGGCGCTTGCCCGCCGCTTGTCGACGATCGCCAGGCGGCCGCCGATCCGCGTCTGATGCCCGAGGGCCCGTTTGATGCTCCCTTCGTCGGGGCTGACGACGACGACTTCGTCCGACGCATAGCCATATTGCAGGATTCGCTCGTTGAGCACGGGCGCGGCGTAAAGGTGATCGACCGGCACGTCGAAGAAGCCTTGAATCTGGGCGGCGTGCAGGTCCATTGCCAGCACGCGATCGGCGCCGGCCCGCGTGATGAGATTCGCCACGAGCTTGGCGGTGATCGGCACGCGGCCTTCGTCCTTGCGATCCTGCCGGGCATAGCCGAAATACGGAATCACCGTCGTGATCCGGTCGGCGCTCGCCCGCTTGCAGCAGTCGATCATGATGAGCAGCTCCATCAAGCTGTCGTTGACCGGCGGGCAAGTGGGCTGGACGAGGAACACGTCGCGGCCGCGGATGTCCTCGTCGATCTTGCAGAAGGTTTCCGTGTCGGGAAAGTCTTCGAGATGGATGTTGCCGCGATCGAGGCCCAGATAGGCGCACATCTGGTCGCCCAGTTTCGGATTCGCCCGGCCGCTGAATATCCGCAGGTCTTTCATGGCGTGTAAGCTCACTTGGCGGCGGGACTTTCGTACAGCGTCGGGCGGGGACGAAAAACGGGGTGGTTCATTCTAACACAGAGGGCTGGGAGGAATGCAAAATGAAGAATGAAGAATGAAAAATGGGGCGAGGATGCGTCTGTCGCCGGCGCACCGGTCGTTCCGTCCGCGTTCATTTTGCATTCTTCATTTTGCATTCTTCATTTCTCATGTACGCCTCGACCTCCGCCAGGTCGGCCAGGTTGTTGATGCTCATCGACTCGCACGGTTCGAGGCAATCGAGCGCGCGGACGAGCTCGCCATCGCCGCGGAGGATGCCGGGGCAGTCGGTGATGTAGTATTCGCGCTGGGCGTTCTCGTTCTTGAGCCGGTCGAGCGCGGAGAGCAGCTTGCGGCAGTCGAACACGTAGGTGCTCATGTTCACTTCGCGGATTGCGCGCTCGGCGGGCGTGGCGTCTTTCACTTCGACGATCGCGGCGAAGGCGCCGTCGGCGTCGCGGACCACGCGGCCGAGGCTGCCGGGTTCGTCCTTGATCGCCGTGCCCAGGATACACGCGGGCCGATCGCAGCGGAATTCGGCGAGCAGCTTGCCGATCGACGACGTTTGCACGAGCGGCGAATCGCCCGTGACGATCAGCACCGGGCCGTCGTGCTGTGCGAGTTCGTCGCGGCAAACCATCACGGCATGGCCCGTGCCGAGTTGTTCGGGCTGTTCGACGAACGTAACGTTCTTGCGATTGGCGAGTGCGGTCCGCACGTCGGCCGAGCGATAGCCGACGACGACGAGCACGCGGTTGATGCCCGCGCGATCGAGGGCGTCGAGGACGTAGTCGATCATGGGCCGGCCGCAAATGGGCACGAGCACCTTGGGCAACTCGGAGTTCATCCGCGTCCCTTTGCCGGCGGCGAGCACGACGGCGACCGTGCGGGCAGGAGCGGACATGGCAAGCGGACGGAAGCGATGGGACGGGAAAGGACGGGAGGGCCGTGACCAGAAAACTCATGAGACGACCGGCGGAAGAACCGCCTGGCCGGTCGACGAGGCCACACTCCCCAGTATAACTCCCGGCGATTCTACACGACAGGGCGCGAGCACACGCAGGTACGACGATACGCCAGACGCGCGTCGCAGCGGGCACGCTTAGAATTGCCGACCGTCGCGCGAGACGCTGACGCTACTTGCCGGCAAAGACGACCGAAGCGCCGCCAAGCGGGACATCGTCGGCGGCGGCGACGGTGGTGTCGTCCTTTTCGTTGGGCAATACGCGGACGAACACGATTTCGCCGGGGCGGGGCTGAAGCTCTTGCATTCGCCTTTCGTCGGGCCAGTTAAGACGAATGGCGATCGGCAAGCCCCATTCCTGCATGTTCGGATCGAAAAGTTGTTTGAGCGAAACGGCTTCGACGTGGGCGCCGATTTTCACGATCGCGCCGGGTACGGTTTCGTTGGAGCCGCGGAAGCGAACCTCCGCCTTCATGCCCACCCTGGGGCGAAGCGTCGAGTTCTGGCGAATGTACGCCAGCACGTACTCCGTTTTGGTCGCGGCGATCGTGCAAATGATCGTACTCGGCTGAACTACCTGACCCGGCCGGGCGAAGACGGCGCTGACGACGCCGTCGAATGGAGCTCGAATCTTTAGAAACTCCTTCTGGGCCTCAATCTCGTCGACCTCTGCGAGCTTCGCTTCCATCTCCTTCTGGACGGGCGCGAGCTGCTTTTCCACATCCGTTTTCGGCGGCGGCGGAAGCGACGTCGACATTTCGGCGAGCGACTTCGCTTCTTTGGCGATCATGTCGTAGCGCGCCTTGGCGGCCTGGTACGTTTCCTGCGCCACTAACATCAACTTGATCGCCTCGATCATCTGCGGGTCGGAGACGACCTGTCCATCGCGCTCGCGACCTTCGTTCTTGACGATCGCCTTGCTCGCTTCGTCCCATCGCAAATTCGAGAAGGGCAAATACTTCTCGTAGATCTCCTTATTGCGTTGGTATTCGATCTCGGCGACGCGGAACTCTTGCCAGTCCTTCCAATACTGAACCTTCAAATCGGTCTTTACGCCGATCAGGTCGACGCTCGCTTGCAGTTGATTCGCCGCATAGTCGGCGGTCAAGCGCAAGTCTTCGTACTTCGCAGTGGCAAGAATCTCGTCCAGCGATGCCTTGAGGCTTTCGGCCTCGGCCGTCAGCACCCGGATGCGCGCGTCGAGCGCTTTCGAATCGAGAACGGCGATCACCTGGCCCTTGCGAACCTCGGTGAACTCCTCGAGCACCGGGTAACCCGGACCGGAGAGGATTTCGCCGGCTACCTGCGGCACGATATCGGCCCGCGGCGCGTAGACTTCACCCATCGTGCCGCCGCCGTTGCCGTTCGCGTTCCACAGCCAAACGACGAGCGCGCCGCAGCCCAAGAAGGCCAGGATCGGCAGACCGCTCTGGCAGAACATCTGCAAGCGGCGTTTTCCGGGAATCGGTACAGGCGACAGTCTTCCCACCGTCTCAACTCTCCCGAGGCGACAACTTCACCGACCACCCGACGGCCACAACGCTCGATCGCCCAATCGGCGCGTGCTGCAAAAAACAGTTTCTGCCTAAATTCACTCGTATACGTTAACTCCGCGCGCGTGGTTCAATCGACGCACAGGAGTCGACACCTTGGTCTCGTATCCTTCAGCGCAACAACCATACGCGGTACCAACGGCGCGCATGCGCGCACAGCCGCGCTCACGAAACGCTAATCTTAGTCGAATCGTCCCCGTTTTGCAAATAAGTTGACCGAAATCTTTTGGTAAACGACCTGGTGTGCGCTTTGAGAAGCTGGGAGGCCGGGGAAAACTTTGCCGGACAATCGCCTCGCCGTGACCGCGTGGAACCGGCCAGACCGAAAACCACTACCCCAGAGGTAGTCGACGTGTCCGCCGCCAGCGTCTCGGCCCAGCGAGCGTCGGGGGATACACATCGCCGAACGTCCTGGTCCGGATCCGCTCGCCGACCGGAGTTTTGGCTCCCGACGAAACCCATCAGAAATCGCCCGCCTCGATTTGCTAATCGCCCCGCGACGGGATTGCCGATGCTAAGGCGGCTTGATACCATCCCGAGCCGCTTCGCGACTGGCGGAGCCGCGGAACAGTCCCGCGCTCGTCGGTTGGCGATCGGGACGTGGTGGGTTCGTCACGATGCCGATTTTCCACGGGTGACGACCGCGGTGACGCCGATCGTCAACATCCGAATCGAGCGACCGCGCAAATTCGACGATTCCCAAACGAAACTCGGTTTTTCGCGCTCGCGGCCGCGAAAAATCGGATAGAATATCGAACGAGGACAGAATCAAACTTACCGGCGTGTAATTCCGGCGGGTGGACCAATTTGTTATCGTGAGCCGAAGCCACCAAACGGCTGTGCTTAGCACCGCCCGGCCTCCGCTCTTCTCGAAGCGACACCACCGTCGCAATCGGCCGGAAGTTTGATTCCGTACACGAAAAGGCCCCTGACTCGTCCGATCCTGGGTGAGTCGGAGGCCTTTTTCTTTGCGCCGCGGGCTCTCCACTGGGTGCCACTGCTGGCTTGTCAAGCAGTGAGAATGTCCGATTGAAGTCGCCTCGCGATTCGCACTGCTGGACAAGCAAGCAGTGGCACCCGCCGAGTACGGAGCGTGCCGCCAGGGCACTTGCCGTAGCCAGCGCCCCGCGGCCTCGCAATAATGTCGGTCGGCGGCACGCCCCCGCGCAACTTTGCCAACCCGTGCCGTTTCTCACTGCCGGAGACTTCCGCAATGCGACCTCGTCCCATGCGATATGGCATGATTGTGGCCCTGGCGTTTCTCGGCGTTGCCGCGACGCGTACGGCGCCACTGAAGGCCCAAGAAGACGCCGGCCTGGCCGAACTCGACGAAGCCACCCAGCTCAAGCTCAGCGCCAAGACGTTCGACGACCTCGGCAATGTCGTCGACCTGGCCGAAAAAGCCATCGACAAGGGTCTTTCCGACGCGAACAAGAAATTCGCCCTGACGCTCATCACGTCGTCGCTCTTGCAACGGGCCACCGCCGTTTCCGACGCGATTTTCCGCCGCTCGCCGCCCGATCCCCGCTGGCCCCAGCTTCGCCGGCTGGCGATGACCGACATCGAGCGGGCGCTCAAAAACGATCCCAATTTCGCCGCGGGCCACCTGCTCATCGCCCGGCTCGAAGCGATGCCCGGCGGCGACCGCGAGCGCGCCAAGAAATCGTTCGACGAAGCGTTGCGGCTGGCCTCCGACGACGAAGCCAAGGCCGAGACGTACCTCGCCCGCGCCGGTTTTCAAGAAGAACCGGACAAGCAACTCGAAGACTTGAACGAAGCGGTCAAGCTTGCGCCGCAAAGCGCCGAGGCGATCCGCACCCGCGGCATGCACTACTTCGGCCGCGGCAAGAACGAAGAGGCCCTCGCCGACCTCGACGCGGCCCTCAAGCTTCAGCCCGACAACGTCGAAACCCACGAAGCCCGCGGTGTCGCGCTGCTGATGCTCAAGAAGTTCGACGAAGCGATCGCCGCGTTCGACAAGGCGATATCGATTTCGCCGAAGCTGCCGGGCTTGTACGTCAACCGCGCCCGCGTCTATGCCCTCAAGGAAGATTTCGACAAGGCGATGAAGGACTTGGGCGAAGCCCTGGCCATCGACCGCAACGACGTGGGCGCACTGCTGCTGCGGGCCCGCGTCTATCAGGTCCAGCAGAAGTTCGACGACGCCATGAACGACGTCAACCGCCTGTTGCGCGTTCGGCCGGGTTTGATCGCCGGAATCGAGCTCCGCGCGGGCATCAACGCCGCCCAAGGCAACTACAAGGAAGCCATCGACGACCTCGAACTCCTTCGCCGCGACGACCCGAGCGACGTTGAGCGGGCGATCCAACTCGGCATGATCTACAACGCCGCCAAGCGGCCCCGCAAGGCGATCGAAGTCTTCGACGACGTGTTGCAAAAGAGCAAGGGCAATTGGAGCGCCCACTACGGCCGCGCCGACGCGCTGTTGTCGATCGGCAAGCACGTCGAAGCGGTCGCCGATTACGAGATCGCCCTCAAGGAACAGCCGGAAAACAGCGGCATTCTCAATAATCTTGCCTGGGTGCTCGCCACGTCGCCGATGGACAACGTCCGCAACGCCAAGCGATCGATCGAACTCGGCACGAAGGCTTGCGAGGTGACGGAATTCAAACGCCCGCACATTCTCAGCACGCTCGCGGCGGGTTATGCGGAAGCCGGCGACTGGGAAAACGCCGTGAAGTGGTCACAAAAATCGCTCGAAGTCGCCGAAGACGACGACGAGAACCGCCCGCAGCTCGAAAAAGAACTCCAAAGCTACAAAGACAAGAAACCCTGGCGGGAACTCCAAAACGAAGACGCCGACGCGCCGAAAGATTCGAAACCGGAAGAACCCAAGCCGGACGAACCGAAAGAAGAACCCAAATCGGACGAACCAAAGACAGAAGAGCCCAAGAAAGAAGAGCCGAAGAGCGAAGAACCGAAGTAGCTCGTCCAGCACGTCCGGCGCATCCTTAGAAGACAGCCGGGGTACTTTTTTAACGCAGCGGGAGCAGAGGTCTCGCAATGGACGCGGAGAAGAACGGTATCGCCTGCGATGTGCAGACTCGAAACGGAAGTGCATTCTCTGCGACCTCTGCGCGACCTCCGCGCCCTCTGCGTTAAGAAACGAACCAACTCGACTTCCAATCGCCGCCTGGAACTTTCGGACGAACGTCACCAGGAGAACTCGCCATGCGACAAGCCAAAGAGCACGCGGACAACCGCAACTGGATGGAGACGATCGTCCGGCACATTCCCGGCTTCAAGGGCTATCTCGAAAAGGAATACCGCCGCGAGAGCGATGAGTTGCAGCGGAACTGGCTCGCCGCCCGCTTGCAGCAAAGCAAGAAGGGCCTCAACGAGTACATGCAGGACCTGACCGCGGCCGGCAACCTCGACGCGCTCCCGGCAGTCGAGCGCGTTCGCCTCCGCCTCGACAAGCTGCAGAACCGTATCGCGAGCGCCATGCAAGGTTACAGCGGCATGTTCGACCTGGTCCGCATCGACGAGTCGGTTCTCGATCGCGTCTATCAGCACGACGCGAACCTCGTCGACGAAGTCGAAACGCTCGCCGACACGATCGAATCTCTCCCCACCAAATCCGACCCGCCGGCCACCCTGGCAGCCGCAATCATCCAACAAATCGACGCCCTGGAAGAAGCCTGGGACATGCGCGAAGATATCCTTAAGGGAATGGAGTGAGAGAAGTCTCAAGTCTCAAGTCTCAAGTCTCAAGTCTCAAGTCTCAAGTCTCAAGTCTCAAGTCTCAAGTCTCAAGTCTCAAGTCTCAAGTCTCAAGACTCGGCGGATCAACCGCGCGTTCCCCCCAATCCCGAATCCCGACCCCCGAATCCTGACCCCCGACCCCCGACCATGCCACTCGTCCCCCTTCGCCTGCTGCTCGACCATGCTGCCGAACACAACTACGGTTTGGCCGCGTTCAACGTCAACAACATGGAACAGATCCAGGCGATCATGGAAGCCGCCAAGGAGACCGACTCGCCGGTCATCATTCAGGCCTCGCGCGGCGCGCGCAGTTATTCGCAAGATGCCTACTTGCGGCATTTGATGCTCGCCGCGGCCGAGTTGTATCCCAACATCCCGGTCGCCATGCACCAGGACCACGGCAATAGCCCCGCGACGTGCGCCAGCGCGATCGAGCAGGGCTTTACGTCGGTGATGATGGACGGCTCGCTCAAGGAAGACGGCAAGTCCCCGGCCGACTACGCCTACAACGTCCGCGTGACGAAAGAAGTCGTCCAACTCGCGCACGCCCGCGGCATCTCCGTCGAGGGCGAGCTCGGCTGCTTGGGTTCGCTCGAAACGGGCATGGGCGACAAGGAAGACGGCCACGGCGCCGAAGGCCAGCTTTCGCACGACCAGCTTCTCACCGATCCGGAGGAAGCCGCCCGCTTCGTCGCCGACACGGGCGTCGACGCGCTAGCCGTCGCGATCGGCACGAGCCACGGCGCCTACAAGTTCACCCGCAAGCCCGACGGCGCGGTGCTCGCCATGGACCGCATCAAGGAAATCCACAAGCGGCTGCCGAACTGCCACCTCGTGATGCACGGCAGTTCGAGCGTCCCGCAAGAGCTGCAAGACATCATCAACCGCTACGGCGGCCAGATGAAGCAAACCTGGGGCGTCCCCGTCGAAGAAATCCAACTCGGCATCAAACACGGCGTAAGAAAAATCAACGTCGACACGGATTGCCGCATGGCGATCACGGGAGCGATCCGCAAGGTGCTCGCCGAAACTCCCGAGAAGTTCGATCCCCGCGACTATCTCAAGCCGGCGCGGGATGCGATGAAAAAGGTCTGCGTGGCACGCATGACATCGTTCGGCCAAGCGGGGCACGCGAGCAAGATCAAGCCGGTGACGCTGGGGGAGATGGCGAAGCGGTACTAAGCGTCGCGGATTTCTAGGCGAGCCACTATTTGACGCGGTCCGGCGTGCTGGTAGGATGCTAGCATGACGAGAACAGAAGTACATCTTCGCGCGGCCGAGTTCTTCGCTGGGATCGGGCTCGTTCGCCTGGGTTTGGAGCGGCAAGGATGGTCGGTGGTCTTTGCCAACGACCTCGATCCGCAGAAGAAGCGGATGTACGAAGCCAACTTCGGTGACGAGCATTGGAATCCCAAGGATGTCCATACGCTCGAACCCGACGAAGTGCCCGACTGCGATTTGTTTACGGCGTCGTTTCCGTGCAACGATCTTTCGATCGCTGGGGCTTGGCGGGGGCTCAATTGAATGATGTCGTCGGCGTACTTAATGCGAGCGCAAACATTGCGGAAATGGTCGACAAACTGCGCCGAAAAGAATCCGCGCTGATGGACCCAGAAAAGGAAGGACGATTTCAAGTTAAGGGTTAAGCATATGGTTCGCCAAAAAGGGAAACACCGCGTTTGGGGTAAACGAAATGCGCGAGTCGAATCGCAAACGTCTTGAGACTGCCGCCATTGTCGTTGGATATGCAATGAGCCGCCTCGACGAGCGTTACTTGCGGTCGCAAGGAGTACGTACATGGAAAACGGCATTTGAACGAGCGGCAAAAGCATTGCGCGTAAAACCGACAAGTTTGAAGAACCTTCGAGACGAATTTGATCCCGTCCACGACAACTCGCGAAAAGGCTGGCATCATAGGCCGCTTCGACCAAACCGCCAGCGCGTTATGGGCGATCTTTCCGAGGTGAGTGACGATGCCCTGCTCGAGTCTGTAAATCGCATTCTCGGCGAAGACGAGACCGCGACTGAAGAATTGCTCGATTCGCTTATTGAAGCGCGACCCCCTGTCCACAATGTTGCGGAGCGACTGTTTACTGGCCGTCGAGCGGAGAACCTTTTCTTGAGCAACTGCGAGACTTGGATCGGGATTGCGCAATCTGAAATCGTCGACCGGCGAGATTCCGCGCTTGGCTTCGACTTCGGCGTGGCGGGCAATTCAGAGCGAGCCATCGAAATCAAAGGTTTGCGCGGCGATTCAGGTGGAATTCAGTTCACGGATCGAGAATGGTCGGAGGCAAAAATACGTCGAACGGAATATTGGTTGGTGGTTGTTGGTAACGTCGCGGCGACGCCTGTTTTCCGGCTATGGAAAGATCCGCATAGTCTTCTGAATGCGCAGTGCCGATACCAGCGAAGCGTGACGGCCGTCTGGACTTCGAGAGTGGCATTGAAAGGCGAGTGAATCTAATCGTTCTTTGCACACGGGAGCACGTTTCTGACGAGGTGAAAATGGCGAAGATCACGGTTGAAATCCCAACATACGACCCCGAAAGCGAAGTTGAATACGATTACGAAAGGCCACATGCGTTGACTCTTCGCGAAGAGGATGGCTTGCGCGTGTTCATGGGTGACCCAAGTGACGCGAATTCTCCGGATGTAATAATTGAGCGCGCAGTCGGGTTGTGGCGGGTATTTATTCATGCGGATCGGACTGACCCGCTTTGCGTCATTGAGATTCGCGAAGACCGCGCTAGCGTCGAGGACTATCGCGGCCGGGTTCTTTTGGAACGCACCCTCGGATAGGCATTGCAATCGCGCTTGCACGTTGCGAGTCTGCCAGGAAAACCGGATATCGTCTTTCCGCGGCTGCGGGCGATTATCAACGTGCATGGATGTTTTTGGCACCTGCGCCGCTGTCGACATGGTCTGCGCGCGCCCGTTTCCAACGCGGCGTATTGGCAAGCAAAGCGAGATCGGAATGTTGCTCGGGATCGTCGCAATTTGCGGCGACTTCGCCGGCTGGGTTGGCGGGTGCTGACGATTTGGGAGTGTCAGACGCGCAATGCGGCGAAGTTGAAGCGGAAGATCAGTCGCTTTTTGGCGAACTTGTAAGGAGAGCTTACAAGTTGCCTCGCCGTCGAGCTTGCAGGCGCGAACGGATTTGCGGGAGTCCGTCGGTCGCTCCGGTGGCATCGAGATTAGGGTCGAGGACGAAATAACCTCCCGAACCCGCCGGTGCTAGCACGACCTGTGCAGCAAATACGGCATCTCAATTTGGGATGTTATTTAATCCTCG
>QEVJ01000173.1 GCA_003576845.1 Planctomycetota bacterium
GAAGCGGCCAAGATTTAGCGCCTATCCCAGAACTGTAGGAGGCGAATCCTTTCGCCGATTGAATCGCTAACCAGCGCTGTCGGCGAAAGGATTCGCCTCCTACAGATTCCGGTTTGGGGATAGGTTCTAAAGTTCGCTTGCCAGCCGCGGCCGAACCGGCCGTCATCGACCGAGGAGAGCACGATCATGCGTCGTTCCCCCATGCGTAAGCCCAGCCGCGATGCGTTCACGCTCGTCGAGTTGCTCGTCGTGATCACGATCATCGGCATGTTGATGGCCATGATCTTTCCTGCCCTCGGCGCGTTCTTGTCCAGGCTCGATCAGATGAAGTGCGAGAACAACCAGGGCGAAATCGCCAAGGCCATCGGGCGGTACGTGAACTCCAAGGACCGCTATCCCGGCTATTCGACGCGCGTGATGATGTCGGGCGCCGATACCCGCCAGCGCCGGCCGGAGCTTAAGAGCTGGATTGTGGCCGTCATGGAGATGATCGACAAGGAGAAGTACGACGCGATCCGCAAGAACCTCAACTCGCAACCCGTCGAGCTCAAGATGTTCAACTGCGCCGCCAACAACCGCACCGGCGAGTTGATCGGGTACGTCGCCAACTGCGGCCGCAAGGACGCGCTCGGCGCCAGCGGCAACATTCCGCCGGACTGGAAGACCAACGGCGTATTCATGAAGGAATCGCTGCAAAAGGCCAGCGGGATGCGGGACGAAATCGTCAAGTCTACCGACATCGCCGACGGCGAAGCCTACACGATCCTGATTTCCGAGAACATGCAGGCCCAAAAGTGGACGCAGTTCGAAGAGCCGGACATCGGCATGATCTGGGTCGCCGACGGCCCCGATCCGAATACGCCCAACGACGACTCGATGCGGCTTAACGCCAAGCGCGACGCCGACGTTCCCAAGGGAGACTACAAATATGCTCGCCCGTCGAGCAACCATCCCGGCGGCGTCGTCATCGCCTATTGCGACGGTCGCACCTTTTTCCTCGACGACCGCGTCGATTACGGCGACGTCTACTGCAAGCTGATGACGCCCAACGGCCCGGAGTGCAAGGAACCCGGCCAGAACAAGCCCAGCCTCGACTTCTTCCGCCAACCGTTCAACGAAAAGAAGCTCAATCCGTAACCGATAGTCGCGTTGTGGCACGGTCTCCCGACCGTGCCGCGTACGCCGCAAACCCCGAATTCGCTCATCTTCTGCAAGGAAACGTCCCCATGTCGTCGCGCCGCCGCCGTCACGGTTTTACGCTCGTCGAACTGCTGGTCGTCATCACGATCATCGGCATGTTGATGGCCATGATGTTTCCCGCCCTCGGCTCGATCATCGAAGCCGTCCGCAACGTGGGCTGCCAGTCGAATCTGAATTCGGTTTACAAGGGCGTCACGCTTTACGAAAGCGGCGTGGCCAAAGGCTTCCCCGGTCTCGTCGAAGCGGGCAAGAAGTCCAAGCGCTATCCCAACGGCGTTCCCATGACCTGGGCCGTTTCCATCCTCAATCAGTTGGGCGACGCCAACATCCACACCACCTGGTACGATCCGCAAGATGGCAGTCCCGAAATGATCGTCGCGCCGGTCAAGGCCTACTTCTGCGGTTCCGACAATGCCGACAACAATTCCGAGCAGCAACTGTCCTACGTCATCAATGCCGGTTCGATCAGCGACGGCGCCGAACCGGCGATTGCGGGCGCGACCGGCGGCCGCGTGGCCAAAGACCTCGACGTGCGGCTGCGGTCCAACGGCATCGCGTTCAATCGCTATACGACGACGCCCGGATTCGTCGCCCCGAAGATCACCCGCTCGACGTTCCGCAAGGGCGCCCAGTTCATGGCCCTGCTCTCCGAAAACATTCAGGCTTGGAACTGGGGCGATAAGCGGCAGATCAATGGCGCCCCGCTCCCCTACGACGATCGCATCAACCGCAAGAGTTCCGGCGCCGTGGAAGCCCAAATGTATACGGGCTTCGTTTGGGACGGCCTGCAAATCAACGAAGGCACGCCCGACAAGCCCGACTTCAACCTGATTTACGAAGCGCCCGATCCCCGCTGGGCCCGCCCTTCTTCGAATCATCCCGACGGCGTCAACATGGTCTTTTGCAGCGGCCAGGTCCGCTTCGTCCGCAATCGTATCCAACGGCACGTCTACCAATCGCTCTGCATGACCGATCCCAAGCACGCGATCTCCGGCGAGAAGAACGGCCTCGACCCGCAAGTCCGAGCTTACGAACCCAACGAAGACGATTTCTAACTTTTCATTCTTCATTTCGCCTTTTGCATTTTCTCCGTTTCTCCGTGCTCCGTGTTTTCGTCGGGCAGGCTCGGCCGCAAACCGGCCCGCCCGAATGCCCTACGTCGGAACTCTCTCTGGCAAACGCGACCGGCCAGTGTTCGCTTAGCGCCCGGATTCAATCCGCGCGCCCGGCAAACGTCGGCATCGGTTCTCTGGCCCAATCGGTCGCGGCAGGAATTCGCACGTGCGTCGCTCCGCGCGCCGGCGTTGGCTCGCGGCGACTTTCCATTCGACCGGGCCAGGAGCCAGAGCCATGCGTACGAACCGCCCCGCGTTCACGATCGTCGAGTTGCTCGTCGTCATCACGATCATCGGCATGTTGATGGCGATGTCGTTTCCGATGTTGCAGGCGGTGCTCGCCCAGGCCCGCCGTCAAGATTGCGCGAACCGCCTGCGCGAACTCCTGCATGCCGCGGAACTCCGCCACGGCAACAGCGATGCGTACCCCGCCCTCGTCGAGCGCGGCCCGCGCCGAGCCGACGGGACCCGCAACCAACCGCTGGTCTGGCCGGTCCCGTTGCTCGAATACCTGGGGCAGGCCCCGCTCGGAAAAACGTGGACGAGCGCCAAGCCGGACAGAGCTTACGTCGTCGCTCCCGTTTCGGCGTTCGTCTGTCCCGACGACGACACGGCCACGGGCGACCAGCCCTTGTCGTTCGTGATCAACGCCGGCGCGATCGAAGACGCCGCGCGGCCTAACCTCGCCAACGGCCTCGCGTTCAGCCGGTATCTCCTCGCCGGCAAGGGTCCCAGCCGGTCGCAAGTCGGCGTGCACAAGAATCTCACCGCCACGATTCTGTTCACGGAAAACCTCCAAGCCGCCAACTGGGCCGACAACCGCGATCACATCGACCGGCCCCGGCCTTACGACGGCGAGCAACCGACCTCTGCGCGCGAGGCTCAGCAATTCACCGGCTTCGTTTGGAACGGTCTGCAGATTAACGAGGGCGACGATGGCACGGACTTCGACGTGCCGGCGACCGCGCCGAATCCTCGTTGGGCCCGCCCCTCGTCGAATCATCCGCTCGGAGTCAACGCGGCCATGTGCGCGGGCAACGTCCGCTTCCTCGCCCAGAAGATCGACCGCCACGTGTTCCAATACCTGTGCGTCGCGGACCCCGAGCTCGCCGCCGCCGCGGGCCTCGATCCCCGCGTCGCCACGATGATCGCGCCAGAGGACGACTGAGTTCGACGGTCGTGCCCGGCCGACGGTCGTGCCGGGCCTCACGACGACGGCGGTTGTGGCCGGTCTCCCGACAGAGCCACGTCCCGTCGCCATCCCCTTGCTCGCCGACTGCGAAAGCGGTACGAAATGGGTTGCCTCGATTCATCGTCCCGGCCTGCGCGAACCCGTTTACTTGCGAGCAAACCGAAATGGACCCCCAGCTCTTAACCCGCGAACTCCACGTCAAGAACGACTCGAAGATCGTCATGCTCGTGGCCGACGGGCTCGGCGGTTTGCCAATCGAGCCGGGCGGAAGGACCGAACTCGAAACGGCCCACACGCCCCACCTCGACGCGCTCGCCCGTCGCGGCGTTTTGGGCGGCAGCATTCCCGTCTTTCCCGGCATCGCTCCCGGCAGCGGCCCCGGGCATCTCGGCCTCTTCGGCTACGACCCGATCAAATACCTCATCGGCCGCGGCGCGCTCGAAGCGACGGGCATCGGTTTCGAGCTCACCTCCCGCGACGTCGCCGTTCGCTGCAACTTTTGCACGGTCGACGCGGCCGGCAAGATCGTCGACCGCCGCGCCGGCCGCATTCCCACCGAAGAAAGCGCCCCGCTGGCCATCAAGCTCCGCCAGGTGAAGATCGACGGCGTCGAAATTTTCGTCGAGCCGGTGCAGGAGCATCGCTTCGTCGTGGTGTTCCGCGCCGACGGCCTGGGCGACAACGTGAACGACACCGATCCGCAGAAGACGGGCGTCGCGCCGCTGACGCCGGTGGGCGACGACGACGCGAGCCAGAAGACGGCCCGCGCCGCCGCCGAGTTCTTTCGCCAGGCGACCGCCTTGCTCTCTGGCGAAAAAAACGCGAACTGCCTCACGATGCGCGGTTTCTCCGCCCGCCCGTCGCTGCCCAGTTACGAAGAGGTTTACGGCCTTCGCGCCGCGGCCATTGCCGTGTATCCGATGTACAAGGGCCTCGCGTCGCTCGCCGGAATGACGGTCGTCGGCCAGGCCAAATCACTCGCCGACCAAGTCGACGTCCTCGAACGGCACTGGAAGGACTTCGACTTCTTCTTCCTGCACTTCAAATACACCGACAGCACGGGCGAGGACGGCAACTTCAGCGCCAAGGTCAAACGGATCGAAGAGTTCGACGCGATCATGCCCCGCGTCGAAAAGCTCAAGCCGACGGTCCTTATCGTCACGGGCGACCACAGCACGCCGAGCGCGATGCGGAGCCACAGTTGGCATCCCGTCCCCACGCTGCTGGTTTCCGACATTTGCCGTCCCGACGCATGTCAGTCGTTCGGCGAGTCGGAATGCGTCCGCGGGGGATTAGGCCAGTTCAAGGCCAAGTATCTGATGACCCTGGCGCTCGCGAACGCGGGCCGCATGGGCAAGTACGGCGCCTAATCCGGCAACCGCGGCAAACGCCAACGCGCGCGAGATCGCGTTACGATGTGAGCTGCGCCTGCCCGTCGGACTGCGGCATACCCTCGCCGCGCGGCGCAAACTTTGGCAGCGCAAAGTGGAATTCCCCGCCGTGACCGTTTCCGGCCCCATGCGGCGCGTACCAGATTTCTCCGCCGTGGCTCTCCACGATCGTTTTGCTGATCGCCAGCCCCATTCCCATGCCGTCCGGCTTCGTCGTGTGGAACGGTTCGAACAACCGGGATACTTCCTCCGGCGGGACCCCCGGTCCGGAGTCGCTCACGATTACCTCGATCCCGTCCGTTCGCGGAACTAAACGCACGGCCGCACGCCGCCTTTCCCGCGGCAAACTCGCCACGGCTTCGATGGCATTGCGAATGAGATTCACGAGCACTTGCTGAATCTGCACGCGGTCGATTTCCAACCGATCGTCCCCCACGCCCAGGTCGAGATCGATCGCCACGCCGTGTTCTTTGACCAGAAACGACGTGAGGTCGAGCGATTCGCGAACCGTCGCGCCGAGCGACGTGCTCTCGCGCTTCGCCGTTTCTCGGCGGAAGAAATCCCGCAGCCGCCGGATGACGGTTGCCGCCTGCCGCACGCTCGCGTTGATGTGCCGCGTCCAGGCCAAGGCGTTCGCGATCTGGGCTTCGCCGGCGTTCTTTTCCGTGAGCGATCGTTCGCAAGCATTGGCGAAGTTGGCGATGGCGTGCAACGGCTGATTGATTTCGTGCGCGATTCCGGCGACGAACTCGCCCATTGTCGACACCCGCGAGACGTGGGCCAGTTGCTGTTCGTGCGCCCGCAGCCTGGTCGCCGCGACCTTGAGGCTCGTGACGTCGGTGATCGTCGCCACCGCTGCCTTGGGCCTTCCCAGCGGATCGAAGATCGGCCGCGTATTCGCGGCGAGCCACCGCGTCTGCCCACCCGGCTGCGGAATCTGCAACGTCCGCCGCTCGCGCGAAACTCCCGTCGTCAGCGCCAGCATGACGGCGCAATTCGACTCGTCGAACGGTTCGCCGTATTCGTCGCGGGCGCCGGCGAATAACTCGAGGACGCGCCGCCCAAGTATCTGGCTCTCCGGCATTCCCAAGATCTTGCACAAGCTCGCATTGCAGGCTTCGACTACTCCGAATTCGTCCACCATCAACACGCCCTCGGCCATCGCCGAAACCACGCCGCGATACCGGTCTTCGCTCGTCCGCAACGCCTCGATTGCGCGCTCCTGCTCGGTCACGTCCCGCACGAACGTCAACACCAGCTTCTCGCCGTTGGCGTTTCCCAGCGGCGTCGTCGAAAATCGGGTAATTCGCGTCTGCCCGTCCGCCCGCGTCAGGTTCGCGATTTCGTCGCGGTAATCCTCGCCGCAGTTCACGCGTTCGCGCACGGTTTGCATCGCCGTTCTTACGGGGCCGTCCGGAAACAGCAGGTCCAGCCATCCGCGCCGATTGACGTCGTCGATCGTAAACCCTGTGATCTCCTCCATCTGCTTGTTCCACAGGCTGAACCGCACGTAGGGCGGCTCTTCGATGACTTGCGAGATGCACAATCCCTCGCTGGCATGCTCGATGATCGAGTCGCGGAACTCGATCGCCCGCCGCAGTTCGCGTTCCGCTTCCACGCGCGCCGTCACGTCGTGTGCCGCGACGAGCAGGTGAGTGCAGTTCCCTTTCTCGCAGAATAGCGGCGTGAACCGCACGTCGAACGTGCGCCGTCCCGAGGGGATGTCGATCGTCTGCAACACGTCCACGCCCTCCCGCCGATCGACCGCCTGCCGTGCGCATGCCCGCAACGTATCGCGAATAGGCCGCGGCACGATCTCGGGCAGCAGTTTTCCGACCAGTTGGTCCTCGGCGATCCCAAAGATCGCGAGCGCGGCACGATTCACTCGCGAACAGCGGTACAGCTCGTCGTGGCCCTCGTATACGACGTTCCACAGCGAGACCGCGTCGGAAACGCCGTGATAGATCGACGCGAGTTCGTTTTCGCTCGCCTTGAGCCGCGCTTCGGCGCCTTTGAGCTCGGTAATGTCGATGTACGAACCGATCGTGCTCTGCAATCTTCCGTCGGCGTCGAGGATCGGCGCGGCGGAAATCATCACGTTGCTTCGCCGCCCCCGCCGGCCGACGATCGTGGCTTCGTACGTCGAGCACAATCCCCGTTTTCGCGTCTCCCGCTCCCGTCGTAACGTCTCTTGGGATTCCGGCGCGAAGAACTCGCTCGTGTCGGAATCCATCGCGTCTTCCGGTCGTTCGACTTCGAGCAGCTTGCAGATCGCCGCGTTGAGATACGAGGCGCGTCCGTCAGGCGCGACCTGCCAAAAGCCGATCTCGCTGTTCTCCGTGAGCGCCCGAAACCGCCGCTGTTGCTCCTCGATCGCCGCGGCCTGCTCCCGATCCGCGGTGATATCCCAAGAGGCTCCGGCGATGCGAAAGGGCTGGCCCTGGGCATCGCGGTCGATCCGTCCTTCGTGACGCAGCAAGCGAAGCGTGCCGTCCGGCCAGACGACTCGCGTTTCCGTCGCGTATTCGTTGCCGTCGCGCATTGCGCGAACGCCCGCTTCGCGCGTCGGCTCCTGGTCGTCTGGGTGCAGAAAACTTATCCACGTGTCGCCCGTCGTCGGCTGTCCCAAGTCGGCCCTCCCGAAAAGCCGCCAGTGGGACGCGGATGCGTGGACCTCGTTCGTCGCGCAATCCCACTCCCAAACTCCGATGCCCGCCGCGTCTTGCGCCAATTGCAGCCACGCCTCGCTCGCCTTCGCCGCGGCTTCCGCCCGCCGCCTCACGGCAACCTCGCGGGCCAACTCCCGCGTCCGCTCTTGCACGAGCTCCTCCACCCTTGCCGAACGGCTGGCGAGCACCAACGTGAACGCCCCCAACAGCGCCCCGGACAGCGTTCCCCCGAGCAACAACCGCCAGCGGTCGCGGGAAGCGACGTGATACGCCGGCTCCGCCGCGCCGATCTCGAATCGCCATTCCCGCCCGGCAGCTTGCACCGTAAATGCTTCGGTAACGTCGAGCGACGACGGCGACCGACCCGAGGCCGCGCGAGCGACGCTCTCCCACGTCGCGCCGTCGTCGGACGAACCGAACATTTCGATCGCCAACGGCACGTCGCGTCCGTTCGCCGCCGTCGCCAGGTGCGCCACATTGTCCGAGGTCCGCGTGCTGATGTGTTCGAGCAACGCATTGCCATCGATGAGCGCCGCAACGTAGCCTCGCAATCTCGCGCGCCGCTCGGCGGGGTTCGCCGGCGCGGCGCCCTTCGCGTAAACCGGCAGGAACGCGAGAATCGCCTGGTAGCGCCGATCCGGTTCGTGAATTGGAAACGGCGACGCGACGATCGCCTCTCCCTTTGCGCAGGCCGATTCCGCGGCCTTGCGCCAATCTTCCAAACAGACCAAATCCAAACCGTAATACACCGCGTTCGTCCGCTGGGCTTTGGCGAATTTCACCGGAAAGTACTCCGGCCGCGATTTGGCCGGCACGATTTCGCCCCCGGGCACGAATTCGACGACGATCGTATTGCCGCGTCCCCGCGCAGCGAGGCGATCCTGAAACTCCTCGCGCTTCGCCTGGGAAATGCGAGGCGTCCAGGCGACCGCCAGCAACGCCGGTCGCCGCGTCAAATACAGCGAAATGTATTGCTCGAACTCGTTTGCGTGGACGTCGTCGCTGGCATCGAATAACCCGCGCGCCCCGTACAGGACTTCGAGCGCGCCGTTGAATTGGTCGCGGGCGTCGTCGGCGGCGGCCTGGGCCTGGCGTTGAAAGTCTTTTCGCCATCGCAACCGCTCGGAAGCCTGCATCTGCGCGGCGATCACGGTCGCGACCGCCACGAATAAGACCAGCGGCACGCCGAACGTCGCGAGCCGCCGCAACCTCCGATCCCTCCCCTGCCCGAACCACAGCAGTACGAGCGGTGCGACCAAAAACACTCCCGTGGCGTCGCCGGTCCACATCGTGATCCACAGCCACGGCGCGCTATCGGAATCGACGAGACCCATGCCCCAAAGCGTGCCCGTTAGGATGGACGAGTTGACGACGCTGCACGCCGCGCCTGAGACCAAGAACAGCTTGAATAAGCGGCCGTCGTCGATGGGAAATGCAAACCGTCCCCGCCCGCCGCGAACGGCGAAAGCGCCCGCGATTGCCTGAAGCGTTGCCCCGATGCCCGCGGCCGCCGCCACGGCCGCGATGTCGGAACCCGCAATTGCCGGCGACATTCGCCCGAGAGACCACGCCGCCTCAGCGAGAGCCGCCACGAGGATCGCCGGCCAAAGCCGTAGCCCGCCAACGATCAAGCCGCCCAGCGCAATGCCGGCCGCGGGCCAGAACGGACTTCCGAAGTCGCCGTCCGGCTTGAGCACCAGGCCAATCAGACTCGCCGCCAGGAATGCCGCGGCCAGCAGCGAAGCACGCGCCACATAGACGGGCCCACGAGCATCGTCGCCATCGGCGCTCAAAGCAGCGTCCGGCTTTCGGAATCCGTCGTAGGACGATGCGCTCATGATTGCTTGGAAGTTGCCCGCTCAGGGCCGCGCCCGCGAGCCCCTGCTTCCATCGTCGGGGACATAACGGCGGGCGTCAATCGCAATTCCTCTTCCCGCCGCCCCGCACCGCCAAGGAGCCGAAGCGAGTATCGTTCCCGTGCCGACGAATGTTATGTTAACGCTAAGAACTGGGATGCGGAACGTTGCAGATTGTCTAACGGCCGAGTCCATCGAGAAAGCCTGCAGCGCGGTTGGGCATCGTTGGCGGCGGCGGGAACTCGGTCCCGTGGAAACCGTCCACGCCTTCATCGTTCAAGTGCTGCCCGGCAATGCCGCTTGCTCCCATACGGTGCGGTTGGCGAGATTGAGTTGCTTGGGCGAGGCCTATTGTCAGGCACGGGCCCGATTGCCGTTGGCGGTGTACGAGGGGTTGCTCCAGCAAACCTGCCGCGCCGCGCGACGCACCGCGTCGCTTCCGTTGTGGTTCGGTCATCGAACGTTCCTGGTGGACGGCTCGGGCTTTTCGATGCCGGACACGGCCGAGTTGCAAGCCCATTTCGGCCAACCGGGAGGTCAACGGTCTGGCTGTGGTTCTCCCGTGGCTCATTGGTTGACGATGTTCGACGCCGAGAGCGGTTTGCTGGTCAAGCAATTGGCAACGCCGCTGCGGACGCACGACATGTCTCAAGTCGGCTTGCTGCATCCGGAACTCGGCGCGGGAGACATCCTGGTGGGTGACACGGCCTTCGCGTCGTATGTCCATTTGGCCCTGCTTGGGCAGCAAAACGTGAATGGCCTGTTTCGCGCCCATCAGCGGGCGCTGGTGAGCTTCCGGAAGGATCGCAAGTTGACCGGCAAGCAACCCAAAGGGACGATCGCCGCGCGCCACCGGCAGTTTGATCCGCAAGTTGGGCAAGCTCGATCAGCTCGTGGAGTACGCCAAACCGAAGCAACGCCCGGTGTAGATGAGCGACGAGGTTTATCGGTCGCTTCCCGAGCGGCTCGTCGTGCGCGAACTCCGCTATCGGACCAAGCTCAAAACCACACGGACGCAAGAAACCACGCTCGTCACCACGCTGTTCGATTCGAAAAAACATCCGGCGGACGAACTGGCGGCCCCGTATGGTCAGCGGTGGCGCATCGAAACGAACTTGAATCACCTCAAGACGACGATGGGCGTGGCCGGCGTGATCAAGGAAATGACGATTTACGCGCTGGTCTACAACCTGGTTCGCCTGGTCATGCTCGAAGCCGCCGAACGGCAGAACACGACGCCGGCCCGCATCAGCTTCGTGGATGCGCTGCGATGGCCCGCCCAGGCTTGCAGCAAACTACCGCCCTTGCGTCTCGCCACCAATCCTCATCGACCGCATCGCTATGAACCCCGCGTTCGCAAACGCCGACCCAAAGAGTACAACCAGATGCGCAGCCCACGCCGACAGCTAAAGCAAGGACTTATCCGATAAAGACTTCCGGCTATCTTCATGCCATTCGGGACGAGAGTCTGTTCCGCGTCTCTTCCGCCGTAACGATGATTCCCGAATCAACTCCCGAGTCCCTTACTTCGCCCAAGTCGAAGCAACGACGCCAAAAAGTCATGGGGATTCGTTAGGGGCGGAACGGCGGACGGCAGATTTCGAGCGGCGTCCCGTAAGCCTTCGTCGGCGGGGCGGGCATCGGCGGTGAGGAAATCGCGGCGCCCACGGCGAATAACGCACCTAATACAAGCGCCGCCAGCGACACGCCCATTCGGGGTTCGCCGAAGGTGCCGGCACGCACCGCGGCGAGTGCGACGAGCACGAACAACAACAAGAACACGACGAGGCTTTGTTCCGGGGCGGTGCCAACGCCCAGGATGCCAGGCGGACACTCCAATTTACCGGTCAGCTCCAGAATGACATGGAAGACAGCGACCCCGAAACCGCCCACCGCCATCGGAAGAGCCAGGACGCAGAGGACGTTTCGGTGTCCCCTGCCGGTCAGCACGCCAATCCCCAGGACGCCGAGAGTGCTCATGGCCAACGTGCGCTGGTAAAAGCACAACGGGCATGCTTTGAGGCCCATCCCCACGCTCAACCAGAGGCTCCCCGCGGTCGCCACGAAAGCGACCACCAGAGCCGCCCACACAAAACAGGCGGGAATTGCGGCCGACGGAGTATTCTGTCCTGACTCTCGAGCGGAATCGGTTTCACGTCGAACTGCTGCATCCATTGTCGGGCTCCATTGGCGTACAGCGAGGATGCCATATCTGCCACGCTTCAACGGCGATATGAACGGCCGAGGCCGCGATGACGACGGCGAGTATGCGGTGCAACCAGATTGGCTTCGTTTGGAAACTCATTTTGGCGCCAAGCTGAGCGCCCGGAATCGCTCCGAGCGCCACCGCAATTGCCAATTCGGCCGACACCTGCCCCGCGATGATCTTGCCGAAAAGACTCGCCACGGCCGAACAGGCGACGATCGCCAGACTGCTGCCAATGACGACTCGAAACGGCAGCTTGAGCACGTGCAGCATTAACGGAATCAGGATGAACGCGCCGCCTTGGCCA
>QEVJ01000174.1 GCA_003576845.1 Planctomycetota bacterium
TCGACCAACTCCGCATCCTATTCGAGCCCATCCTGCCCCGCTGGAATTACTTCGTGCTGCCCGCGGAGCTTTGGGAGGTTATTTAATCTTCGATCCTAAGGCAAGTCGTTCGTGTTCGCGGGCGAAAAGTTTCGAGATTCCTCGCCACGCGGGGATCACCGCGCTTGTTGCGGGGCGACCCGCAGGGCTCTGTGTGTCGTATCGCGGCGCCGCAGAGCGCGTTGACGTTTAACGCTGCGGCGACGCGGGCCACGAACGATGGGAGAAAGATCATGTCCGCGACGAAGACTACGACCGCAAAGACGACGACGCCGGCCGCCGCAATCGGGACACGCACCCGGCAGCGGCGCTTCGTGGATTTCGTCGGTCGCCTCGGGCGGCGGCGCGCGAATCGGTCGGCGCGTGCACGTTCAACCGAATAGCGTCCGCATTACGTCGCGCGTTCCGAAGTTTCGCGGACTGGCGAGCAACTCGCCCGCGGCGAATCCGGCCGAGACGCCGTGTTGCTCCGCCATCGCGCGGACGCGGGTGAAGACGTATTCTTTGTGCGGCGGGAATTGCGTCGCGTAGCAGCGAATCGCCGCAATTTTCTGGTCGAGCGTTTCCGAAATGTCCGCGACGAAGTGCACCAGGCCGGCGAGCGGCGCGGGCGACGTGGCGAGTAGCGTGTAGTAAAGCTGCGCCGAGATCACGTGCGGCGGAAGGTGGTCGAATTGCTCGTCCCACTTTGTGAGCCGCGCGTAGAACACCGCCGCATCGACGATCTGCACCGCCTGCCAATGGTCGGGCGAGGCCAATGGCGTCTTCTCGCCCAGGCCGATCACCAATCGCGGGCGATGCTTGCGAAACTCCTTCGCCAGCGCGACGCGGGCTTCGAAATCGTCGAATAGCCGGCGGTTCGGCAGGTCGAGCGTCTTGCGATAGTGGACGCCGAGGGCTTCGGCCGCCGCGCTCGCTTCCGCCAACCGCACTTCCGGACCCGGCGAGCCGGGCGTTGGCTCGCCGTCGGTCAGGTCGATGACGCCAACGCGATACCCTTGCCGAACCAGCGCGGCCAGCGTGCCGCCGACGCCGATTTCGACATCGTCCGGATGGGCGCCTACGGCAATAACGTCGAGTTGGTCGGTGAGGTCGGGCATGGTTCGCTTTTTCTCTTGAACAAAGAGGTCACGGAGGGGAGGTCATCGGGCAACGCCGCATCCAAGGTCGTCCTTTCGCCCGTCGCGCCAGTGAGCGGGAATGCGTTCCAGCAAACTTTCGCCGAACACTTCATCGAGCCGCAAGTGCTCCAGATGGACATAGCCGATGTGACAATCGCACGTCGCGTTGGGGCACGGCCGCGGCGTTAGCGCGGGAGCGAAATCGCGTGCGTAAAGGTTGCCGATGATGTCGGCGACAAAATGGCAGCGCCGCACATTGCCGTCGCCGTCGACTGCGACGACCGTCGACCCGCTTCGGCACGAGCGCCCCAGGCTCGCGTGGTTCTCGCTGTTGATCGGAAAGAGCGGGTCGATCGCCGCAAAGAAGTCGAACGTCCGCTGGTCGTAATAGGCACGCGCGTCCTTGTAAGCATTGATCCATAGGTAGACGCTCGGCGGCAAGGCCTCGCGCAGGCGGGCAATCTCTTCGCCGTGCTCGCGCAGGCCAACGCAGCCCACGCTATAGCGAACGGCCAGATCATCGAGGCGCCGGCACTGGTCGAGGAATGCCGCGCGTGTCGTTTGGTTCGGGTGATACGTGCACCACAAGCCGACCTTCGCCACGTCGGCGTGCCGAAGCCAATCGAGCGCACACGACAGGTTTGTTTGCACAGCCACCTTGACGACGTTCGGCAACTGGCTCAACGAAACGACGGCGTCGCGATACCAGCGGCGGACGAGCGCTTCGCCCCACGGCGTGAAGAACACGGCGAAGACGTCTTGCGGTCGGTCGGCAATCCAGCCGACGAATCGAGCGAGCGATGCGCGGTCGCGGGCCAATTCCTCGGGCGATTCCCAATGCTTCGCAAAGGGACAATACGAGCAATCGTAGTTGCAACTCGACAACGGGCCGCGATAAAGAATCGACAGGTTCAGCGGCATTCGCGGTCCTCCATAAGCCGAGCGATCCGCGGCGCATAGAGCCACGGTCCGATGGCGTCCGACAGTTCCAATCCCGGCGGCGTTAGCCGCAATCGGGCGAAATTGCGCTGGGCCAGATCGCGGTCGACGAGTTCGGCGAGTTGCGGCAGGTCGTCACAGGCATCGGTTTCGAAACGCCGGCGGTACGCAACGAGGTCGAGACCTTCGGCTTGCAGCAGGCCGAGGAGCACGAAGCGGCGGCGCTCGTCGTCGGCGTCGAGCCGCACGCCATAGTCGGCGAGCGCGAAGTCGCCCGGCGAGCGGTGCATGTACGCCGCGAGGATCGAGCGGACTGTGGAGCGGCCGACCGCAAATTCGGTGGAATAATGCAATCGCCGGGTATACGACCGAGCGCCGCAACCGAGCCCGACCGTGCCGTCGGACTGACAGCAATATGCCGGTCCCGCGTCCAGTGGACGTTCCGCCAACCGGAACATCCGCATCGAGATTTGCACGTACCCGGCGTCGAGCAGCATTGCGCGGCCGGCCCGATACAATTCCAGCCGATTATCGGCCGGCGCCGCCGCGCGCTCGCCAAGTCCGGTAAGCGGGCGGACATAGAGCGGGTAGAGATAGATTTCCGTCGGCCGATACGCGAGTGCCGCCGCGACATCCCGCTGCCATGCCGCGATCGTCTGGCCAGCCGCGCCGTGAATCAGATCGACGTTGACCGTCGGGAACCCGGCGGCGCAGGCGCGCGCCATCGCCGAGTGAGCTTCCGCCGCGCGTTGCGGCCGGCCGAGACGCTGCGACTGGCGATCGTCGAACGTCTGGATGCCCAAGCTCAGGCGCTCGATGCCGCGTTCCCGCAATAGCGCAAGTTTGTCGGTCGCGAGCGTGGCGGGAGAGGCTTCGATCGACGCGGGTACGGCGTGAAAGTCGATGCCGAAGACGCTTTCGGCAATGTCGAGCAACTCGGCCAATTGCGGTTCGTCGAGGAACGTCGGCGTACCGCCCCCGATCGCCGCGCGGACGAAGCGCGCATCGGACAGCGCGGCTCGAATCGTCTCGGCCTGCCGCCGCAACTGCCGCAGATACGCCGCGGGCAGATCCGCGCCGACGTTGGCAAGCGTAAACAGGTTGCAAAACCCGCAGCGATGCTCGCAGAACGGCACGTGCAGATAGAGAAACAGCGAACGCCGGTCTTCCTCTCGCCAGATGTGGGCGAGCGGAACCGGCGGATCGAACCGCCGATAGGCCGACTTGTGCGGATAGCCGTAGGCGTAGCCCACATAGGGTTCATTGCGCGAGAACGTGGGCACGCGGACGATCATGTCGCCGCCCTCCCGCCGCGCGGCAGCACGAACTCGGCATACGGGACGTTCCAAACCACAGGATGCGCCACGCGGTGTCCGACATAGCCGTCCTCGCCGTAGGCCGTGCCGTGGTCGGAGCACACGATGCACAGCGTATCGCCCCGGGCGCGCAGGGCGTCAAAAAGCGGCGGCAAGCACCGGTCGACGTAGGCCAGCGCCGCGGCTTGCGTTCGCGGCGAATCGACGGTTTCGCCGGGGGCAAAGATGCAGTTCGGCTGGTGCAGCGCAGACACGTTCACGAACAAGAACGATCGGCGTTCGGCGGGAATCTCGCGGAGGATCGCACAGCCAAGCGCGACTTGGCGCTCGGTCGAGGTCGCGCTGGTCACGCCTAACTCGGCCGACCAATGGCTCTCGTCGAACAAATCGGGCAAGACGCGGCCGAGCGCCGTTTGCTTGTTGAAAAACCCGACGCCGCCGATGCAAGCGGTGTGATACCCGACGCGGCGGAGGCCCTCGACGAGCGTCGGCGCGTCGAAAGTGAACGTCGTTTCGGCCGTCGTCTCGCTGCCGGCGAACGCGGCGGCGAAGAGTCGCGGATGCGGCCCCGGATCGACCGGCGTGGGCAGGAAGCCCGCGAAAAACGCCTGGTGTGCGGCGAGCGTGAAGCTGCCCGGCGTGTGCCGCCGCTCCCAGCGGCCCCTGGGAAGCACCGCGGCGAGATTCGGCGTGCGGCCCGATTCGAGACACGCGCGTGCCACGTCGTAGCGGAGCGTATCGAGCGTCATGAGCAGCACGTCGTGCGAGCCGATCAGTGCCTTGGCATTGAGCATGGCGCCGCGTCCGTCGCAACAGCAAGAATCAACTACGTTTCCACGGTCGGACGATAGTCGTCGGCGTTTTCGAAGCTCGCCGTCCAGGCGATCGCCTGGCGGCACGTCAGCGTGTCCGGCGGCACGCGGATGAGGTACTGGCGGGCCGTCGATGGGCAGAAGACCGACACGCACACGAGCGGCTCGTCGTTGACCAGGGGCACGCGGAGCAGAGTTCGCTTGCCGCCGGCGTCGGCATCGCTATCGAGGATTTCGGGATTCGCCTGGCTCAAGAAGCGTTCATAGCCCATTCGTTCGAGTTTCACGCGGCGCAACTCGGCATTGAGTTCTTGCAGAATTTCGTCGGCCGTGATTTCCTGCGGGCGAAACGCGATGCGTTCGTCGATTCGCACGCCCCGCCACCGCAGGCCGACGCCCGCGAGCGACAGCGGCAGCGAGCGGATGCCCGTGCCGCCGACGTCGATCCATGAGGAAACCTTCAGGCTCTCCGGCAACTCGCGGAAGTTCGCACAACCGCTGAGGTCGAGTTGTGCGAGTCGCCCGATCCACGGCGGCAGCGTCGTGATACCGAGGCAATTCCGCGCCCGCAAGCGACCGACGTCGAGCGATGCGCGGTTCGGCCAGCGATCGATTTGGGGGCAATCGCTGATATCGAGGAACGACGTAGCGAAGTCCTCGGGCAATGCTTCGAGCGAGACGCATCCGGCGAGGTCGAGCGAACCAGCCCGCAGTCCGGCAGGCAATCGTTCGAGCCGCGTACAGTTCCGCAGGCTAAGCCGGAAGCGAACCGTCAGGCCGGGCGGAAGTTCTTGGATATCGGTCCCTTCGAGGTCGAGCGCATGGCAGGTAAGGCCTGTGGGCAGCTTTGGCGCGTGCGGTTCGCCTTTCCAGGAGAGCGAAGCGGCGACGTTCATGCCCGGGGGCGCTTCGCCACCGTCGATGACGCGCTTGGCAATGCCGGCGGGCGAGGTCGCGCGCGCTGCCATCCTTTCGGCTTCCCTTTCGGCCTGTTCGCGCTGCACATTTGCGAACACGTCCGTGACTTCGTCGGCAACGTCGGAAAGATCGACGTCCGCAAGCTTGCGAGCCTCCGGCGAACCAAACAGGTTCTTTAGCCACGAGATGACTTCCACGGTGCGTCTCCGTCGACGAGGGCGTCAGTCCACGACACGGCGGATTTCCTGCGGCGAATACTCGCGCTGGATCCAGACGCGATAGACGCCGCGTTCGAGCACGATCGGGCCATGCTCTTCGTGAGCGATCGTCGCGCGCGGGCCGCGCACGTCGAGGTATTGCACGCCGCCGTGCTCGAAGAGCACCGCCGCGCCCGACTCTGCGACACGATGGGCATGGCCGGTTAGCTCGCCCTTCGCCAGAATGCAGTGAGGCAGTTCCTTCGCGCCGTCGGGAACTGTGGGCCAGGCTTGGATGAAAACGTCGCCCTGTCGCCACATGGTCGTTCGCTCCCCTAGATCGAATGCCCGCCTCCGCCGGATTGGCGTACCACGAGTGACCATTGTACACTTTCGGCTGGCCGAATTTCCAGAAGCATTCGATTCCTGACTTCCGCGAGCGGCGCCGATGACGATCAACGAGCATATCGAGGAATTTGGGGGGCTGCCGATCGTGGAATACACTCGCGGCGCCGACCTGCCGACGTCGGTGTTGCCGGCGGTTCGGTTGTCGCTCGACTGGGACGCGACGGAAAGCGGCGATTCGTTTGCGGACCTGTTCGCCAGCTTGCTCGACCATCCGTCGAGCGGCGAGATTCGCGCGCTGGTGATTGGCGATTGGGGCCAGGCAGGAGGAGGCGCCGATTCGTCCGCGGTGGTCGAGGCACTCGTCAGCGGCCGCGACCGATTGCCGAATCTCGTGGCGTTGTTCCTGGGCGAGATGACCGTCGAGGAATCCGAGATCTCCTGGATCTTGCAAAGCGACGTGTCGCCGTTGTTCGCGGCGTTTCCCAAGCTCGAAGAGCTTTGGATTCGCGGCGGAAGCGACTTGAGCCTCGGCCGCCCGCAACACGACCGCCTGCGAAAGCTGGTGATCGAAACCGGCGGGCTCTCGCGAACCGTCGTGCGGGAGATTGCATCCGCCGCGTTGCCCGCGCTCGAGCATCTCGAGCTATGGCTAGGCGATGAAGGCTACGGCAACGACATACTCGTCGGCGATTTGGATCCGCTGCTGGCGGCGGGCAAGTTTCCGCGGCTCCGCTATCTCGGCTTGCGAGACGATTGCGATGCCGATCTCACGGCGGCGCTGATCGCAAAGCTCGGCCTGCCGCCGACGGTGGAAGTCCTCGACCTGTCTCTAGGGACGCTTTCCGATGAGGGCGCCAAGGCGCTCGCCGCGTGGCCGGGCATTCGGAACCTCAAGAAGCTCGATATTCACCATCACTACGTCGGCACGGAAGTCGTGAAACGCTTGCGGTCGTTCCTAGCCGAGCTCGACGCGACGGACGCGAAAGAGCCGGACGATTGGGATGGTGAACCGCATCGCTACGTCGCGGTGTCCGAGTAACCGCTATGTCGCGCGCCGTTGCGATCGTGGGGAATCCCGAGAACCGCCGCGTTGCCTTCTTTCAGCGGGCGCTCGGACGGCGCGGGATGGCGCCGGCGGTTGTCGTTGCCTATCGCGACTTGCTTTCCGGAAGGAAGCCGTTCGACGAGGTTCCGCGCGGAGCGTTCCTGCGGATCGAATCGCCGGGAGAAAACTTCGAAGTCGAACGCGGGCTGCTCTCGCTCGGCGCGGCGAGAGCCGAGCGTGAAGGTTCGCCGCACCTGGGAGCGAAGGCCCTCGCCGGCCTGAAGGAAGACCGTGGACGCGTGCTGTTTCCGCGGCAGTGGTATTTGGGGTACTGCGCATGCCTGCGATCCCTCGACGCGGCCGTCGCGGCGCGCGGCGACCTCATTGCGCTTTCCAACGCCGCCGATATCGCGGTGATGTGCGATAAGCGGCAATGTCATCGCCGGCTCGAACGCTCCGGCATTTCGGTTCCGCCGGCGCTAGGCACGGTGACCTGCTTCGACGAGTTGGTCGCCCGGATGGAATCGTGGTGTGCGACGCGCGTGTTCGTCAAACTCGCGCACGGCTCGTCGGCATCCGGCGTCGTGGCGCTCGAGCGACGCCGCGAGAAATGGCTGGCGACAACGACGGTCGAAATGGAGCAATGCGACGGCGAAACGCGGCTGTACAATTCGCTCTCGCTGCGACGGTATACCGGCGTAGTCGAAGTGCGGCCATTGATCGACGCATTGGCGCCGCATCGCGTCCACGTCGAAACCTGGCTGCCCAAGGCGGCGCTCGACGGCCGCGTATTCGATCTGCGCGTCGTCGTCATCACGGGCGAGCCGCGGCACATGGTCGTGCGAACGAGCCGCGGGCCCATCACGAACCTGCATTTGGGCAATCGCCGCGGCGATCTCGATCGGTTGCTTGTCAAACTGGGCGAAGAGGCGACTCGGCAGTTAGAGGACACCTGCCGTCGTGTTGCGCAGCAGTTCCCTCGATCGATGCAAATGGGGCTCGACGTGCTCTTTGTGCCTGGGATGCGGCGGCATTACGTGCTCGAAGTGAATGCCTTCGGGGACCTGTTACCCCGAGTGCTGCACGATGGCCAGGATACCTACGAGGCTCAAGTCGGCGCGGCGGTTGAATGGCACGGCCCCGGGCGTGGCGAAGAACGATGACGCCGCAGCATTGTTACCCTCCGGATTGACGAGGCGGCTCCGGCGCCTCTCTGATGCTCAAGAGCCGACGCGTTCCAATTGCCGCAGGGTTGTTCACCGGGCGATCACCTCGCGCAATTCGTGCTCACCTTCGGCTTGGGACGCACCGATGCTAGCGTCCGTGCGTCGCAGGCGATTCGTTGATGCGCGGCGGGCTTTCATCATCGCAAACTCGAAGCGCATCGGCCGCGACAACCTGGCTGATCCAAGGGACCGGAGCAAAGAGAGCGGCGGCATAGGATTTGCCAAAACTGCCGCCGCACGCGCCGCCGAAGCCTTGCCGCGGCGGCGTTGCCGATCGCCTCGGGTCGCCTCGGATCGCCTTCGCTACGGAGGGTCTTTGCGATGTCTTCAGCGCGCGTTCCGCGAAGGATGGCAAACGACGATTTGGATCGGCGGCGAATGCGGAGAACCGCATGGGCGTCGCGCCCTTCCGCCGAGCCGCAACGCCGCGCCCTCATAGGCGAGCGACTCGAATCGCGATGCCTGCTCGCGGCGCCACAATTCCTTGGCGGCGACATCCGCGGCGTCGTGGAGACGCCGGAGTTGGTCGAAGCTTCGGGATTGGTCGCCAGCCGCCGACAAGCGGACGTGTTGTGGACACACAACGACAACGGCGACTCGCGACTGTTCGCCATGACGTCGCGGGGCGAGCATCTCGGCATTTACGACACGCAGGCGCCCGCCGTGGACTGGGAAGACCTCGCCATCGGTCCCGGTCCGCAGGCTGGAACGGACTACATCTACATTGCGGACACGGGCGACAACGCGCAGGTCCGCATGACCATTACGGTGTACCGCGTTGCAGAGCCCGCCGTGCGGTCGGATCAGAGTCCCGTGAACGTCAACCTATCGGGAGTCGCGGCGATTTCCCTGCGATACCCGGACGGTTCCCACGACGCGGAGTCGTTGATCGTCGATCCCGACACGGGCGACATTTACATCATCACCAAGCGGGATACGCCGTCGCGGATTTACCGTGCGGCGTATCCCCAGTCGACTTCGACCACGACGACGCTTCAGTACCTGGGACAACTCACGTGGGGCGGCGCGCTGAGCGGCGATATTTCGCCCGATGGGCGGGAAATCTTGCTCAAGGACTTCGACGACGCGTTTTATTATTCGCGGCCGGTCGGAACGTCGATCGCCGCGGCACTCGCGGTTGCCCCCGAAAGCATTCCCTACACCACGCAGCGATTGGGCGAAGGCATTTCTTGGGACGGTCAGGGCCGCGGTTACTTTACGAATAGCGAAGGAACACACGAGCCGCTCTATTACTATGAGCGCGTCTCGGACCCAGCGGGCACGATCGAGTTCGCGGTCATCGGCGATTACGGCGCCGATGGCCCCGCCGAAGCGGCGGTTGCCGATCTGGTCGCGTCTTGGGACCCAAGCGCGGTCATCACGGTCGGCGATAACAACTACGACGTCGGCTCCGCGGCCACCATCGACCAGAACATCGGCAAGCACTACCAGCAGTTCATCGGCGACTATCGCGGCAGCTACGGCCCGGGTTCGACGGTCAATCGCTTCTTTCCAACGCTGGGAAATCACGACTGGGGCACGTCGAACGCTCAGCCGTATCTCGACTATTTCACGTTGCCGGGCAACGAGCGGTACTATGACTTCGTCCGCGGACCGGTTCACTTCTTCGCGATCGACAGCGACGCCAACGAACCCGACGGTCGAGCGAGCACGTCCGCACAGGCGAATTGGCTGCGATCGGCGCTGGCGAGCTCGACCGCGCCCTTCCAGGTCGTCTATTTCCACCACGCGCCGTACTCGTCCGGCCCACACGGGTCGAACGCGACCTTGCAATGGCCCTTTGCTGCCTGGGGCGCCGATCTGGTGCTTGCGGGACACGACCACACTTACGAACGGATCGACGTCGGCGGATTGCCCTATATCGTTAACGGTCTCGGCGGGCGCAGCATCTATGCGTTCGGGACGCCCGTCGTGGGAAGCCAGGTGCGATACAACGCGAATTACGGCGCGATGCGCGCAACGGCCGATGCCTCGGCGATGACGGTCGAGTTTCATTCCATCGCCAACGGCGGGACGCTCATCGATCGCGTGGTGATTTCTCCGAGCCAGACTGGCGACGGCGAATTGATCGACATGGGGTCGGTTTGGAAGTATTTCGATTCAGGAACGGATTTGGGAACCTCTTGGCGCGGCGTTGCCTACAACGACTCGACTTGGAAAACGGGACCGGCGCAACTCGGATACGGCGACGGCGACGAAGCAACCATCGTGTCGTATGGCGGCGATGCCGCGAACAAGCATACGACTACGTACTTCCGCCGCGCGTTCAACGTCGACGACCCGCAGCAGTTTGCGAACCTGGAACTAGCGCTCGTTCGCGACGACGGCGCGGTCGTCTATCTCAACGGCCAGGAAGTCGCCCGCAGCAACATGCCCGCGGGGAGCATCACGTTCGCTACGTTGGCGTCTTCGGCGGTAGGCGGATCTGCGGAGTCGACGCCGATTTCGTTCAACGTCGATCCGCAGTTGCTCGTGGCGGGAACGAACGTCGTGGCCGCCGAAATCCATCAGGCGAACGCGACCAGTTCCGACATCAGCTTCGATTTGTCGCTTTCCGGGGATGTCTCGCCCACGCCGTCTGGGCAACTGCTCGGCCACTGGATGTTTGATGACGGCGGCGGCGCGACGACCGGCGATGCTTCCGGGAACGGCAACGACGCCACGCTCGTCGGAGGCGCATCGCTTGTTGCTGCCGGCAGCGGCGGCTTGCTCTCTCTCGACGGCACGAACGACTACGCCCGCCTAGACTCCGGCGAATCGTCGTCACCGTTTGGCTTGTCGCAGTTCACGTTGGCGACCTGGTTTCAGCGCAAGGGAACTGGCATCACCGCAAACACCGGGATCGGCGGCATCCAGGCCGAGCCACTCATCACCAAGGGGCGCGGTGAAGCCGACGGCGACGCGCGCGATGCGAACTTCTTTCTCGGCCTGGCGCCAAGCAGCGGCGGATGGGTCTTGGCCGCCGATATGGAAGAGCACGTTAGCGGCACGAATCCGGGGCTGAACCATCCGATCGTGGGCACGAGGACGATCAGCGACAACCATTGGCATCACGCCGCCGCAACTTACGATGGCGGCACGTGGCGGCTGTACCTCGACGGCGCGGCGGACGGGAGCCTGAGCGTCGGCCGGCCAGCCAATTTCGACAGCATCCAATGGGCCGCCATCGGCAGCGCGCTGAATTCGTCGGGCGCGGCGGCGGGCACATTTCGCGGTTGGGTCGACGATTCGCGGATTTACGCCGGCGCGCTCGACGGCGGCGCGATCGCCGCGTTATTCGCCCAAGGACCGCCCGACTCGCCGGGGCAAGGCGAGCCTACGGTCGTCGTGCTCCAGCAAGGCGTCGGTGGGTACTCCGCAGCGGCGGATACGATGTTGCAGGAATCCGGCACAGGTTCGCGCGGCGCGGACGCAAATCACAGCGTCACCACGCAATTGAGCATCGACGCGAAAGACCCGCAAAACACGAACGCAAAAAGCATGGCATTGCTCCGGTTCGGCAACCTGATTGGCGGCGCGGCGGGCCAGGTTCCATTGGGCGCGAGCATCGACTCGGCAACCTTGGCGCTTGCCATCGTCAGTCCCGGAAGCGGCATGAGTGTTCACCAGATGCTGCGCAGATGGAGCAACAGCGACACCTGGAACACGCTTTCGGCCGGCGTGTCGGCCGATGGAATCGAAGCCGCCGTCGAGCCGGTAGTGGTCGTCGGGTCGGGGAACGGCAGCGCGAACGTCGGCAGTGGGCTGCTGACGCTGGATGTGACCGCGAGCGTGCAAGCGTGGGCAAATGGCGCCGTTAATAACGGTTGGGCGCTCCGGTGGCTCGAAGGCGGCGGCAATGGAGTCGACTTTCTCTCCAGCGAAGCGTCGACGGCGAGCCTTCGACCGAAACTGACGGTTACCTACCGCCCGTC
>QEVJ01000175.1 GCA_003576845.1 Planctomycetota bacterium
GGTCGCGTCGTCGCTCGTATCATCGTTGTCTTCGAGCCAAACCACCGATCCGCCGCACGGAACGACGACGGTCTTGCCGACGACAGCCAGATCGCGCGAGCAGCAGAACTGATCTTGCCACGTGACGCGGCCTTTCTTGTGCGCTGCCCAGGCTTCGCCGTTCCAGCGGTCGCCGTCGAACTTGAGGACTTCGCGGACGAAGTCCCAGGTCCAGCGGATTGTCCCGTCGGGCTTGAGGGCGTGGATGCGCGAGCCGAGCGAGGCGAAGTAGACCGTCGGGCCGTCGTCGCTAACGGCAGGCGACGAAAAGATCGGTTCGCCGAGTTCGATCTTCGCGGCCACGCCCCCGTCGGCGACGCGGAGGACGTAGTACGTGCCGGACATCGTGCCGAAGTGGAGATAGTCGCCGGCGACCGCGGGCGAGGAGACGTTGTTCACGTCCGCAAAGCGGCCGGGCGTGCCGGGATCGGTTTCGCGTTTCCAGAGCGGCTTGAGCGTGGCGGCGTCGAAGCAATGCGCCACGCCGCTGCCATCGACGACGAAGACGCGATTGTTGGCGACGACGGGGGCAGTGAAGACGGCATCGGTGAGCGGCGCGGCGGCGATGAGGGCGAGCGGTTTGTCGGGAAGTTGGCGATCTTCGGCATTGCCGGAGCGGCGAGAATCGAATTGGAGTTGGGGCCAGGATTCGGCGGCGGGGAGGTTCGCATGTGCAACCGGGAGATAAGCGACAAAGGTGATTGTCGCGATAGCAAAGTTTCGGTTGAGGGGGCTTTGCGAATGTGCGTGCATCATCGTGAAGCGCCAAATTCGAGGCGTTTGGATTCGAGACGGCAAAAGAGTGGGCCAGCCTATTGGCGGCGCAATTCTACCTTGGCCGCCGTCGCTTGTGACGATATCGACGGAAAACCACGCCCCACGAAGCATGAGCATACAATACGACCGGCTGGCTCCTCGGGGCAACGGAGGCCCGCGTGAATTTGTCCTTATTTTGGTTGCGTGATATGGCACGTTCGTGTATCCTGCCTTCATGGGCGTATCGGTAATGCGGTGGGGAGGCAGGAACGCCGGCCTGGTCGGTGTTCTCCGAACCCGCCGTAAGCGGGTTTCCGTTTCTTCGCGCTACCGGATTTGACGCCATGAAACTGCGAGCACCCTTTTGGAATCGGAAAGCGTCCGCCAAGCGCCGTTCGTCGGCGCGCCGACGGTTGGCGGCAGAACCTCTCGAAACGCGGCTCGCCCTCGACGCAGATTCTGCCGATGCCGGCGGGAGTTATGCGGTCGACGAACTGCCCGAGGGCGCGATCCGGTTTTTTCTCTCGGAGCGCGGCATCGGCGAAGGGCCGGTCGTCGAGAACCCGGCGATCGACATGGAGTTGGGGGAGACGAAGACGCTCTATGTCTGGATGCAGTTGCCGGAAAGCGCCAGAATCCTAACTGTCGGCCTGAATCTCATTGCAGCCACTGCCGGCGTCGTCGTGCCCACGGCGGCCGAAATCTATGAAGCCGAGCCGAAAGCTCGCTGGATGGGCACGACGCTAACGTCGTTCGGATGGGGCGCCCCCGGGGACATCCTCGCCGAAATGACGGCGGTGACGATTTCGCCGCTGAACTACGCCCTTTCGGAAACGCAAGGTGCGGATCCTTCGTACGACGCAGCCTCCGGCGCGTACTTGTTTGGCTCGATCACCGTCACGGCGTCGCGTATTGGCCAGACCGACCTGTTCTTCGAGAACGGCCCCAAGAAAACCGTGCAGGCCGGAATGTACGGGTACGGCTTGCCCGTTCACTTTGGCGCCGGCGACGATTCTGTGTTGGGCAACGATGTGTACGCGCGGTCGCAAGTTCCCGACGGTGAAATTCGCGTCGGCCTCTCCCAATCGACGCTTATTCTGCAACACGACCAATACGAGTTCGTGGCATATTCAGGCAGCGTTCACGACGTGTCCGCCGCCGAGGGCGTGTTGGCGAATGACGCAATGCCGGCCGATGCGACGTTGGAACTGGTCGTCGCACCGAGATTCGGAAGCGTTGAACTCGGGGCCGACGGGAGGTTTCGATATACCACTCCGCAAGCAAACATGGTGCCGCAGTCGCACCGTACCCGCCACGAACTCGTCGACGGATTCGTGTATCGCGTCGTCTCGACCGATGGCGCATCCACGCTTGGTAGTGCTTCGATACGCCTCGTGGCCGGTCTGGCCGCCGTCGACGACTATCTGGCGATGGACACGCGCACCGAGCCGATCAAGAGACTTGATCGCGAAATCGTCAACAACGACTTGTGGTTTACGCAGGCGTTTTGGGCGACGCAGTTGGAGATCGTGTCGCCGCCCGAAAACGGCCAGATTACTTACCATTATGGCGAATTCGGCGAGTACACGCCGAACCTCGGTTTTCGCGGACGCGATCGGTTTACATACCGATTGACGGACGGCGTAAACGCGACGACGGCTACCGTGTTTATCGACGTAACGTACGAGAATCGGGCGCCAGTTGCGGCCGCGGACGAAATCGAAGTGCGGTACGAAGAGTTTATCGAGCCGGAGCTATTGCTCGCAAACGACTCGGACCCGGATGGCGACGTGTTGTCGTGGGACTCCGTGCGGATCGTCGACGGCCCCCAGCACGGAACCTTGACCAAGTTCCCCGGCAGCCTGCTCTATCAGGCGGCGTCCACGTTTTCGGGAGTCGACTCGTTTAGCTACGTCGTCGATGACGGTATGGAGGAATCGAACGTGGTCACGGTGACGTTGCGGGTAAGTCCGCCGCCCGCTCAAGAAGATGACATGGAAGAGACGCCGAACGAAGCGGTTGGATGTCCGAACGATAATTTCGCGCCGGGCGGGTTAGGCGCAAGGCTGCAAGCGGCACTTTGCGGTATTCAAGCCGGTGGATTCGAGCCAGGTCTTGTCGATCAAGTCGTTGTTGGCGACTTGGTGATTGGCGGTGACGTCGATCAAGGCTGGGCGGGAAACATCATAGGGGTCGACGTTCACCTACAACTGAATGGGAACGCCGCCGAGGCGATCACGCCTAGGGTGGCGAGTCGGGTTCAGGCCCGGCGCCGTGTAGCGGTCGATGTAATTGCCGCCGACGAGCATTTCGGGCGGTCGCCTCTGGCTGTCGAGACGAGAACGGAGCGGCGCGGGGCACGAAGGATTGGTCGCCGCTAGTGAGTGTGGTAGGCAGCAACGTATTGTGTTTTTTTGTTCGCTGGTGTGGTCGACGCGTTTTCTGTTGCCGAGGACTCCCTTCGAGACTTTTCCCCGTCAGAAGACTTGAAGCAATACTTTTCGGCCGTTCCGGCAGGCAAAGCCCGCCTCACGTCGTAGGACACGTCTGGAGGATGCGACGCGGAAGCGGGCAATTCTTTGAGAGGTGTCAAATTCTTCATGGAAACCGGGCCGGGGATTTGGTAGAAAGAATTTGGCTGGTGTCCGTTGGATTCGAGAGTGGGATTTGAGATTCGAGATTGAAACCTGACAATTTGCGATGAAAGGGTGGCGACTTACTCCCTGGTAGAGGGAATTATTCAACACTTCTCGCGTTTTTCCGTGGGACGGGTCGGTTTTTTCGGGGTTTTTTATTGCGCGCGGCGGGGCGGCGTTGGGTGGTGGGCGTGTTGCCCCTGACTGGGACGTCGTGCGGCAGAACTTTGCTCTAGCGTGTCGTCGTGGGGCGTCTTAAATGGGCACGCCTTTCCAGCGGACGAACGCTTCCATTGCGTAATATTCCGGCAGGCCGATTTGGTTGTAGGTGGCGGCGGTGCCTTTGTTGCGGTCTTCGGCTCGTTGCCAGAATTCGCGGGCGTCGGCGCCGGGGAAGACGGCTTCGTCTTTTTGGGATTCGTGGCGGAAGATGGCTTTGAGCTTGCGAGCCATGTCGCTGGGGCTCAAGGGGACGGCGATTTCGATTTCGTCGAGGGCGTATTCCTGCCACGCGCCGCGATAGAGGAGGACTTCGGGCGGCTTTCTGCCCGACTTTTCGATTTCGCCGAGGGCGAGGAAGATCGCTTCGGCGCAGACGCGGTGCGTGCCGTGGGGATCGGAGAGATCGCCGGCGACGTAGATTTGGGCGGGGTCGATGCGCTCGATGAGCTCGCGAATGATGCGGACGTCTTCGGGGCCGACGGGGTTTTTTTTGATCTTGCCCGTGCGGTAGAACGGGAGGTCGAGGAAGTGGAGGTTCTCTTCGCGGCAGCCGGCGACGGTCGCGCCGCTGATGGCTTCGCTGTAGCGGATGAGGCCCTTGATTTTGAGCACAGCGGGGTCATCGCACTCGCCGGGCTGTTTGGTGGCGAGAGCTTCTTGGACCTTCGTTTCGAGTTGGCGCGATTTGTCTTCGTCGATGCCGAACTGGCGGTTGCATTCGACCATCAGGTCGACGACGCGGCGAACGTCGAGGTCGAAGACGGCGATGTTGCCGCTGGTCATGTAGGCGACGTGGGTCTCGTGGCCGTCTTCGTTGAGGCGGATCAGGGTTCCGCCCATGCTGATGACGTCGTCGTCGGGGTGGGGGCTGAAGCAGATGATGCGGCGCGGCTCGCGACCGCCGGGATGGTAGTCGATCGTGTCCATCATCATGCGGAAGACGCGATGGGCGACCGCCTGGGCCGGGCCGTGCTCGCGGAGAAGCTGGTGCAGGTTGTGGGTGCGGAGATCGTTGTCGTCGAGCTTGAGCAGGGCCTTGCCGGTTTTTTCGCAGAGCCAGAAGACGGCCCGTTTGATGAGCGCGTCGTTCCATTTGACGCGGCCGAGCGTCCAGGGAGTGGCTTCGGCCGTGAGATCGCTGGCGGCGGCCGTATCGAGGAGCACGGCGGCGTCGGGATGGCCTTGCAAGAAGCTGGCGGGCACGCGATCGGTCATCGGGCCTTCGACGGCTTCGCGGACGATGGCCGCTTTGTGTTCGCCGAGCGCGAGGAGGAGAATCTTGCGGGCTTCGAGGATCGTGCCGATGCCCATCGTAATGGCTTGCGTGGGAACGGCCTCTTCGCTGAAGAAGTCGCTGGCGGCGCTGCTGCGGGTGATTGGATCGAGCGTGGCGAGGCGGGTGCGGCTGGTGCGGCCGCTGAACGGTTCGTTGAAGCCGATGTGTCCGTTGCCGCCGATGCCCAAGAGTTGCAGGTCGATGCCGCCGGCGGCGTTGATGGCGGCTTCATAGTCGCGGCAATGGGCTTCGAGTTCCTCGGGGGCAATGCTGCCGTCGGGAATGTGGATGTTCTTTTCCGGGACGTTGACGTGCTTGAAGAAGTTCTCGTGCATCCAACGGCGGTAGCTTTGCAACCGGTCGGCGCCGAGGCCGTAGTACTCGTCGAGGTTGAACGTGACGACGCGCGAGAAGTCGAGGCCGTCTTCTTTGTGCATGCGGATCAGCTCCCGATAGACGCCGACCGGGGTGCTGCCGGTCGGCAGGCCGAGGACGGCCGGTTGGCCGACGGCGTTGCGGGCGCGGATGACGCTCGCCACCTGATCGGCAACGTAGCGGGCGAGGTCCTGATTGTTGGCAAAAACGTAACTGGGCAACTGCGTGCCGGCGACGCGACGGGCACAAGGGGTGGGACTGGGCATGGCGGGGCGAGAGGGGTGGTGCGACGAATGTGCGAAAAACCGCGGAATCCGCGGGAATCTACGCGGCGGAACCGAACCAGTCAGTATGCCGCGCTTTGCCGCCGCTGTCCATGACGCCGTGGACGAACGGTCGGGCACGCCTATAATGCCTGCGAGTTTCCGCAGATCGAATCGAAAGCGAGAACCAGGAACAAAGGGATTTCCAAAGGCCCTGGTCGGTAACGAAGAACAAGTCGGTACTTTCTTAACGCAGAGGTCGCGGAGGATTCGCAGAGAGCGCAGAGAATTCCCTAGTGATTAGCGAGCCGACGTCGTTCGTCGCATGACTTTTGTCGATGGAATCCTCTGAGGTTTCTGCGTGCCCTCACCGATTCCGCGCTGAGAAAGGAAGCACCGTAGATTCGGGAGCGCGTGTCGGTAGCTCAAAGGGTCGCGTCCACAGTGTGCATCAAGCGCAACGAGCGAGGCAATTACGTCATGGCGGAAAAGGTGGTCATCATTGGCAGCGGGCCGGCGGGGTGGACGGCGGCGATTTACGCGGCGCGGGCGGCGCTTTCGCCCTTGGTGTTCGAAGGCGCGGTGACCGAAGAGAACCGCATGGCGGGGACGCTGCCGCTGGGGCAACTTGCGTTGACGACGGAGGTCGAGAATTATCCCGGCTTTCCTGCCGGCGACATGGAGGCGTATCTCGACAATTCGATCGCGTCCGACCGCCGCAGCTACATGGCGCCGCACCACAAACAGGGCGTGAGCGGGCCGGAGCTGATGGAGCTGATGCGACAACAGGCGCTCAACTTCGGCACGCGGATCGTGACCGACGACATCGTCGACGTCGATTTCGAGTCGCGGCCGTTCAAGCTCACGTCGCTCGAAGGCCAACAGGTCGAGGCTCACGCGGTGATCATCGCGACGGGCGCGCGGGCGAACTATCTCGGTTTGCCTTCGGAAGAGCGGTTCAAGAATCGCGGGGTGAGCGCGTGCGCCGTGTGCGACGGCGCCTTGCCGCGGTTTCGCAACAAGCCGCTCGTGGTCGTCGGCGGCGGGGATTCGGCGGTGGAAGAGGCGGATTACCTCTCGAAGTTCGGCTCGATCGTGTACATGGTCCATCGGCGCGACCAACTCCGGGCGTCGAAGATCATGCAAGATCGCGCACTCAACAACAAGAAGATCGAAGTGTTGTGGAACACGGTGGTCGACGAAGTGCTCGGCGACGACCAGAGCGGCGTGACCGGCGTGCGGCTCGACAGCACGGTCGGCAAGGGGAAGCGCGACGTCGAAGCGGGGGGTATGTTTTGCGCGATCGGGCACACGCCCAATACGGCGTTTCTCAAGGGCAAGCTCGAAATGAACGAGAAGGGCTATTTGAAGTGGACCAAGGCCCAGCGAACGTATACGAGCGTCGAGGGCGTGTTTGCTGCCGGCGACGTGGCCGACGATTATTATCGGCAGGCCATTACGGCAGCGGGGACAGGGTGCATGGCGGCACTCGACGCCGAGCGATGGCTGGCGACGAAGGGGATTTGACTCTAGGGTTCGCCGCGGTCACCCGCCGCGCTTCTTGACGACCGAGAACGTGAGTTGCTCGAGCTCGATCGCCAGATCGACGCCGACCGTGCTGACGTGTTCGGGCAGGGCGATCGTCACGGGGGCGAAGTTCAGAATTCCTTCGATTCCCGCGGCGACCAGACGGTCGGCGACGCCCTGTGCGGCGGCGGCGGGGACCACGATCATGGCAATTTTGATTTGCTCGGCGGCGATCACGCGTTCCAGGTCGTCGAAGTGATGCACGGGGACTCCTTCGATCGTGCGGCCGACGGTGGTGGGGTCGATGTCGAATACGGCGGTGATGCGGAATCCTTGGCGGGCGAAGCCTTTGTAGCCCAACAAGGCGCGGCCGAGGTTGCCGGCCCCGATCATGGCGACGGGCCAACCCCGGTCGGTGCCGAGGATGCCGCGGATGACGGGAATCAGCTCTTCGCAGCGGTAGCCGATGCCGGGATGGCCGAACTGGCCGAAATAGGCGAGGTCTTTGCGGACTTGGGCGTCGCTGAAACCGAGCCGCTGGCCCAAGCCGCTGGAACTGGTGGTCAGGCGGCCGTCGCGGACGAGGTGCTGGAGCTCGCGGAGGTAAAGGCTGAGCCGGCTGATGACGGCCTTGGGCGGCGGCGAATCGCCCGCTGGCTTGCCGGATTGGTTTTTGTTCGAAGACATGGTTCGCCGCTCTTGCCGCGCGCGGTAGGATAGCCGGCGACGCGATTGGCCGCGGCGCGCGGAGGGTGGGTACGGTGAAGTTGCCCACTGTAAGGAATCTGGGTCAGAGGCTCAAGCGGCATCCAAACTCAAAGATCGCTCGGAAACCCAACTCAAGTCACCGCATACGAGGCATTCCGATGGCACAATCTCGCGACAAGCGCGATTCGCTGACGCGGCGAAAACTGATGGCCGGCGCCGGCGCCGCCCTGGCGGGATTTGCCCTCTCGCAACGCGCCGAAGCGGCCGACGACAAGCCATTCCGCATCCAGCGCGGGCGGATCAAGCAGTCGATCTGTTCCTGGTGCTTCAAGCCGCTGTCCGTCGAGGATCTCTGCAAGGCCGCGGTCGAGATTGGCTATCGGGCGATCGAGCTGCTCGGTCCGGAGCACTTTGCGACGCTCAAGAAGTACGGTCTCGTTTGCGCGATGACGTCGAGCCACGGGTTTGCCAAGGGGTTCGCCGATCCGGCTCAACACGAGGAGTGCATCGCGAAGCTCGGTCCGGCGATCGACGCGACCGCGGACGCGGGCTTTCCCAACGTCATCACGTTCTCCGGCATCACGACGAAGATCAGCAAGGAGGACGGGATCAAGAACGCGGTGGCGGGCTACAAGAAGATCGTCGGACAAGCCGAGCGCCGCGGCGTGAACCTGTGCATCGAGATGCTGAACACGCGCGTCGACGAACAGATGAAGGGGCATCCCGGTTATTTGGCCGACAACGTCGAGTGGGTGATCGAGGTTTGCAAGCAGGTCGGCTCGCCGCGGCTGAAGTTGCTGTTCGATATTTATCACGTGCAGATCATGCAGGGAGACGTGATTACGCGAATCAACCAGTACAAGGAATTCATCGCCCACTATCACACGGCTGGGAACCCGGGCCGGCGCGACCTGGACGACGAGCAGGAGATCAACTATCCCGCCGTGATGAAGGTGATCGCCGCAACGGGGTACGAGGGCTACGTGGGGCAGGAATTTCTTCCCAAGGGCGACGATGTCGTCGCGGCGCTGCGAACGGCCGCGAAGACTTGCGACGTCTGAGCTGGGCCGGCCGCCGTCGGGTGGCTCGATTTGACCGTCTGCCGCGATGATTGCGGCTTACCGCCCCCGCCTTTGGCGAGCGCCCACGCGACGTATGCTTATGGGCGGAGGTGCGCGGTGTTGCTGCCGACGATCCTGATTATCGCGGTTAATCTGGCCCTGGGCTTTCTTGCGGCGGTGGGCCGCGAGCGGATGTGGATGCTGCGCACCGAGACGGTCCCGGTGGGAGCGGAATCGCCGCCGTCAGAACCGGCGGAGGTTGCGCGACCGGAACAGCCGGCGCGCGCCGAAGCGGAAATCGCCGCGCCGCAAGCCGACGGGGCGGCCACGAACGAAGCTGCGCCGGCCACGGTCGCCGTCGACCAAGCCGCCGACGAACAGGGGGCGCATGAAGCGGCTTCCCTGACTAAGGAATCCGTCGCGGGTGCGATTGTCGAAGCGCCGACGGAAGCCATCGAGACGTCGATCGAGCCGCCCATCGAACAGGCAATGGCCTCATTGGCCGAGGGGGACGATTCTCTCTCCAACGAATCTCGGGACGACGCGTCTCGCGAGGACGCCGGCGACGAACTGCCTGAAGTGGTCGACATATCGTCGGCCACGGCCGGCGCCAGCGCCGAGGTGCCGGCCGCGTGGTTCGACATGCTTGCGGACATCGAACGGGAAGGCTACGGCAAGTGTCAGTCGTTCGTCGAGGCGTCGACGCAGGTGTTGCGTCTGGAGGTCGGAAAATATCGCGCGGCGTTGATCGATATCGACAGGCAGATCCGGGCGGTGTTCGCCGATTTTCAGCCCAACGCGCTGGCGGCGGCGCTGGACGACCTCGATCGCCTGAACGCCGATTGGCTGTTGCGTCAGAATGAAGCGGTCGGTTTCTTGACCGCGCGGCGCGATTCGCTGGGCGAGTTGCAGACGATCGGTCAGCGTCTGGAAGAAGTGTTGCTCGATCAGACCGCCCAGATCGAGAGCACGCGGAGCAATCTGCGGCAACTCAACTTCGGCGCGGAGTCCGCGGGCACGCGCCGCCGCACGCTGGGGGAAACCGGCCGTCTGGTCGACATGGCCCACGCGCTGCGCGACCAGTTGCAGGAATCGCTGCTGGCCATCATGATCGGCGAGAATCGCCTGGCGTCGCTCGACCGGCGGTTGCACCTCGACGCGCTGACGGGATTCGTGAACCGGACGGGTTTGGAAGTCGTGCTGTACGAATGGCAGCGGGACGATCCGCACCGCATCCGCCCGTTGAGCCTGATTGCGTTCGACGTTGCCCGCACCGCGCGGTTCAACGAACGCCACGGGGCGGCGACGGGCGACGCGATGCTGGCCGCCGTCGGCAAGATCATCGACGGCGCGTTGCGTAAGAAGCGCGGGTGCGATCTCGTCGCGCGGCACAGCGGTCAGCGATTCGTCGTTGTGCTCGGCGACACCGGTCCTCGCAACGCCACGAGCGCCGCCGAACGGATTCGCCAGGTCGTCGCCGCGTCGACGTTCGAGGTGGGCGCGGAGAACGTCCAGGTGACGGCAACGTGCGGGGTGGTGGAAGTGCAGGCGAACGACGACAGTTCATCGGCGCTCAGCCGCCTGGACGCAGCGCTACTTCAAGCCAAACGACTCGGCCGCAATCTGACCTGTCTCGACGAAGGCGACGGGCCGACACAAGTCGAGAACCCGCCCGACTACCAGGCTAAGGGAAAGATCATCCGGCTTGGCGCGTAATGGGTATCGCATAACAAATTGTTGCGGCCGTCATACGCGCTCGAACACGGTGGCAATTCCCTGCCCGATGCCGATGCACATGGTCGCCAGGCCAAGGTTGGCTTCGGTGACGCGCATGTTGTGGATGAGCGTGGTGGCGATTCGAGCGCCGCTGGCGCCGAGCGGGTGGCCGATGGCGATGGCGCCGCCCCGGGTGTTGACCTTGGCTTCGTCGGCTTCGAGCATGCGGATGCAGGCGAGTGCCTGAGCGGCGAAGGCTTCGTTGATTTCGATGAGGTCGATGTCGCCGAGTTTGAGGCCGGCGCGTTTGAGGGCTTTTTTTGTGGCGGGGACGGGACCGGTGCCCATCACCGACGGTTCGACGCCGACGACGGCGGTCGAGAGGACGCGGACGAGCGGCTTGAGGCCGAGGCTTTTGGCTTTTTCTTCGGACATGACCAAGAGGCCCGCGGCGCCGTCGTTGAGCGGGGAACTGTTGCCGGCGGTGACGGTGCCGAACTCGGGGACGAAGGCGGGCTTGAGCGCGGCGAGGGCTTCGGCGCTCGTGTCGGGGCGGACGCACTGGTCGGCCGTGACGCGGACGCGATCGCCGGCTTCGTTGCGACCCCAGACGGGGACGATTTCATTCTTGAAATCTCCCGCGGCATGGGCGGCGGCGGCGCGCTGGTGGCTGCGGAGGGCGAAGGCGTCTTGCTCTTCGCGCGAGATGCCTTGCGTCTGGGCGAGGAACTCAGCGGTGATGCCCATGAAGAGGGCGGCTTTGCTGGTGCGCTGGAAGAGCTTGGGATTGAGGTCGACGTCCTTATCCATCGGCAGGTGGTGCATGTGCTCCAAGCCGCCAACGATTTGGACGTCCTCGAAGCCGGCCATGATCGCGTGGACGCCCTGGTTGAGCGCTTGCAGGCTGGAGCCGCAGAGGCGATTGACGGTGACGCCGCCGGTTTCGATGGGGAGGCCCGCCATGAGGCCCACCGCGCGGGCAACGTCGAAACCTTGCTCGCCTTGCTGCTGGACGTTGCCGAGGACGACGTCTTCGATCTCGGCGGGGTCGATGCCGGTGCGTTCGACGAGCGCTTTGACCACGGCGACGGCGAGGTCGTCGCTGCGGACGTCGCGGAAGACTCCTTTTTCCTTGTGCGAACGGCCGATGGCGGTTCGGCAGGCGTCGACGATGACGGCTTTGGTCATGGGTTTGGGGAGGTTGGAGGTTGGAGGTTGGAGGTTGGAGGTTGGAGGTTGGAGGTTGGAGGTTGGAGGTTGG
>QEVJ01000018.1 GCA_003576845.1 Planctomycetota bacterium
TCGTTTCGCGACGGGCGGCGCTTCGACTCGGCACGGCGGGCATGGCAAGCGTCGCCACGTTTTGGAACAATGCCCTTCAGGCCGCCGGGCAAGGTAACCGGCCCGCTCGCGGCAAGACGCGATCGGTCATCTTGATCTTCAATTGCGGCGCGCCGAGCCACATCGACCTGTGGGACCCGAAGCCGGACGCGCCGGACAACGTCCGCGGCACGTTCAAGCCGATCTCCACGAAGGTCGCCGGAATTCAGGTCTCCGAGTTGCTGCCGCGAATGGCCGAGCGCGCCGACAAGCTCGCGATCGTGCGCAGCGTCCACCACGAGCACGGTTCGCACAACGCGGGCATGTACTGGTCCATCGTCGGCCGGCCCTATCGCATGGACAGCACGCTCATCAACCCGAGCCGGTCCGATTATCCGAGCGTCGGCACGCTCGTCGGCTACCTTGCACAGCGCGACGGCTATGCAGGCGCGGCTCCGCCTTACGTCATTACGCCGCATCCGCACTGCGACAGCTTTCAATACATCACGCCGGGGCAATACGGCGGTTTCTTGGGCGCGAAATACGACCCGCTGGTGGTGAAGTCCGACCCGAATGCCAAGGATTTCCGCGTGCAGGACTTGCGGATCGCCGAGGGCCTGTCGCCGGAGCGCGTAATGCGCCGCAGCGAGTTGCTCGGCCGGCTCGACGACCGGCGAAACGAGAGCCTGAACGAGGTTTCGTTCGACTATGAGGTGAATCGCGCGAAGGCGATGTCGCTGGTCGCTTCGACCGACTTGAGCGGGGCCTTCGATTTGTCGAAGGAGCCGGACGCGGTGCGCGAGCGTTACGGCCGGCACACTTGGGGCCAATCGCACTTGCTCGCGCGGCGCCTGGTGGAGGCCGGCGTGAAATTCGTCACGACGGTCAACGGTCCGAGCATTACTTGGGATACGCACGCCGACAATTTCAATGCCCTCAAGAACCGTTTGGTTCCGCCGATGGAGCAGGCGTATGCGGCGCTGCTCGACGATCTGGCCGAGCGGGGATTGCTCGACAGCACGCTCGTGGTCTGGATGGGCGATTTCGGCCGCACGCCGATCATCAACGGCAACGCGGGCCGCGATCATTGGCCGCAATGCTATTCGATGGTTCTCTCCGGCGGCGGGATTCGCGGCGGACAAGTAGTCGGCGAATCGGACAATACCGCGAGCGCCCCGCGAAGCCGACCGGTAACGCCGGCCGACGTGCACGCGACGATGTTCAAGGCCCTCGGCTACGATGCCCACGCCGAGGCGTACCGCGCCGCCGATGGCCGGCCAACGCCGCTGTCCGAAGGACAGGTGATCGGCGAACTGCTATAGCGGCCGTCGCGACTCGGGAGGCAACTCCGCGACAGCTTTGGCGCCTCACCGGTCCTCTTCCGCGGCGACCAGTTGCGGCGGTGTCATGCTCGACGAGCCGTTCGTTGGGAATGGGCTGCGCGACGACGCTTCTTCGAGCGTCAATTCGAGGAGTTTTTCCTGGCAGCGATAGGGCGATTGCGCCTTTTCCGGCGCGAGGCGCACGTAGCTGCCGTCGCTGCGCAAAAACCGGGCTCGGCAGTTGTCCTTGAGATACGCCGGGATGACCTCGTTGAGAATCCGCTTGCGGAGCGGCGACGACTCGATCGGGAACATCACCTCGACGCGGCGATAAAAGTTCCGCGGCATCCAGTCGGCGCTGGCCAGAAAGATCTTGCAGTCGTCGTCCGGGCCGAAGACGAAGATCCGGCTGTGTTCGAGGAACCGATCGACGATCGAGCGGACCTGGATCGTTTCCGAGATGCCCGGCAAGCCCGGCTTCAAGCAGCAGATGCCGCGGACGATGAGTTCGATCGGCACGCCGGCTTGGCTTGCGCGGTAGAGCGCCTCGACGACGCGATAATCGACGAGGGCGTTGAATTTGGCGATGATTCGCGAGAGTTGGCCTTTGCTCGCCCGCTTGGCCTGCTCTTCGATCAATTCGATCGTGCGGTTGTGCAGATCGTTCGGCGCGACGATCAGCTTGCGCCACTTGTGACCCTGCGAATAACCGGTGAGCAGATTGAACAGCGCGGAAACGTCTTCGCCGATGTCGGGATCGGCGGTGAACAGGCCCAGGTCGGTGTAAACGAGCGCCGTGGCGGGGTTGTAGTTGCCGGTGCCGAGGTGCACGTATCGGCGGACGCTGTCGCCCTCTTGCCGCACGACGAGCGAGACCTTGCAGTGCGTTTTGAGGTCCATGAAGCCGTATACGACGTGCACGCCGGAGCGTTCGAGCTGCCGTGCCCACGTGACGTTCGCCGCTTCGTCGAATCGGGCTTGTAGCTCGACGAGGGCCGTGACGTGCTTGCCGTTTTCTGCGCCTTGCATCAAGGCGCGGATGATCGGCGAATCGCCGCTGGTGCGATAGAGCGTCTGCTTGATCGCGAGCACCTTAGGGTCGTCGGCCGCGCGGCTGACGAACTCGACCACGGGAGCGAACGAATCGTAGGGATGATGCAGCAGAATGTCCCGCCGGGCGATCGCGGCGAACAAGTCCTCGCCGTGCCGACGCAATCCTCGCGGGGTCTGGGGGACGAACGGCTTGTCGCGTAGCTCTTCTCGGTTCGGCAACTTCAACAGCGCCACGAGCGCCGTCAGATCGAGCGGACCGGGCATGCGATAGACTTCGCTATACGCCTGCGGGCCGCGGCCGGCGTCGGCTTGCAACTCTTCCTGCTCGACGATCCGCTCGACGATCGCGTCGTCCGCGCCGGCGGCGATTTCCAGCCGCACGGCGTCCGCCCGCCGCCGCGCTCGCAGCCGCTCTTCGATCAGCCGCAGCATGTCGTCGGATTCTTGCTCGATGATCTGCAAGTCGCTGTCGCGGGTCACACGAAATGTCGCCGACGCTTCGACGTCGAAGCCGCCGAACAATTCCGGCAGCCGCGCGGCGATCACATCTTCGAGCCAGACGAAGTGAATTTCGCTATCGTGCTCGACCGGCACGAGCCGCGGCAGCACCTGCGGCAACTGCACGACGGCAAACAGCCGCTTCGGTCCCAAGCCGCTCCGCCGCCGCAGCAAGGCCGCGATGTAGAGCGCCCGGTTGTGATACCGCGGCCGCGGATGGCTCGGGTCGACGACCATCGGCGTGAGAATCGGAAACGCCTTTTCGCGGAAGAATGCGTCGAGGGCTTTGGCCTGCGGCTTGCTGAGGTCCTTGATCGGAACGATGCGGATGCCGTGTTTGGCGAGCGCGGGCAAGACGCTTTCGGCGAGGCATTTGTACTGGGCGGCGATGAGTTCGCGGGTCCGCACCCCGATCCGTTCGAGTTGCGTCACCGCCCGCATCCCGTCGGCGTTGTAATCCTGGGGCACGCTTTCCTCGAACGCCTGTTCGTTCAGTCCGGCGACGCGGACCATGAAGAACTCGTCCAAGTTCGAGCTGAAGATGGCGAGGAACTTGAGCCGTTCCAAGAGAGGAGTGGACGCGTCCTCCGCCTCTTCGAGAACGCGGGCGTTGAACTCCAGCCAGCTCAATTCGCGGTTGAGGAACGTCTCGGCGGGGAAGGTTTGCGTCATGGCGGAAGCGTTTGCCGATGGCCGGGAACCGTGCGCAGCGTCGCGGTCGCGAATCGCCTGCTATATTCTACGTCTCGCCATCGTACCGGCGCGCGGCGGGTTGTCCAAACTGTCGGCGAGTATCTCGCGGTGAATTCACACGACGCTAACAATTCGGCCGATATCGGTCTTTCGGCCGGACAAATGGCGACTTTGGCCTGTCTGCTCGAAGCGACCGCCCCCAAGTCGGGCAACGTCCACCGCGGGGCGGATTTTGAGGACCTGACCTTTGTCGACCTCGCCACGAGCGGGGTGGCAATCGGCGCGGCAATCGACCGCCTCCTTGCTGGCGACGAGAAGGGAAGGCGATTGGGCCGGCTTGTGCTGGCCGCGGTCGACGCGATGCGGGGTGCCTGCGGAAGCAATGCGTACTTGGGGACGATCTTGCTGATTGCCCCGCTGGCGCTCGCGCGCGACGGTGCGCCGCTCGGTACAGGCGTCGCGGAGGTGCTTCGCTCACTTACGGCGGCCGATGCACGCGACATCTATGAAGCGATCCGTCGCGCGGCTCCCGGTGGGCTTGGAAAAGCCGAAGAACACGATGTTTCGGGCGATGCGCCGAGCGATTTGCTCGTCGCCATGCGCGCGGCCGCGGATCGCGATTTGGTCGCGCGGCAATACGCGAACGGCTTTGCCGAAGTCGTCAACGAAGCCGCGCCGCTCGTCGAAGGGGTACGGGCCAGCGGAATGTCGCTCTCGGCAGCGATCGTCTTTGCTCACGTGTCGCTGATTGCCCGACACGGCGACAGTCTGATCGCGCGAAAGTGCGGCCAGGAGACGTCGCTGGCCGCGGCGGCGCGGGCTCAACGCGTACTCGATGCCGGCGCTGCAGGAACCGAGGACTACTTGACTGCAATGGCCGATTTCGATTTCTGGCTCCGTAGCGACGGGCATCGCCGTAACCCGGGCACGACGGCGGATATCATCGGCGCGGCGCTATTCGCACTGCTTCGCGAAGGGCGCTTGCCGCCGCCGTGGCGTTGAACGCACCAGGGGGCCGTTAGACTTTTCCCAACCGGACCACTCCTACATTTTCTCGGTGGCCTTCTGCAGCGACGCTTTCGCCTCCGAAACTACCGGTCAGGAGCGTGTGGCGATGCCGCTGGGGATTTTGGTCAATCAAAAATCAAGATTTGGACGATAAAAAACCGGCCATCGCCGTGCGCCGGTTTAGGACCTGCCTCCGATTGTGGGAAGGAAGCGTTCGAAATGATCGTCAAGTCGGTTCCTGTCGCGCTCGTTCTGGTCGCTATTTGCCTCGTCTCCCCGGTGGCGTTCGGACAACCGCCGAGCGAAGTTGCTCCCGATGTCGGTACGATCGATCCGGGCGACGAACAACCGGCGGAAGAAGAAGGCGGGATTCAAGACAACTCCTTCTTCATCGAAGAAGCCTATAACCAGGAACCGGGCGTCGTTCAGCACATCTTCAATTGGGTCCGCCAATGGGACGACGACGACGGCCGCGAGCGCACGTTCGATTTCGTTTTCACGGAGGAAATGCCGATCGGGTCGCAAGACCACCAGTTTTCGTTCGCGATTCCGTTTTCGTCGATCTACGAGCAGGGGATCGGCGAGCCGCCGTTCAATGCCGACGGCCTGGGCGACATCATGCTCAATTACCGCTACCAACTGCTCGGCGGCGAGGACGCCACGTGGTGGTCCGCGCCGCGGTTCAGCGTGATTCTCGACACGGCCCACGGCGACGAAGGTCTCGGCAACGGCACGACGGGCTACCAGTTCAACCTGCCCATCAGCCGCGAATTCGAGAATATTGCGTTTCATTTCAACGCGGGCTGCACGATCTTCCCCAACGCGGAAGTCGGCCAGACCGACGGCAGCATCTCGCCGCCGACCAATTTGATGGGCTACAATCTCGGCGCGAGCTTGATCGATATTCGCAACAAGAAGGTTCAACCGATGTTGGAAGTCGTCCTTAATTGGGACGACGAAGTGGACGGACTCGGCGCGCGGTCGCACGAGTTCGAGGCCCTGATCTCGCCCGGCTTCCGTTGGGCGCCTTACACGCAAGGCAGCACGCAGTGGGTTCTCGGCGCCGCCGTGCCGGTCGGGTTGACGCGAGACTCGCCGGACGTGGGCGTGTTCTTGTACATGAGCTTCGAGCACGCCGTGCCGCGGCGGTGCTGTAGGGCCTGTGCTTGCGACGGTAATTACTGATGGCCAGCGACGCGCGACAACTCGGCCGCGAAGGAACGATCGACGCCGTCCGACGGTTGCTCTCCGCGCGGTTCGAATTGCAGCCGACGGCCGCGGCGATTCCTGACGACGTGCCGCTCTTTTCGGTCGGCGTGGGCCTTTCCTCGATGGAAGGCATGGAGCTGCTCGTCGAACTCGAAAAAGAATTCGGCGTCGAGATCAAAGACGTCGAGTCGTGGGTTTACGATTCGCCGACGCTCGCCAACGTCGCGGATCGGCTCATCGAGCTGAGCGAGAAACGCTCGCCCACGTAGGACGGACTTTAATTCCGTCCCACGAGAATCCTCACAGATTCCAAGCGTCGAACATCTTCGACCGAAACGTGCTCCATTCGCTCGGCGGCTTGGCGTTTGCAGCGGAATCGAGATCGGCCAGCCGGTCGCTGGCCCTTCGTAACCGCTCGGCCAGGCCGCCGATCGTGTTGAACGCCAGCTTATAGGCCGCCGGACACTGGCCATCGACCAGCCGGTGGTATGCCTCGCGGTCGATGCGGAGGAGTTTCACGGCCGTCTTCGCCCGCACGCTCGCCGAATGCGGCGCGGGATGGAAGAACGACATTTCGCCGAAGTGCTGATGCGGCTGGACTTCGGCCAGCACCACCTTGTGGCCCGTCTGGTCGGACTGTTTGACGATCTCGCACGTCCCTTCGAGCACGATCCACAAGTTGCAGCTTTCCTCGTCTTCGGCGAGCACCGTCGCGCCGGGCTGAAACTGAACCGTCTCGGCGATGGAGAACAGGTCTTCCGCTTCGCGCGCGGTGAAGTTCGCCAGCAGCGGGATTTGGCTGAGCCGTTCGCGCGGCAGTGCGGTGCTCGTCATCGAATTCCTCCCAACACGGTTGCCCGGCCGACGCGGCCGATGCCAATGAAGTACGCGGCGGTCCGCAGACTCACCTTGCGCTGGTTCGACATATCCCATACCCGCTCGAACCCGTCGGACAGCGCCTTGTCGAGTTCCTGGCGGACGCGGCTTAAGCCCCAATTATAGTGCTGGCGGTTCTGGGCCCACTCGAAATAGCTCACCGTCACGCCGCCGGCGTTGGCGAGAATGTCCGGCAGGATCACCGCGCCCCGGTCGTGCAACAGCGCATCGGCGTCGGGCGTCGTGGGGGCATTCGCCGCTTCGATGATGATCGGCGCTTTGATCCGCGGGGCATTTTCCGCCGTAATCACGCCGCCCAGCGCCGCCGGAATCAGCAACTCAACGTCCAATTCGAGAAGTTCCGCGTTCGTCAGCTTCTCCGTGCCCGAAAAACCTTCGAGGCTTCCGCGGTTGTGCCGCGCATGGCGGAGCGCCGCGGAGACGTCGATGCCATCCGGGCGGAAATACGCGCCGCTTAAGTCGCTCAGCGCCACGATCTTGAAGTCGGCCTCGGCCAAGAACGCCGCACAATACGAGCCGACGTTGCCGAAGCCTTGCAGCGCGACGCGGGTGTTGGCCGGCTTGCGGCCCAGCCGCGACATGAGCTTGAACGCCAGGATGCCGACGCCGCGGCCCGTCGCCTCTTCGCGTCCTTCCGCGCCGTGTAGCTCGACCGGCTTGCCCGTCACGCACGCCGGGCTATAGCCGTGGTACTTTTCGTACTGGTTCAGAAACCAGGCCATCTCCTGCGCGCCGGTGCCCATGTCGGGTGCGGGGATGTCGGTGTCGGGTCCGATCAGGTCGTGAATCTGGTCGACGAACTTGCGGGTGATCAGCTCCATCTCTCGAACGCTGTGCTTGCGCGGATCGATGGCGATTCCGCCCTTGGCGCCGCCGTAAGGAATGTTGACGACGGCCGTTTTCCAGGTCATCAAGCTGGCGAGCGCCCGAATTTCGTCGAGGTCGACCGCCGGGTGGTAGCGGAGTCCGCCCTTCATTGGCCCGCGGGCGTCGTCGTGCTGGACGCGATAGCCGACGAACGTGGCGATTTCGCCGTTGTCGAGTTCGACGGGAATCTGGACCTGGACTTCGCGCTTGGGAATCGACAGCAACCGGCGCATATTGTCCGACAGATCCATCAAATCGGCCGCGCGATTGAAATAGAGTTGCGCCGCTTCGTGAGCCTTCATGCCCCTTCTCCGCCGAGTGGTTCGCTTACCTGAATCATATCTCGTTGACCCAAATGGTCGAAGGCGGGTCTTTCAGCGGCCACCTGCGGCTTACGCGCGTGCCGCAAAGCCTGTCCCTGTCGCGGCTTGCGACCATTAGCGTAATCGGCCTGCGGTGGCATGTCCAAGGCTGCGAGCGGGGCGACAGGCAGCCGAATCGCTCGGTTGGTGAATTGACTTTCTTGCCTGGCTTGCCTAGAGTCGTGTCTTTCCCATCCCAAAATCCTGCCCCGTTCGCGACCGGCCCGTCCCGTTCACCGCCGGTCGTTCGATTCCTGCCGTTCGAGTTCTTCCCCAATTCACCCGAAGTCGGAGCCTTCGCGATGAGCGGTCACCGTCCGTTTGGCTGGCCCCTGGCTATGGCGTTTTTCGCCCTGCTGTTTCCTGGCATCGTTCGAGCGGACAACGCGACAAAGCCGGCCGGGCCGCTCGCCTACAAGATGCAAAGCCTCGACGGCAAGGAGGTCGACCTCGCCAAGTACAAGGGCAAGGTGGTGATGATCGTGAACGTGGCGAGCGAATGCGGCCTCACGCCACAGTACGAGCAACTGCAAGCCCTGCACAAGAAATACGCCGACAAGGACCTCGCGATTCTCGGCTTCCCGGCCAACGAATTCGGCAAGCAAGAGCCGGGCACGAACGCGGAGATCTCCGAGTTCTGCAAGGAGAATTATGGCGTCGAATTCGATATGTTCGCCAAGGTCGTCGTCAAGGGCGAAGGCCAGTGCGACCTCTACAAGTTCCTCACGTCGAGGGACACGAACGCGAAGTTCGCCGGCGACATCACGTGGAACTTCGAGAAATTCCTGGTTGGCCGCGACGGCCAGGTCAAGGCCCGTTTCAGCCCCCGCACCAAGCCCGATGCCGACGAAGTCGTCAAGGCGCTCGAGGCCGAGCTTGCGAAGAAGTAAGAGAAGAGTGGGCAGCGGACGGTGGACAGAAAAGAAGTCGCGCAGCGACTTCTGCCCACTGCCCCCGAATCCCGAATCCGGAATCCTGCCCCCCGAATCCCGTTTTCGTTCCGCAAGACGCGCGCAACTTAGGACCGCTTGGAGGCACACTAGGCAATGACCTGCTGAGGAGCTACCGAGATGACTGGATTGTTGATGTGTGTGATGTTGCAAGTGGCCGGGGCGGGCGACGCTCCGGCGACCTACGAGCAAGCCTATCGCGAAGCCCAAACCAACGGCCGGCCCATCATGGTGCTGGTCGGGGCAGATTGGTGCCCGGGCTGTCAGACGATGAAGGGCGGCGTCCTCGCCCGAATGATGCGTTCGGGCAAGCTCGCGCGCGTCAACTACGCCGTGGTCAACACCGACCGCGAACGCGCGCTGGCAAGCCGGCTGATGCAAGGCAACTCGATTCCGCAGTTGATCGTGTTCAGCAAGTCCGGCAAAGACACGTGGAGCCGCGAGCAGATCACCGGCGCGGCGGGCGAAGACAGCGTCGCCGCCCTGATCGACAAAGCCGCGGCGGCAACGGCCAGTACGGAATCGTCGTCCGCCGATACGGCCAAGAATTAGCCGGCAGGGGCAGCGGCCCGCTACGATCCGTCCCGCAGACTCCACAACGCCCACCGGTTTCGCCACGCGAAACCGGTGGGTGTTCGCGTTCTGCTCATGCCGCTCGGCCAATTGTCTGCGACGCCGGCGAACTGCCGACATTCTCGTGAGGTGGCACCGGCTTCGCCAGTGCAGAGCCGCGTGCCGACTCTTCATCGCATCGCGCCGAAGTTGCTGCGTCGAAATTCACCAATTCCCGCACGGCGTAGTTCCGCCGGTTCGCCTGGCCGAAGTAGATGCGGGCGGCGACTTCGCCCAAGATCCCCAGGCTCAAGAACTGAATCGCCGCCAGGCCGCTCGTCACCGCCGCCAAAAGCAGCGGGTTGCCGGTCATGTCGACGCCTTGGACGAGCTTCATCGCCACGGTCGCCGCGCCGCTCGCCGCCGACAGCCCGCCGCACCACAACCCGATCCGCCCGAACAGCTTCATTGGGCTGGCGAAGTATTGGAGCATGAACTTGACCGTGACCAGGTCGAGCACGACGCGCGTGGTGCGGCCGATGCCGTATTTCGTTTGCCCGAAGCGCCGCGGATGGTGCCGCGTCTCGATTTCGACGCATCGCGCCCCGCGCCAATGCGCGAGAATCGGAATGAAGCGGTGCATCTCGCCGTAGAGTTCGAGTTCCTGGGCAATCTCGCGCCGCATGGCCTTGAGCGTGCAACCCAGATCGTGAATCTGGAACCCGGTCACGCGCGAAATGACCCAATTGGCGATCTTCGAGGGCAGCTTGCGATTGAGCCAGGCGTCTTGCCGTTGCCGCCGCCAGCCGTGGACGACGTCGTAACCTTCGTCGAGCTTGGCGAGCATCGCGGGAATGTCGCCCGGATCGTTTTGCAGATCGCCGTCGAGTGTGACGACGACGTCGCCGCCTGCAAATTGTAGCCCGGCGTGCATGGCGGCGGTCTGGCCGAAGTTGCGGCGAAACCGCACGAGGCGCACGCGCGGATCCTGCGCCGCGAGTTCCACCGCTCGCTCCACAGTCCCATCCGTCGAGCCGTCGTCGACGACGAGCAACTCGAACGACCGCCCCGTCGTCGCCATGACGCGGGTCACGGCATCGTAGAGCGGGCCGATGTTCTCGACCTCGTTATACACGGGCACGACAACGGAAACGTCCACCACGACAGCCTCCTTGCTGACGGGAACCTGCGTAGGTCAGGCACTCCCGTGCCTGACGGAACCGCCAATCGACCCGAATACGCACTTGTGTCGCCTTCGATCGCGCGTCCATCGCGGCCGCATGTCAGGCACGGGGGTGCCTGACCTACGGTTTTGCCAATCTACGCCGAGCTGGCATTGGGCGACAATCTCAATCGCCGCGTGCTAGCGTTGCCAGCTTAGCGCTGTGCGGTCATTTTCGCTCTTTCGGCCGCGACGCGCTCCGCCTCGCCCGGGGCGGGCTGCTCGATGAACACGTCGACTTGTTGCCCGACGAAAAGGTCCTTTCGCGGCGGGTCGACTTCGTAGATCACCTGCAATACGCGGGTGTCGATCCGCTCGGTGTTGTCGCCGGTGAGCGACCGCTTGGCGATCACGTACGGCTCGACGCGGACGAACCGCAGCGGAAACGTCTCGCCGGCGTTCCCGCGGACGGCAGCGACCGCCGGAGCGCGGAAGTCGAGCCGGGCGATGTCGTTCTCGTCCACGTCGGCCCGCACGTGCATCCGGCCCAGGTTGCCGAGCATCACGTAGGTCTGGTTCGACTGGGCCGACACGTACTCGCCGACGCGGATGTTCACTTGCAGCACTTCGCCGTCAACCGGGGCGCGAACCAGCGTCCGCTCGATCTCGACTTTCACGTCGTCGCGTTCCGCTTCGGCTTGCACGACCGCCGCGCGGGCGATCGCTTTGTCCGGCTCCCACGCGCCGGCCTCGAGCAAGCGATGCTCCGCGGCGGCCTGCTCGATCTCGTGCTTAGCCGCTTCGTATTTCAGTTTTGCCGTGATGAACTCCTGATCGTTCACGACCGCGCGATCGTGCAGCTTTTCGAGCCGGCGGAACTCGTCCTCGACACGAGCGGCGTTCGCCTTGGCCGTTGCCACACGGGCCAAACTCGCAGGGAGTTCTTCGGGCCGCGGCATCGATTCGAGCTTCGCGACCTGTGCCTTGGCGGCGGCGAGCTTGGCTTCGGCCATCGCCAATTGCGCCTTGAGCCGCCGATCGTCTACGCGGAACAGCGGGTCGCCCTGCTTTACGGCCGTGCCGACTTTCTCGTCGCTTACGAACACGTCGAGCACGATGCCAGAGAGCGCGGACCCGACGGAGATGTTCTCGGTTTGGGCTTCGGTGATTCCCGTGGCGGCGATGGCGGCGTTGAACGGAGCACGAGCCGGCGTAATCGGCGGCGCCAAAGGCGGCGACGGCCGATCAGCGCTTACCACGTGATGAATCGCCAGGCCCAACATCGCGACTGCGACCAGCGGAACGAGGAATGTAGTCACGCGGCGTTTCATGGCAGCACCTTTAGCCTTGTTGTTCGTTGATCTTTCCGTGGCGATTCTTGGCTCTCGCACGTGTAGCTGAGTTGGTTAGTTTCTTAACGCAGAGGGCGCAGAGGGCGCGGAGTAATACGAAGAGCTAAGTTTGTCGAAGCCATTGAAAACTTCTCTGCGCCCTCTGCGAAACCTCTGCGCCCTCGGCGTTAAAAAACGAACCGACGTATTTCTTATTGAAGCTAATGATCGCGAAATCACGCGCTATCGGATGTCTTCCCCACTTCTCGCGCCCCGCTCCCCGCGCCCCTCGACCCGCTCGATCCGTCCGTCGCTCATGTGAAAAATCCGCTCGCCGAAGTGAAATACACGATTGTCGTGGGTCACGATGATCACGGCGCGGTCGTTCTGCACGGCGACGCGCGAAAACAACTCCATCACGTTCTGCCCGCTCTTGGCGTCGAGCGCCGCGGTCGGTTCGTCGCACACTAGCAATCGTGGGTCGTGAACGAGCGCCCGGGCGATGGCGACGCGCTGCTGCTGGCCGCCGGAAAGCTGCGACGGCAAGGCATTCGCCCGGTCCGCAAGCCCGACGGCGTCGAGCACTTCGCGGGCCTTGCGAACGGCCTTTCCCCGTCGCCAACCGGCCACGAGCAGCGGAACCGCCGCGTTTTCCGCCGCCGTCAGTGCCGGCAGCAAGTTGTATTGCTGGAACACGAAGCCGATGTTTTCGCCCCGAAACGGCACGAGATGCCGCGACTTCATCGCGTCGATGCGGTGGCCGAGGACGTGGACCTCGCCGTCCGTCGGGTCCAACAGGCCCGCGACGATCGAAATGAGCGTCGTCTTGCCGCAACCCGACGGACCGACGAGCAGCGAGATCGCGCCCGGCAGGACTTCGATATCAACGCCGCGGAGCGCGTGAACCTTCGAGTCGCCGTCGCCGAACGTCTTGCTGACGCCGCGGCAGACGACGGCCGGTTCGATTGCCGTCGCGGTGGTATTCGGTTCCATCATTGTTGCCGTAGTCACCGCAATTCCCTTCCCACTTAGCCGCGAAATACGACGGCCGGTTCGAGCACCCACACGCGGCGCATACTGAGCATTCCGGCGAGGGCGACGATCATACCGACGGCCAGGCCGACGCCCGTCATCGCTTGCCAGCCCATGAAGATTCCGGCCAGATGCGGGATGTTCGCCGTGGCTTCGAAGAACAACGCCGACAGCCCGATCCCAATGCCGTAGCCCAACAGCCCGACGAACCAGGCTTGCAGCAGAATCATCCCGGCGATGCGCAGGTTGCTCACGCCCATTGCCTTGAGCGAGCCGAACTGCTTGAGGTTCTCGATCGTGAACAGATAAAACGTCTGTCCCGCCACGGCCGCGCCGACGATGAAGCCGAGCGAAATCGTGATGCCGAAATTCACGGGAATGCCGGTCGAGCTGAGGAAGTACTTGATCGTCTTGACGACGAAACCTTCTTTGGACAATGCCATCAGTCCGGTCGATGCCTCGATCTTCTCGGCGACTTGATCGGCCGTGAAACCCTCTGCCGGCTTGGCGAGGACGAAGTTCATCAGGTTCCGCTCGCGCGGGACATAGTGCCGGGCTTCGTTGTACCGGGTATACAGCACGGGCAGCGTCGTAAACGGCGCGGACACTTTGCAGACGCCAACGAGCACGGCCCGGCGGTCGTTCATCTCAAACTCGCGGCCGATCTGGATCGGCTCGCCGGGCCACATGTAGTGGTAGCCGTTCTCGTCGACGATCACGGCATTCGGCCGGCGAAGATCGGCGAGCGAGCCGGCGACGAAATCGACCGGCGCGCCGACGAGGCTCGCATCGTCGAGTCCGTGCAGCATCACGTTGCGGAAGTTGCCGTCTTCGAGTCGGGCGCGGACCTGGCCTTTGTATAGCTTCACCGCCCAATCGACGCCTTCGACGCCGCGGACGCGAAGCAGGTCGGAGTCCGGCAGGCCTGGGGCCTCGTCGATGAAGCGGACCTTGTTGTCCATCACCCAGATGTCTGCGTCGCGGACGTCGTAAATCTGACTGGCCGAGCGTTTGACGATGCCAATGAAGACCGACACTTGCTGCGCCATGAGCAGCGTCGAAAAGGCGACGCCGAAGATCAGGCCCACGAACTTGGCCCGGTCGCCGGTGAGCATTTTGAGTGCGAGCCAACTCATGGTTTGGGCGGAGACTGAGGGCTGGGTTACATTCTGTCAAAAGTCGACGTGTCGTCACCTGGGGCGAAAAAAAGAGACGGCCTATGCGCTGTTGCGGTTTGCTTTTTGGGCCAGTTTCATCGCTTGTTCCGTTTCTTTCGCAAAGTATTCGCGGGCAATCCGCTCCGACAGCGCTTCGTAGTCGAACTCGCTCGAAAGCGGTCGCCATCCGTAGCCGTCGAGCAGCCGGGCCTGGTTTTGAGCGAGCGCCCGGTGCGGGTCGCCGATGCCGATATCGACCAGTGATGTGCTGCTCGCCAGGATCGTTTGGGCGCCGAAGCTCATCGACCACAGGCCGAATACGAGTTGTTCGGGTGTAACACCCTCGGGCAAGGTAAGGTCGCCTTGGGCGATCGCGTCGCGGACGATGCCGGACACGCAGCCGACGCATTGCGACTCGCAATGGTGCATGAATTGCCGGCGTTCGGGTGACGTTTTCTCCCAAACGGACGACAAACGCAACACTTGTTCGAGCTTGAAATGGTGCGGGTATAAGCGGACAAACAACTCGACGCCGACGCCGACGGCCGCAATGCGTTCGCGCGGCCTACTTGGATACGACGCCGCCTTGCGGAAGATCACGAGCCGGTCGGTGAGCGAAGCGTTCACCAGCGCCAGGATGATCTCCTCCTTGCAGGAGAAGTGCTGGTACATCGTGCCCTTGGAATACTCCAGCGCCTCGGCGATCCGGTCCATGCTCAGACCGTGATAGCCCTGTTCCAGGAGCATGTTCCGAGCGACCTCCAGAATCTGGGCCTCGCGGTCGCGGACTTCACGTTGTTTGCGGGTGAGCGTAGTCATATTGGAATAGTAGCCGACGCGCCGTATTTTGACAAGTCGTCATTTTTCAATATCGGCGATTTTCCTGGACGAGCCACCGGAAAAACCGAAATCCGACCCATCGTAGCGGGAATCGGGCGTGCAGAGCTGCTTGGGATGGGACGAAACGACCGCGGCAGAATAGAACGGTCAGGAATCGGCAGGCTCAGCCGTCATCGCGTCGAGCACTAGATTACGACTCGACCTTGGCCACATCGCGCTTAACCGTCTTCTTGCGAGGGGCCGCTTTCTTGGCGGCCTTCTTCGCCGGCGCCTTCTTCGCAGCCTTGGTTTTCGGCGCCGCTTTCGCGCGCCGCGCCGGGCGCTTCTTGGCCGGCCCGCGCGAGGCTCGGTCGGCGAGTAGTTCGAGCGCCTGCTGGAACGTGACTTCGTCGACCTTCATGTCCTTGGGCAGCGAAGCGTTTGTCTCGCCGTCGGCGAAGTACGGCCCGTAGCGGCCTTCGAGCAGTTGCACCGGCTTGCCCGTCACGGGTGAAGCGTCGAACGTGCGGAGCGGCTCGCGCTTCGCCGCCGCGCCGCGACCACGGCGCTTTGGCTCGGCCAACAGCGCCAGCGCTTCGTCGAGCGTGATTTCCAACAGCGAAACGCCTTGCGGCAGCGACCGCGTCTCGTCGCCGCATTTGATGTACGGTCCAAACCGGCCGTTGTGGGCGACGATTGGCTCGTTGTTCGCCGGGTGATGGCCGACCGTGCGCGGCAGCGTGAGTAATCGCAGCGCCGTCGCCAGGTCGACGTCCTCCGGCTTCATGCCCGGCAGCAGCGAGGCGTTTTTCGGCTTCTCGTCGTCGTCGGGCGTGCCGCGCTGGACATACGGACCAAACCGCCCTACGCGGATGTAAATCGGCCGGTGCGTTTCCGGGCAAATGCCGAGCGGCTGCTCGGCGATCGCGGCGCGTTCGAGCAATGCGAGGGCGCCTTCGATCGTGAGTTCGTCCGGCGGCGTTTCGTCGGAAATGCTCGCCCGGCGCTCGCCCTGTTCGAGGTACGGTCCATACCGGCCGACGCGGACGAAGATTTCGTCGGTATACGGCCCGGTGGTCGGCTTGCCGAGCGAAATGCTGCACACCGTCCGCGCGTCGATCTCTTCGATCTTGTTCGATAGTTGCTGCTTGAGTCCCGGCGTGCCATTGCCGAAGTAGAATCGCTTCAAATAGTCCAGGTGCGTCGATTCGCCGCGGCTGATCGCGTCGAGATCGTCTTCCATCTGGGCGGTGAACTCGTAATCGACGAGCTTCGGCAAGTGCGCTTCGAGTAACTGCGACACCGAGAACGCCACCCACGTCGGCACGAGCGCCCCGCTCTTCTTGAACACGTAGTTGCGGGCGAGGATCGTGTCGATGATCGAGGCATACGTGCTGGGCCGTCCGATGCCGCGCTCTTCGAGCGCCTTGGTAAGCGACGCTTCCGTGAATCGCGCCGGCGGCTGCGTCGTGTGGCTCTTTGGTTCGATCGCCCGGCAACCGAGCGCGTCGCCGGTCGCCATCGCGGGCAAGATCGTTTCGCGATTCGCCAAATCGCCTTGCGGATCGTCGGAGCCTTCGACATACGCTCGCAGGTAGCCAGGGAAGTCGATCGTGCTGCCCGTCGCTTGGAAGCGGGCGTCGTCGAGATCGACCTGGACGGTCATCCGCCGGCCGCGAGCGTCGGTCATCTGGCTGGCGATGGTCCGCTTCCAGATCAAGTCATAGAGCCGGAAACCGTCGTCGGACAGTTTGTGCCGCAAATCTTCGGGAAACGCGAACGGATGCCCCGCCGGACGGATCGCTTCGTGCGCCTCTTGAGCATTCTTGACCTTCGACTTGTAGATTCGCGGTTCGGCGGGCAGATACTCGCGGCCGTACTGCGACGCCACCAGATCGCGGGCCGCTTCGATGGCGACCTGCGCGAGATTCGTCGAGTCGGTACGCATGTACGTGATGTGCCCGTTTTCGTACAGGTTCTGCGCGACCTGCATCGTCCGCCGAGCCGTGAAGCCGAGCTTGCGATTGGCTTCTTGTTGCAGCGTGCTCGTCGTAAACGGCGGGTAGGGCCGCGTGATGTATGGCTTTTCCTCGACCGACGTGACTTTTGCCTGGCCGCGGGCGAGGCGGTCGGCAAGTTGCGTGGCGGCGGGACCGTCGAGCAGCAGCAGGGCCGTGTTCTTGATCGCACCCGTGTCGGGATCGAAGTCCTTGCCTGCCGGCAGATCGCGCTTGCCGACCGACACGAGCTTGGCGACGAATTCCTCGCCGCTCTTGGACGCAAACGTGGCTTCGAGGTCCCAATACGTCGCCGCCTTGAACGCGATCCGCTTCTTCTCGCGCTCGACGATCAGCCGCACCGCGACGCTCTGCACGCGGCCGGCGGACAGTTTCGGCCGCACTTTGCGCCACAAAAGCGGCGAAACCTCGTAGCCGTAGAGCCGGTCGATGATCCGCCGGGCTTCCTGGGCCTGAACGAGGTCTGCGTCGATCGACCGCGGTTTTTCGAGGGCTTCGTCGATCGCTTCCTTGGTGATCTCGTGAAACACGAGGCGGTGGACCGGCACTTTGGGCTTGAGAATTTCGGAGAGGTGCCAGCTAATCGCCTCCCCTTCGCGGTCTTCGTCCGTCGCCAGGTACAAATCGCTCGCCCCGTCGAGCAGGTCCTTGAGCTTCTTGACCTGCTTCGATTTGTCCGGCGGGACAATATAAATAGGGTCGAAGTTCTCGTTGACGTTGACGCCGAGGTGGGCCCACTCCTCTTTCTTATATTTGGCCGGAACTTCCTTAGCGCCGCGCGGCAAGTCGCGCACGTGCCCAATGCTCGCCTCGACCACGAACCGCGGCCCGAGGAACTTGCCGATCGTGCGGGCCTTGGCAGGCGACTCGACGATTACCAGCGATTTCGCGTTGTGGGTCGCTTGGCGTTTGGCCATGGTCGAGCAGGGGCTGGGGGTCGGGGATTGAGGGCGGGGGAAGGATTCGGGGGGGCGGGATTCGGGATTCGGGGAAAAGCCGGGATGCAGTCCCGCAATCCTCAGTCCTCGGTCCTCGATCCTTCATCCTCGATTCGCTGTCTACCGTCTATCTGTCCGCGTGGCGTTCATTTTTGAGCGGCGTTCGCTGGCCCGCTGCGACCGGCGTAAGCGATTATGGCGGCAGTGGACTGAAAGCCTAGTTGGGATTGCATTTACGTCGTGCGGTCCTAAAATTCAGCACATCCCGCGCCCGCGGCGGAGGGTCAGCTTGCAGCGGTTGTGTCGGCGGCGGATTGCACCGCGACGCTGGCAACCTCGGGCGGCTTTTCTGGCGCCGCGCCCGCCGAACGTGCGGCCAAGGGTGCGCCATGAATAATACCCGCGTGTGGCGGTTGTCAAGCCGTATCCGGCGCCCGCCGCATTTCGCCTTGCGCTAAGGTACCCGAACATGTCGAGTCCGTTTTCGGTTTTTCGCAAGCACCAAAAGGGCCTGATGGCCGGTCTGGTAATCGTCGCGATGATCTCGTTCATCGTGCTCGGCACGGCCGACCAGTTCTTGAAGTTCCATTCGGGCGACGGCACGCAAGAAGCCCGCGTCGTCGCCACGTGGAACGGCGGCGAATTCACGCAGGGCGAGTTGAACCGGCTGGTCTACAACCGCGTGACGCTCAATGCGTTCATCCGCGGTGTCAAGGAGATCGAAGCCCAAAACCGCGGACAGGCCGAGCCCGATCCGTTCATTCCGTTCAACACGAGCAACGAACGCGAAGTGATTCGCACCGCCCTGTTGGTCGAGGAGGCGAAGAAGCTGGGCATCGTGGTTACCGACGAACAGGTGATGCAACGGATCAAGGTGCTGTCGCAAGACTCGGTGACCGATTCGCAGCTCAACTCGGTGCTCCATAAAATTACGAGCCGCGAACGTCCCGTAACATTTGGGCAAGTGATCGAGGCGTATCGGCACGAGCTGATCGCGACCCAGGCGAAGCTGATGTATGCCTCGCCGGACCGCGACTACGACGGTTTGGCGACGCCGGCCCAGCGCTGGGACTACTTTTGCCGGCTCAACCGCCGCGTGAAGCTCGAGGTCTACCCGTTTCCCGTCGATCAATTCATCAACGACGGCCGCATTCCCGAGCCCAGCGATAGCGACCTGCGGGCGTTTTACGAGGAGTACAAGGACAACGTCCCTTCGCCCACGTCGCCGGAACCGGGCTTTCGCGATCCCGAGGGCGTAAAGCTCGAATACCTCAAGGCCGACTACCTCAAGTTTTACAACGACGCAAAGGCCAAGCTCACCGACGAGGAGATCCGCAAGGATTTCGAGAAATACAAAACGGCGATGCGGTCGAATCTCGAAGCGATCGAAGGCATGAGTAGCCTCGACGACTTGCTCAAGGACGACAAACAAGACGAAAAGAAAGACGACGGCAAACCGGTGGTCAGGGCTCCCGAACCCGACCCGACGGCTTACGAGCAAGCGACCGGCCGATTCGCCAAACGCGCGCCCAAAGCCACCGAGCCGCGATTCACCGACGACGAGGTGCTCAATCGCAATCGTGAGGCGATCGTCAAGCGGCTCGCCGAGCAACGCGCTCGCGATGAGATGCGCAAGACGCTCGACAACACCTACATGAAAATGCTGCGGTTCTACGAGGGAGCCTATCGCAAGTGGGCCCTGGCCAATACGGCCAAGAACGGCGACAAAAAGCAGGAAGGCGAGCGGACTTCGCCGCCGACCTTCGATCTCGCCAAGCTCGCCAATCCCGAAGCCGGACTCACCTACCATCAAACGGCGATGGTGTCTTTCGAGGAACTCCGCCGCGACAAGTACCTGGGCCAAACATTCGTCGACCGCCGTTGGCAAATCAGCAAGAATCCGCAAACGGACATCGAAGAACCCCGCATCGCCAACCCGGGCACGCAACTACCTCAATACGTCTTCCAAACCAAAACGAAATTCAGCCCGTTCCGCGGCGAGGATCAGGTGACCGGTTCCGCCGAGGAGTTCTACCGCAATCAGTATGTGTTTTGGAGAACCGAGGATCGCAAGGAGAACACGCCTGCCTTCGAGGACAGCAAAGACCGCGTGAAGCGGGCGTGGAAGATCGCCAACAAGACCGGCAAATCGGCCCGCGATCTGGCCCGGGAAGCCGCCAAGCGGCTCTCCGACGAGCTCAACGGCAACAAGACCACGCTCAAAGACCGCTTTCCCGATAGCTCGCTGGTAAAGGAAACGCCGGAGTTTACGTGGTACGAAGATCGGCTCATGCCGACGGGGCACAGCCAGTTGCCCATCGTTCGCACATACCCCGTGCCGACGCGGCTCGAAGAAGTCGAAGTCGGCGAAAATCGGTTCTATCGCGAAGTCTTCCGGCTCTCCGACAAGCAAGCCGGCACGGCGATGAACGATTCCGGCGCGATCGTATACGTCGTGCAAGTTTTCGACGCGACCGGGTCGGACCGCGACACGCTGCGGCAAGAGTTCCTGCGCTCGCCGTTCTCGCGCTACATCCCCGGCCTGTCGCAAAACCTGCCGGACATTCCCGACGAGCAGGGCTACGCCGTCGCGTCGTACTACGACATGTACCGCGCGTCGAACGCGTGGTACGAGCAGCTTGAACGCGACTACGGCGTCAAGTGGCAGCCGCGTGAGGCGGAGGAGAACTGATAAATGAAGAATGAAGGAATGCAAAATGCAATGAAAAAAGAAGACTTCGTTATGGCTTCGAAGCCGCATTTCATTCTGCATTCTTCATTTTGCATTCTTCATTCCCTCCGCTGTGGTTAAGAGACCATCGTGGGGACCTGTCGTGTGGCGGCGGTTGCGGCTGATCTTGGAGATGATTCGGTTCAGCCACACGCTGTTCGCGTTGCCGTTTGCGCTCTTGGCGGCGGCGATGGCGTGGGCGGCCGACGCGGCTAGCGACCCGCCGCGTCCCTGGCGATGGCAAGATTTGCTCGGGATCGTGCTGTGCATGGTCGCTGCCCGCAGCGCGGCGATGGCGATCAATCGCCTCGCCGACCGCCGGACCGACGCCGCGAATCCGCGAACCGCCGGCAGGCACCTTCCCGCGGGCCTGTTGAGCGCGGCCAGCGTGGCGACGTTCGCGGTCGCGTGCGGTGCGGCGTTCGTCGCGGCGACGCTGTTGTTTCTGCCGAACCGCCTGCCGCTATATCTGTCCATTCCCGTGCTGACCGTGCTGGCCGCCTACAGCTACACCAAGCGATTTACGTCGCTATCGCACTTTTGGCTCGGCCTGTCGCTCATGCTCGCGCCGGTTTCGGCGTGGATCGCAATTCGCGGCGAGATCATGCTCGGATACCCGACGGACGTGCTGCCGGCCGTCGTCTTGGGCGGCGCGGTGCTGTTTTGGGTCGCCGGGTTCGACATTATCTACGCCTGTCAGGACGTCGACTTCGACCGCGCGGCCGGACTCAACAGCGTGCCGGCCAGATTGGGCGTCAGGCGCTCCCTGCGCCTCGCCGCGCTCTGCCACGCCGCGATGATCGGTCTGCTCGCGGCGCTCCCCGCGGTCGCGACGCAGATTTCGCTCGGCTGGATCTACGGCGCCGGCATCGCCGCGGTCGCGGTCTTGCTCATCTACGAGCATGCCCTCGTCCGGCCCGACGACCTCTCGCGCGTCAACCGGGCATTTTTTCACGTCAACGCGGTCATCAGCCTCGGACTGCTCATCATCGGCGTGCTCGACCTGTGGCTCTAATCGACGCGGGGCGGATCGCGTTCGCACGACGAAAAAACCCCGCGCGACATCGTGCCGCGCGGGGTTTGGTGCTAGCTAGCAGGTGCTTCGCCTGGCATGTCGCGAGCCGAGGCTCGTTGCTTCCAAGGCGAAGCGGCACAACGACGTTTCGTTTAGTGGCGGCGAGCTTTGAAGTCCAGCATCCACCAGCCGTCGTCCCATTCGAGCGTGACTTTACGCCACCCCAGCGGAACTTGCGGATAGGGATAGAACGGACCGATGTAGGGCCATGCCGTCGGACTGTATTGCTTCGGATAGGTCACGGCGCCGTAGTTCGGGTAAACCGCATAAGCCGGCCACGCATGGCGGGGCAGGTGCGGCTGATCGAACTTGGCCGGAGCAACGCCGCCGCCCGTGCCCGGAACGTAGGCCGGAATCGGGGCGCCGCCTTGCTGATACGCGGCCGGCGAGGCCATGCCCTGCCGAGCCGCAATGCTCGTCGCCGGAGCGACGCCGACCGGCATGGCCATCGAACGAGCGGCCGCTTTGGCCGCTGCCGGATTCATCGCCGCCGGCGCCGGTGCAGGCGCGATAGCGGGCTGGCCCTGAGCGGCCGTTTGCTGAATCGCCGGCGCCGCGGGTTGCGGCACGCCGATTTCGAGCTGGTCGACGACCTGGCTTACGCCGTCCGTGTTCTGAGCGATGGCGAGCGCCAAAGCGCGTTGCTGTTCGCTCGCCACGTTCCCCTTCAGCGTGATGACGCCGCCGCGGCTGCCCACGCCCACGTTGTAGTGCTTCATGCCGCCACTACGCAGGTTTTGAGCGATCTGATTGGCCGTCGAAACGTCGTCGGCCAATGCGGACGGACCCCACGCGCCAACGGCGGCGAGGGCCAGTCCTAGAATGAACCGTCGCATGTCTCCCTCCTCCTCAAGTGAAACAAAACGCGTCGTTGTGCCCAACGAGCGAACCTACCGGCTCTTGGCCGCCTTGGCGCGACGCGCGGTCGCGGCAAAGCGAGAATTGCGGGAATGCCAAGAACGAGCCGGTCGTCGCCGAGTGGGTATCGTGCTTGCGAACGCGATTCGCCGGTAGCAGCCGGGGTTTACACGCACCCGGCGCGGGCGATTCGCGCGTGCCTGCAGATAGATTTCGGTTGCCGGTTGTTCCAAAGGGGAGTTTTTTTTGGATTTTGCCGGTCCTACGCGAAGTGCCGGAGATGCCGATTGACAGCCGGGTAAATCGGGCAAACTTTGCGGCCGCAAGGGGAGAGCGGACAGTGGGCAGAAGAGAGTGAACGGTGGGTAGTGGGCCGCGGACCGCGAAATGCCCGCTATTGCTTCAGTGATTTGTATACTTCCGCGAGCGAAACGCCGTGCTCGGCGGCGGCTTTGCGGCAGCTTTCGTATTCCGGCGAGAATTTTTCGCCGCCGCCCGGCAAGTCCGCCACAACGCCGTCGATCTCGCCGTACGGCGATGAGACCTGCACCTTGCGGCGCGCGAGCACGCGGCGCCGCACGTCCGTTCGCCGCACACCGAGCGTCGTCGTTTCGCGGAACAGCAGCGTTTCGATTCTTTCCGCGTCGGATGGGTGGCACATTACCGCCAGCGCCACGCCGGGCCGATTCTTCTTCATGCCGATCGGCGTTGTCGTCACGTCGAGAGCGCCGGCTTGCCAAAGCTGCTCCAAGCAATATCCGATTGCTTCGCCGGTCATGTCATCGACGTTCGTCTCGATTAACGTCACGGTGTCGCACTGCACGGCGCTATCCGCCGTCTGCCCACCGTCCACTGCCCCCTGCCCGCTCTCCACTTCTCCCACGATCAAGCGCAGCACGTTCGCCTGTTCGGCCAACTCGCGCGTGCCCGCGCCGAGGCCGACGCGTTCGATCTTCATCGCCGGCAATGGGCCGAACGACTCGGCCAGCGTGGCGACGATGGCCGCGCCCGTTGGCGTGGTCAGTTCCGCTTGCACGCTCGACTCGGCCAGCGGAATGCCCGTGAGCAGTTCGGCGGTGGCGGGGGCGGGCACGCTCACCTTGCCGTGGGCAATTTCGATCGTCCCGCCGCCGGTCGGAATCGCCGACGCCACGATCCGGTCGACCCCGAGCAAGTCCCAGCCGATGGCGGAACCGACGATGTCGGCAATCGAATCGACCGCCCCCACCTCGTGAAAGTGCACCTTGCGAATCGTCGTGCCGTGAACCTTCGCTTCCGCTTCGCCAAGCCGCGTGAAGATCCGTTTGGCAAGGTCCTTCTGCCGCTCCGTGAGTGCGCTGGCGTCGATCTTGTCCGTGATGTGGTGCAAATGCCGATGCGCGTGTTCCGGTTCGTGCTCGACGGTGATGTGCGTCGCCCGAAAGCCGTGCCGCTTGACTTCATTCGCCACGAGGCGACAACTCGGCAAGCCGAGCGAGTCGATGCCGGCCTGAATCGCGGCCAAATCGACGCCGGCGTCCACGAGCGCCCCGAGCATCATGTCGCCGCTAATGCCGCTGATACAGTCGAGATAAGCGATGTGCATGGGTAGGATCGAGGATCGAGGGAAGAGGGATCATTTAGCCCCCGGTGAATACACCGGGGGCAAAGCGCTCGGCATCGCGAAAACGGCCTAACGCGAATAGAACTGCGATCAGAATAGCCGATCGCCAAGCGAGAGCGTAAGAGACTACCCTCGCAACGCGCGCCCCTCGATCCTCATTCGTCGATCCTCAAAACTCGGGTTACCCGCTAACGTGGCATCCCGGTTCCGCAGAAACTGCTTGTACTCCCGCGGCCCGCCTTCGACGACCAGCACATAAATCACGCCCCGATGTTTCCACGCCGCGGCACAAACGCCTTGCGTCGTCGGGGTCGCCGGTACCTGCGGCGGCGCATCCGGCAACCCGGTCACCTCGGCGAGCGGCGAAAAGGCATACAGCGTTCCCCGCGAGCCCCCGGGAAACAACTCGATGTCGTAGGCGACGGCATCGCTGCCGGCGAGCGCATCTTCGATCCGCCGCCACACCGTGTTCTGCGGCAGGTTTACGAGTTCATCGCTCGGCGGCAGATCGGCGGGCCGCTCCGCCAAAGGTCGCCCGGCGGTCCGCACGTCGCGGGTGTAGAGCGCAATCGCCGCGTCGAGCACTTCGTCCGCCGACCACGGCTCGAGCGGCTTGGGCCAGAAATGAATCGCCAGCATCACCGCTCCGGCAATCGCCGCCACGCCGCCGGCCAGAAACGCCCGTCGACGCCAACGACGGCCTGAACCCGAACGCGGGGCAATCTGGACCGCGTCTGCTGACGCATCGGCCGCGGCCGAATCGCTCGCTACCGGTTTGGTTTCACATTCCATCGCTGGCAGACCCGCTAGCAACCGCTCGGCCAAACCCGCGGGAACGTCGACGGCTTGCATTGCGGCTCCGATCCGCCGGTCCGCGCGTTCCACCCGCTCGCGAAGCCGCCGCGCCGCTGCGTCGTTTTCCAGCGCCCGCGCAACGTCCACGAGCGCCGGGTCGTCCGCAAGGGACTCGCCGGGATGATGGGCGTCGAGGGCGGTGAGGAGGTCGCGCGGGGACATCTAGCGAAAGCTTAAGGTTTAAGTTTCAAGGCTCAAATAAGGTCGAAGGTTTAAGGTTTAACGGTGGAACTGCGGTGCGACGGAGTGCTATGAGCGCTTTGCTGTTTGTCGATTCTCGTCGTCTCGGAGCGTTCCACGGCGAGCAACCGCCGGCGGAGGTGGCTTTTGGCTCGGGAGAGCCGGCTCATCACCGTGCCCGGCGGCAGGTCGAGTTGTTCGGCGATATCGCGGTACGACGCTTCTTCGAAATAAAACATCAACACCGGAATGCGAAATTCGTCCGGCAACTCGTCGAGCGCCGTTTGCAACCGCTGGGGGTCGATCTCCTCGTTGTCGTCCCCGCCGGTCGCGTCGAGCGAAGCCGGGTCGGGCACGCTGTTTACGTCGATCTCCAGGCCGCCAACGGGCGCCGGCGTCCGGCGGCGGCGCATCTTCAAAAACACGTTGCGGGCAACGGCCAGCAGCCAATGCCCCACGCGCTCGGCGTCGCGAACCTGATCGAGCTTTTCCTGCGCGATCAAGAACGTCTGCTGCGCCACGTCCTCGGCATCCGCCGCCGTACCGGCCAGCCGAAAGGCATACCGGTACACGGCCGCATGATGCTCGGCCACGAGGGCGACCATCGCCGCGCGAACGCCGCCGTGCTCGGCCCGACAGTCCGCCGGCTCGGCAGAGCCAGCGGGCGGCTGCGGGACGGCATCCGGATGCTGTTGCGCGTGGTCCGACATCTTCCGCCTGCGCCCTAACCGTTAGAGACCTGCCGTCGACCAATTATTCCCGCGGTTTCCCCCAAAATTGTCGCCCCGCCGGGGATATTCAATGCCGGGGAGCACTGCTATCATTTCGGGCTATGTTGTCCGAGCGCCCCCGCATCGTATGGGGTTTTGGACCCGTCGGCAACGCGCCAGACCACGGCGATTTGAGGATTTCGCGGCTTCCCGGTGAGAACTTCGGGAATAAACGGCCAGTCTTGGGGATCAAACCTCCCAGACGCCGACATTCCCGGATCGTTTTCGGGCCCCTAGTGCTGCGTGAACACGGAAAATGGGGATGCCACTGCTGGCTTGTCCAGCAGTGCGATTCGCGAGACGACGTCCATCGGCTACTCTCACTGCTGGACAAGCCAGCAGTGGCACCCGACGTAATTCACACGGATGGCAAATCGACCACGTAAGGTTCTTCCACACACAGAAAGGACAAGACCATGAGGAAGTTGTTAGCTTTGCTGGTTCTGGCCAGCTTTGGCTTGGCGACCGTCGGACTGACGGGCTGCAGCGACACGAAGAAGGAAGGCGACAAGAAGGACACCAAGAAAGACGCCAAAAAGGACGCGAAGCCAGCCGATAAGCCGGCGGACAAGCCCGCTGATGCTCCCGCCGACAAGCCTGCGGACGCGCCAGCCGATAAGCCGGCCGACGCACCCGCAGATAAGCCGGCGGATGCTCCGGCCGATGCCCCCGCGGACAAGCCGGCTGATGCTCCGGCCGACGCCCCAGCGGATAAGCCGGCCGATGCTCCGGCCGACGCCCCGGCTGACGCTCCTAAGTAGTGCCGAAAGCTCGAACTGTTCAAGGCCGTCGGGGGCGTGGCCCGTGCCGGCGGCGATGTGTATGTGATTTGTTACGTCGTCAGCCTGTCGGCTGTCGAGACCCCATGTTTCTTTCTCAGGAAGGGTAAGTCAGATGAAGAAGTTCCTGGCCTTGTTGCTCATGTTCACGTTCGCGGTCGCCCCGGTCGTCGGTTGCGGCGATAGCGGCAAGAAGGACGAGAAGAAGACCGAAGAGAAGAAGGACGAGAAGAAGCCCGAAGAGAAGAAGGACGAAGCTGCCAAGTAGTCCGATTCCGTCGACAAATCAAGAAGGACGCTCGAACCTCGGGCGTCCTTCTTTTTTCATGCGCGAATCGTTCCGGTTATAGCGAGATTGCGCCCGCCCCCGCTCGGCCATCTTTGCAATGCCGCCGCGATACAGCCCGCAAAGCCCGCCGCCGTGACATAGAATTGCGTTACAGAGCGCTCGGATGCGTTGAAGTCTGACGCGCATCCGGCCGACCGCCTCGCAGGAAGTCCCGCCGATAGTCCCTTGGACCCGCTATGACGCAGATACTGGTCGTCGACGACTCGCGTTACAGCCGCCGCGTGATCGGCGAGACGCTGCGGACGGCCGGTTATGAAGTCATCGAAGCCGCCGACGGCGAGCGGGGTCTGGAACTTGCCGCCGAGTGTCATCCCGACTGCGTCCTCGTCGACCTCCGCTTGCCCGGCGTCGACGGCCAGAGCTTCTTGCGGCAAAAGAACCGGCTGGGTCTCGACGTGCCGGTCATCGTCACGGCCGCCGACGCCGAGCCGCAAGTCCGCCACGATTGCGAGACGCTCGGCGCGTTCGACGTGCTCGCCAAGCCGATCGACCCCGACGCCCTCATCGCCAGCGTCGAGCAGTCGCTATTGTTTCTCGAAGAAACTTTCGAGTAGGCAGGCCGGAGGCGGCAGGCGCTAGGCTGTAGGCGCTAGGCTGTAGGCGCTAGGCTGTAGGCGCTAGGCTGTAGGGTGTAGGCTGAAGGCTGTAGGCTGTAGGATACGATGCGACACGTCGTGCCTACTTCCGCCTCTCTCGACCGACCGTCTCGCTTGCCATGTCGACGCCCTCGGACGAAACTCCCGAAGACATTTGCCCGCGCCCTAGCGAGCCGCCCTCGCTTGCGACCGCGCCGCTTTCGCCGCCGATTCATCTGGCGTCGGTCTATCGCTGCGAATCGCCCGCGCAGGCGGATCGGATTCTCGGCGGCGATGGCGATGGCTACGTCTACGCCCGCGACGGGCATCCCAATGCCGATCTGCTGGCCGCCAAATGCCGCGAGTTGCACGCCGCCGACCACGCCGCGATCGCCGCCTCGGGCATGGCTGCCCTGGCGCTCGCTGTGCTTGCTCACCTGCAAACGGGCGACCATGTCGTCGCCAGCCGGCAGCTTTATGGCAAGAGCCTCGCGCTTCTCGAAGGCGAATCGGGTCGGCTCGGCATCATGTCGACGCGCGTCGACACGTGCAACCTCAACGCAGTCCGCGCCGCGCTTACCGAGCGCACGCGACTCATCGTCGTGGAAACGATTACGAACCCGATTCTTCGCGTGTCCGATCTCGGCGCGCTCGCGGACATGGCGCACGAGCGCGGCGCAGCCCTGCTCGTCGACAACACGCTCGCCGGACCGGTCGTGTGCCGCCCACACGAGTTCGGCGCCGACTTCGTGCTCGAAAGCCTCACCAAGAGCATGAACGGCCACAGCGACGTCGTTCTTGGTCTACTCACCGGCAAAGGAGACGTTTGGCGGCGCGTGCCGGGCGTTTTGTCCGCCTGGGGCCTGGCGAGCAGTCCGTTCGATTGTTGGCTCGCGCTGCGCGGCTTGAGCACGCACGCGATACGCGCCGAAAAGGCTTGCCACAACGCGCTCGCGATCGCCCGATGGCTCGCCAAACAGCCGCAGGTGGAAACGGTGCATTATGCGGGTCTCATAGGGCATCCCGACTACGCGCTGGCCCGGCGGCAATTCGGCGAGCGCTTCGGCTCGATGGTGACAATTACACTCCGCCACGGTCGCGCGGCGGCCGAGAGCTTTATCGCGTCGGCGAGGGACGTCCCGTTCTGCCCGTCGCTCGGCGAACTCTCGACGACGCTCAGTCATCCCCAGTCGACGAGTCACCGCGGTCTCACCGAATCCGACCGCGTCGCCCTCGGCATCTTCGGCGGCACGATCCGCCTGTCGATCGGCATCGAGTCGGTGGAGCACATCCAAGCATCGCTAGCAGCAGGACTGGCAAGGATCGAGGATTGAGGATCGAGGATTGAGGGAAGTCGAATCGTCGACTTGGTTGGTTGTGCGAGGACTTGATGAACAGTTACAAGGAATTGATCGTTTGGCAAAAAGCGATGGCTCTCGCCGAGGCCACCTATCGATGGGCAAGTTCGTTGCCGAAACATGAGCTTTACGGACTGACGAGCCAACTTCAGCGTTCCGCCGTTTCCGTCCCAGCGAACATCGCCGAGGGGCACGGGCGAGGCTCAACGAAAGAGTATCTGCGATTTCTGTCGGTTGCGCGTGGTTCCTTGTCCGAACTTGAGACCGAGTTCCTGCTTGCCACGCGCATCGGCTACGGCGATACAAGCGCGGCGACGACAATCGCCAAGCAGATCGAAGAGGTTAGCCGCCTGTTGCGCGGCCTGCAGAAAGCGCTGCGGCAAAAGCTCGATAGGCAAGAATGACAGCAACGCTACCGCCCTCGATCCTCAATCCTCGATCCTCAATCCTCAAACTTCCCCTAAATTCTGGCCTTTACGCGACCGATTCAAGTGGGCACAATACCGCCTCGACTTGGACCATCGCGCTTGTCTGCGAGTCCCGGTTGCGGCGCGGGCGGCCGACCAACGGCCGTGCGTGTGTCATGGACGACCTGCCGTAAGCAAGGAGTGCATACCGTGAAGATTTCTCTCGTGTCGGCCACCGCCGTGGCCTGTCTGTCGGCCCTGTGCGCGTTTGCCGGCCCCGCCCTTGCTCAGACCGGCGTCAAGCCGATCGACCCGGGCGTCCGCGTCATCGACATCGAACGCGCCTTCAAGCAACACGCCCGCTACAACGCCGAAATCGAACAGCTCAAGGAGCTGGCCAAGTCGATGGAAGCGGAAACGAACAAGGAAAAGCAATCCATCATCGACATGGAAAAGGACTTGCCGAACCTCGCCGCCGGTTCGAGCGAGCGCAAAGCGCTCGAAGAGCAAATCCTTCGCCGCAAGACCGACCTCGCCGCCCGCACCCGCATCAAGCAGCAGGAACTGCTCGAAAAGGAAGCCAAGGTCTACTACTTCACGTACAAGGAAATCCAGGACGAAGTCGCCGAGTTCTGTCGCCAGACGGGCGTGAGCCTCGTGTTGCAATACTCCAGCGACAAGGTCGATCCGAACAACCGCATGTCGATCATGAAGGCGATGGGAAACCCGGTCGTCCATCACGCCAACATCGACATCACCGACAAGATTCTGTTCTATCTGAACAAGGGCGCGGCCCCGGCCGGCAACGGCGCGCCGGCGGTCTCGGGCCGTCCGACGACCGGCGTGCCGCGCAAATAAGCTTGTAGGGTGGGTCGAACTAAGTGAGGCCCCCGCGACTTGATGCACGAACCGGTGGGCCTCACTTCGTTCGACCCACCCTACGGCAAATCCGCGCTACTGCTTGCCGCTCCGCGATCTCCCGCCCCGCTTGACCCGCGATCTGCATCGATGAAATCCCGCCCGCGCACTGCTGCGTCTACCCCGCTCGTCCAGCCCCAACCTCGCTTTCAACACACGATCGCGCGTGCCGCGGTCGTCGAAGGCTTCGGCTTTTGGAGCAGCCGCGACGTGCGGGTCGAGTTTCGCCCGGCGCAGCCGAACACGGGCGTGGTCTTCGTTCGCGGCGATCTGAACCCGGCGGTTCGCATTCCGGCGGCGGTCGAGCGGCGCATCGAAACGCCGCGCCGCACCGCGCTGGTCCACGGCGCGGGCCGGGTCGAAATGGTCGAGCACATTCTCGCTTCGCTTGCCGGGTTGCAAATCGACAACTGCGAAGTCTGGGTGAACGAGTCCGAAATGCCCGGCTGCGACGGTTCGAGCCTGGCGTTCGTCGAAGCGCTGGAAGCGGCCGGCATCGTTCGCCAACAAGCCATCCGCGCCACGCTCGTCGTCCGCGAGACGGTCCGCCTGGGCAACGAAGAAAGCTGGATTCTTGCCAATCCGCCGGAGCAGCCCGGCCTTGCCCTGCAATTCCGAATCGAGTATCCGCATTGCCCTTCGATCGGCCGGCAAACGTACAAGCTCGCAATCACGCCGAACTCGTTTCGCAAACAACTGGCTTCCTGCCGCACGTTCCTCACGCGGCAGGAAGCGGAATGGCTGCGGTCGCAGAAGCTCGCGTCCCGCGCCACGACCAAGGAAGCGCTGGTATTCGACGCCGACGGACCGGTGGACAACGAGTTGCGGTTCGACGACGAGTGCGTGCGGCACAAGATGCTCGACCTGGTCGGCGACCTGGCGCTGGCCGGTTGCGACATCGTCGGGCAAGTCGCGGCCCATTGCAGCGGTCACCGGCTCAACGCCGAGCTGGTCCGCGTGCTGTTGGCCGAAGGAGAGAAGCTGCAACCCTGGCTGCGCTGCGCCTGACGAAACCGTAGGGTGGGCTGCGCCCACCGGACTCGCCAGGCAAAAGCCACCTAGAACCGCTATGCACGCCGCCGTCGCGATGCGATCGACGCAGAACACCGCCTCGCTCGCAAACGTGGGTTGAAATGGAAACGACGGTGGGCACAGCCCACCCTACGCAGAAAATACGCCGGCACGTAATTGCCCCAAGAAGGAGCTGCGGGGGAATGGCGACTCACATTGCCGAACATGTGTCGATTGACCCGCGCGCCGAAATCGACGACGACGTCGAGATCGGCCCGTTCTGCGTCATCGGTCCCCAGGCGCGCATCGGCCGCGGGACGAAACTCGAGAACAACGTCACGATCACCGGCCGCACCACCATTGGCGAGTACAACCACATCTTTCCCGGCGTCGTGATCGGCGCCGCGCCGCAAGATATCAGCTATCGCGGCGGCGACACGGAAGTCGTTATCGGCGATCGCAACGTCTTCCGCGAGTGCGTGACGATCAATCGTGCTACCGAAAAAGAGGACGGCATCACGTCCGTAGGCGACCACAACTTCCTGATGGCCGGCGCGCACGTCGCCCACGATTGCCGTTTGGGCAGCCACATCGTCATCGCCAACGCCACGCTGCTCGGCGGGCACACGCAGATTCAGGACTACGCGGCCCTAAGCGGCGGCGTCGCCGTGCATCACTACACCACGATCGGCCGCTTCAGCTTCATCGGCGGACTCGCCCGCGTGATCCACGACGTGCCGCCGTATATGCTCGTCGAAGGCCACCCGGCCCGCCCGCGATGCATCAACATCGTCGGTCTCAAGCGGAACAACCTCACCGCCGAGTCGATCCACTGCCTCAACGAGGCGTTTCGTCTGATCTACCGCAACAAGGTTGGCCTCGACCGGGCCCGCGAAATGCTTCGCGGCAACGACCAACTCGTGCCGGCCGTGAACGAATTGCTGAGCTTCATCCAGTGCCAGCAGGAAGGCCGGCACGGACGAGGCCGCGAACGGAGGCGGGCCGCGTGAAACCGCTACGCATCGCCGTCATCGGCGGCGGCCACTTGGGCCGCATTCACGCTCGGCTGTTGGCCGATACGCCCGGTGTACAGCTCGTCGCGGTGGCCGATCCGGTTCTCCGCTCGCGGGAAGAAGCCGCCGCGGCCGCCCGCACCGAGCCGGTCGCCGACTATCGCGAACTTTTCGACCGCATCGACGCCGCAGTAATCGCCACGCCGACCGCCACGCATCGCGACGTCGCCCTCGACTGCATCGAACGCGGCATTCACGTTCTCGTCGAGAAGCCGATCGCGTCCACGACGCTCGAAGGCGAGGAACTCGTCGCCACCGCGCGCCGCCGCGGCGTCGTGTTGCAGGTAGGCCACGTCGAACGGTTCAATCCGGCCTGGAAACCGCTCGCCGGCGAAATCGGCCGCCCGCGGTTCATCGAATCGCTCCGCTGCGGACCCTACACGTTCCGCTCGACCGACGTGAGCGTCGTGCTCGACCTGATGGTTCACGACGTCGACCTCGTTCTGTCGCTGGTCTCTTCGCCCGTCGAACGGATCGACGCGATCGGCCATGCGGTGATCGGTCCGCACGAAGACCTGGCCAACGCCCGGCTCCAATTCGCCGACGGCACGGTCGCGAACCTCAGTGCGTCGCGCGTCAGCTACGAAGCCGAACGCTGGATGCGCGTCTTTTCGACCGCCGGTTTCGCGAGCATCGACTTCAACAAGCGGACGTCGACGCTCGTCAACGTCTCGCCGCGGCTATCCGAGCCGGGCTTTGACGCCGCCGCGCTGCCGCCGGAAGCCAAGAACCTGTTCAAAGAGCGGCTCTTCGCCGACGTCCTGCCGATGCGGCGTTTGCCGACCGTCGACGGCAACGCCATCGCCGAAGAACTCCTCGATTTCGCGGCCAGCATCCGCGAGGGCCGCGACCCGCGAGTCACCGGCGAGCAGGGCCTCGCCGCACTCGCCGTCTGCGAAACGATCAACGACCAGATCGCCCGCCAAAACGCCCGCGAAGCCGCCGTCCGAACGCTAGCCCACCCGGCGATCATCCCGCCCGCGGAACGCCGCGCAGCCGGCTGACGAGCCTGCGCGTTGCCCTTTCACCGCAAAGAAGCAAAGGCGCAACGAGACGAATCGGGGCGCGTCAAAGCCCTATGCTGGCATTCTTTGCCGCTTTGCGCCTTGGCGGTTCAGGCAACGTCCTTGTTCCCGGCAGGTCCATTTCTCATTCTTCATTTTGCCTTTTGCATTCTCTTCGCCCTACGCCATCCCGCGGCGCTTAAGCTCGGCGAGGACGCCTTGGACGATCGCATCGACGTTCCCGTGCACCGTGCCGGTGCTTGGGTCAGCGTCACACCCGCCGACCGGCTCGTCGGCAAAGCCTTCTTCCGCCAGCAAGCACGCCAGCGTATCGCGCAGCGCGCCGAGCTGAACTTGCTGCTTATCCGACATCGGTTGCCGCCCCGCGCCGACGCGAAACCCGCGCAGGCCGAGCGCTTGCCGAAAACCTTCGGGGAAATCGGCCGAGTAGAGCGCCGCGTCGAACAGCCGCAGAATCTTGTATTGCAGCGTCCGCGCTTCGTCGAGCCGTCCGCCGACGGTCAGATCGTATAACTTCCGCGTCAACTCGGGCACGATGCCGCTCGTCGCGTTCGTGCCTCCGTCGCAGCCGATGAGCAGCATCGGCATTACCGCCGCGTCCCAACCCGTCAGAAACGCGAAATCCGGCCGATGCGGCCGCACCGCCGCGATCATTCGCATCATGTGCGGAATGTCGCCCGACGAATCCTTGATCGCCGCGATCCGCGGGCATTCAAGCGCCAATCGCGTCATCGTCGGCACGTCGATCGGCGACGCGAACATCGGAATGTTGTACAGCGTCACATCGACCGGGCTGTTATCGCCGATCGCCTTGAAATAGGCGTACACGCTCTCCGGGCTGAGCTTGTAGTAGAACGGCGACACGATCGCCACCGCCCGCACGCCGAGGCGATGATAATGCTCGCAGGCATCAAGCGTTTCGTTGACGTTCGCTTCGGCCGCTCCGGCGAGAATCGGCACGCGGCCGCGCGTCTCGTCGACCATGATCTCGATGATCCGCCGCCGCTCTTCGACGGTGAACCGCGTGAATTCGCCGGTCGAGCCGTTGGGATACAAGCCGTGCACGCCGCGGTCGATGAGCCAACTCGTGTACCGCCGCAGTTCCGGCTCGTTGATCCGCCCCCGATCGTCGAGCGGCACGATGTTGGGCGTGAAAATGCCATGAAGTCGGGTCGTAGCGGTCATGTTAGGCGGCAGGCTTTAGGCGAGAGGCCGGAGGAGCGCACGTTGCGTTTCATCAACATGGTAGCACGCGGATAAGCCCCCGGTGACCCATTTAGCCGCCGGTGAATACACCGGGGGCAATGCGGCCGTCGTTCTGATGCGGCCGTAACCCCGCCAAGTCACCCAACCAAGTTTGACCCTCGACCGATGCAACATACGCTTTTGCGGCCCCATTCCCATCACCGCGAAGGCACGTTCCATGCCCTCTGCCACACTCCAATCGCCGCCAGATGTAATCGCCCGCGACGCGCCGGCGCGCACCGTCACGCTTGCCGATGGCACGCAAGTCGATCTCACCGCGCTTTCGCCCGCCGAGCTGCTCGGTCTGCAGTTCGACCAGGAGCAAGCCTTCGCCCGCAAGTTCGTCGCCCATCCCAAGCGGAGCGCCGAGCGTGCCGCCGCGTTTGCCCAGGGCTACGATACGGTCACCGCGATCTACGCCGCCGCCAACGGCATCTCCGGGCCGGTCGTGATGGGCCTCGATCGGCGTTACGAGCAGCTTGTGGTAAGCGTCTTGCGTGGCCAACGACGCGCCGGCATGAACCCGCGGCTGTTCGAAGTCGGTTACGGCTCTGGCTTGCTTCTAGAGCGCATCCGACGTCACGGATTCGCCGTCGGGGGAATCGAAGTTTCCGCCGCGATGCACGCTCAAGCTTGCGCGGCGCTGCCCGAAGCGCGCGAAAGCTTGCTGCTGGGCAACTTCATGGCGCTCGATTGGTCTGGCGCCAGCAGCGCATCGCGCGGCGCAACGCAAACCGGCAAGCTGCAACGCGGCGGCTATTCGCTGTGCTACTGGAACGACGTCTTCGAGCACATTCCGCCGGACGAAATCGCCGACTATCTCGCCCGCATTCACGATCTGCTCGCTCCCGGCGGAGTGCTCGTGACGATCACGCCCAACTGGCATATTCGCCCCAACGACGTGACGGGCGACTTTTGCCCGCCGCGGACCGAAGCGCGCGGCGTGCACCTCAAGGAATACACGCTCCGCGAGGTCACGGCTCTGTTGCGAGGGGCCGGGTTTCGCCGGGTGGCCACGCCGCTATTCGTCACGCGCCGCCACATTTATCGCTGCGGCAATGGGTTCTCCAGCGTCAAGCGGTGGTTCGAGCCGGCGGTCGAGGTTCTGCCGTTCCGCCTGGCCAAGCTGCTCGTTAGGGGCTTTGGCCTCTCCTGCACGATCGCCCGCCGCGACTAGGCCGCGGAAAGCTGTCCGCCGTCGTTACGGCTTGCGCAAGGCGTTGCCGCGTTGCAACTTGCCGCATTGCCCGAGCGGCCGCCACTCGCCCGGCGCGACTTGCCTGCGTACACTATAAGGCGTTGTTTTCGCCGGCTTCGGCGTCGCCAACCCGACCCTTTCGACGTGCCCCATGTCGCAAACTTTCCTCACGGCGCTGCCGGTGTACAACGAAGCCCGCCACATAAACGGCGTGCTCGACCAGGTTCGCCGCTACGGCGAGAACATACTGGTCGTGGACGACGGATCGTCCGACGACACGCCGAACCTGCTCGCGGCGCGGAGCGACGTGCGCGTCGTCCGCCATGCGAAGAACCGCGGGTACGGCGCGGCGCTGCGGACGGCGTTCGACTACGCTGCCCGAGAGGGCTTCGAGACGATCGTCACGATCGACTGCGACGGCCAGCACGAACCGTGCCGCATTCCGCAGTTCGTGGCTGCTTGCCGCGGCGTCGACATCGTTTCGGGCAGCCGCTATCTCCGCAAGTTCGACTCCGACTCGGCCCCGCCCGAACAGCGCCGCCGCATCAACGCGATGCTGACGGAAGAGATCAACCGCCGCCTGCATCTGGAGCTGACCGACGCCTTTTGCGGCTTCAAGGCGTATCGCGTGGCGGCGCTCGCGCGGCTTGCGCTTACCGAAGACGGCTATGCGATGCCGCTGGAACTTTGGGTGCAAGCGGCCGCGGCAAAGCTGCGGATCGTCGAGTTGCCCGTGCCGCTCATTTATCTCGACGAGCGGCGTTCGTTCGGCGGCGCGCTCGACGATGCCGAGCGGCGCCTGGCGTATTACCGCGAAGTGCTCGACCGGGCAATGGTTGCCGCGAATTTGACCTCGCCACTGTCCGGGGCGCGAACGTCGCGGCCTGCTTGCGTGCCGCCTCCCAATGCCGCGTCCGTGCTCTGTTCCGCATCGACCTCCGAGGCGCCGTCCCGCTGCCATGACTGAGCCGCGTGCCGTGCGCGCGTTGAAGGCCCCACGTGTCAGCGGCACAGCGCTCGTCGAGCCGCCGCTCGACTCGGTTGCGCGGTTGCTCGACGCGAACGCCGCGCTGCCGCTCGATCGCGTCGACCTCTTCGGCCGCTCGCTCGCCGATGTGGCGCGAATCGCGCGAGCCCAGTTGCTCGCCGACGCCATTCGCTACAGCCGGCAGTATCGCGACGTGTCGGCGATTCCCAGCGCGTCGCCGCCGCGCGTGATCCTTGCCGGGCATCAACCGGAACTGTTTCATCCCGGCGTGTGGTTCAAGAACTTCGTGCTCGATCGCCTCGCCCGGCGGCACGGCGCGGTGGCGGTCAACCTGGTGATCGACAACGACGTGTGCCGGTCGGCTTCGATTCGCGTGCCCGCTGGGGACGTCGACAAACCGCGTGCGGAACTCGTCGCGTTCGACGCGCCGGGCATTGCCGTGCCGTGGGAAGAGCGGGTGATCGTCGACGGCGCGCGCTTTCGTTCGTTTGCGGATCGCGTCGTCAGCGCCGTGCATTCACTCGTGGCCGAGCCGCTCGTGCGCGACCTATGGCCGCACGCCGTCGCGGCCGCGGAGCGCGGAGCCGCTCTCGGCACGGCGCTCGCGCAAGCCCGCCACGCCTACGAAGGCGATCTCGGGCTTTCGACCCTCGAAGTGCCGCTGAGCAGCGTCTGCCGCGGCGAGGCGTTTGCGTGGTTCGTCGCGTGGCTACTCGTCGAAGCCCCGCGCGTCCGCGGCGTCTACAACGTGGCCGTGCAAGCGTATCGCGCTGCGAACCGCATTCGCAGCGCCGCGCATCCCGTCCCCGACCTGGCGTTCGATGGCGAATTCTGCGAGGCGCCGCTGTGGATCTGGTCTCGGGACGACCCGCGTCGCCGCCGGCTGTTCGTTGCCGGGAAGCCCGACCGGATCGTGCTGACGGATCGCGAAGGCTTTCGCCGCGAGATCGCCGCCCGTCTCGACGCCCCGCACCACGTCGCGGAACAGATATCGCATCTCGCGGCGCAAGGCGTTCGCCTTCGCCCGCGCGCGCTAACCAACACGTGGTTCGCCCGTCTCGCGCTCGGCCATTTGTTCGTCCACGGCATTGGCGGGGCGAAGTACGACGAGGTCACCGATCAGATCATCGCCGGCCTGTTCGGCATCGAGCCGCCGGCGTATCTCACGGCGACGGCCACGCTGCGATTGCCGATCGCGCACGCGAGCGGCGCCGCGGCTGCCCTGGAGACGCTCGCTCGCCGCCGCCGCGACCTCGCGTATCGCGCGGAAGCGGCAATCGCCCGCGACGATCCGGCGTGGCGCGCGGTCGTGGCGCAAAAGCAAGCCTGCATTCAAGAATTCCGCGCCGCCAATGGTCGACCTTGGAACCGCGACATGGCCCGTCGCCTACACAGCGCCGTTGCCGCCGCCAACGCCGCCCTTTCGCCCTGGACCGCCGACGATCTTCGCGCGCTAGACGCCGAAGAAGCGCGCCTTAAAGAACGGGTCCGCGCCGAGCAGCTTCTCGAATCGCGAGAGTACGCTTTCTGCCTGTTTCCGCGCGATGCGATCGTGCCCGTACTCGGCTCGTTGGCGGACGGCTGAGCGGCGCGCGTGAATGTCCTTCCACAAGCGATCTGCCTGACTCTGCGGAGCATTCGGCACAATCGCGACGATTCGCGCACCTGCTCGAAGAGCCGTTTGCCGCAGCGCTGCGTCGACGTATGTTTCCCAAGCGATCTCCGCTCGCGGACCGCCGCACCTTGCTTGCCAGAGTTCTCCGCCATGCTTGGATCGAACGCCGTTGGGAACACCGTCATGAACTACGTTGTCCGCACGCTATTGCCTGTCTTTATTGCACTGACGGTCAGCGCACCTGCGGCCGCTCAGACGTGGGCCGAACGCCTCGGCTACGGGGCCGGGAAGCGGGTTGTGATCCTCCACGCCTCCGGCGCGGGGCTGTGCTACGAAACGAACGCCGCGGTCGAGAAGGCGCTCGCGGACGGCTCGGCGTCGAGCGCCGCGGTCATGGCCGCGTGCCCTTGGTTCGAAGATTTCGTCGCCGGCGCGAAGCTTCCCGCCGATGCGGACGTCGGCCTGACGATTACGCTCATTTCCGATCTCGCGCGGTACCGCTGGACGAGCGTGTCGCCGCGCGGCGACGTGCCCGGCTTGATCGACACCGACGGCTACCTGCGCCGCGGCGCCGCGGAGTTTGCGTTCAACACGACGCCGCAGGAAGTCGGCCGCGAGATCGACGCGCAGCTCGCGAAAGCCCGGGCTAGCGGCCTCCGGCCGAGCCACTTCACGTGTCACCAAGGCGTGGTGTTCGCGCGGGCGGATCTGGCGGCGATTTATCTCGAAGCGGCGCGGCGGCATTGGATTCCAGCGGTCGTGATCGAGCTTACGCCCGAGCGGCTGCGGGAGTTTCAGGATCAGGGCCTGCCCGTCGACGACGAGATGCTGCACCTGGTCGCCAACTACCCGCTGCCGAAGATCGACGACATCCGGCTCGTTCCCCGGGCCGACAGCTACGAGGCAAAGCGGGATCTGTTCCTGAAGCAACTCGCCGAACTCCCGCCCGGGATCACGCAGTTCGTTTCGCGCCCGGCCGTCGACTCGCCGGCTTTGCGGCGGCTTTCGGCCGACGCCCAGCAGCAAGCCTGGGACGCGCAACTCCTCGGCGACGCGGATGTCAAGAAGCAACTCGCCGACGCGGGCATCGCGCTCACCAATTGGCGGGAGATCATGCGGCGGTTCGAGGGCGAGAACCCGGGCGCGCGCCCGCGCGAGACGGAACGCCCCAAGGAATCGCAACCGCGCCCCGGTGAAGAAAAGCCGCTCGACGCGCCGCGCGGCAATCCGTAACGACGGACGTCAACGTTTCGACACGCTCATGCCCTCACGTCCGCTTCGCATCGTCGCGTATGCCCTGCTTGCCGTGCTCGCGGCCGGCGACGAGGGCGCTGCGCAACAGACGCCCGCGCAGGTCTACGACGAGCGTTACGGTCGCCCGACGTACAGCAAGCCGTATACCTACGACAACCTGACGCGGGCGATCGTCGACACGCAGTTTTATCACCGGCCGAGCGTGAGTCCCTACTTGAACCTGTTCCGCCCGACCGACGGCGGCGCGGCGTCGAACTATTACACGTTCGTCCAACCGGAACAGAATCGCCGTGCGGCGGTCGCCGAGCAGCAGTTGCAACGGCAACTTCAGCCGTTCACGCCGGGCGGCGGCGGCTTGTCGACCGCCGTGCCGACCGCGGGGAACGCGCCGGTGATTCGCCCGCCGCGTCAGGGCATTACGAACAGCGCCCACTACAAGCAGTTCTACGGCATTCAATAACGGTCACTTCGCGCGCGGCGAGCGTTTGCGCGAGCGCACCATCGTAACGAGCATCGGGGCGAACGCGCTGGCCGACGACATGGCTGCGGCAGCCGCGAACGCCTTGCGCAGCTCGCTCGGCTGCGGTGCTTCGGCTGCCGCGGCGCCGTCCGCCGTTGTGACGGGCGCAACGGATTCCGCGATCGGCGAAGCTTGGGACTTGCCAACGCCCGTCCCACGAACCGCTTGTGCGACGGCCGCGCGCTCCGCCACGACGCGGGCCAGGCTCGCAAGTTCGTCGGCCGAAAGCCGCTCGGCCATGCGTCCGCGGCGCGTCGCCACGAAGTCTTCGCTCGAGCGCGATTCGCGGGGTGCGTGCCGCGCCATTTCGTGAACGAATCGCTGCACGACCCGATCGCCCGTGGAAACGTCGAGCGCAGCCAGTGTTTCATCGGCCGCGGGCGCCGCATCGCGCGCTGCGCCGGTGTCGTTGTCGCTGGGCTTCCGCGCAGACGTATCGCCGCTGCCTTCCGCGGGCGCCGCACCGCCGCTGGGCTTGTTCTCTTCCGTGCCGCCGGCCGGCGTAACGCCTTTGGACTCGATGCTCTGATTGGATGGGCTGCCCTGCGAGCCGCCTCGGGAAATCGCCCGGCCGCCGCTCTGCAACCGCGACAGCGACGTCTGCGGAATCGTCAGCGTGCCGTTGCCGCCCTTGGGCAGGCCGCCGCCGTTCCGCGGCCGCTCCGGCGTCATTCCGCGGAGCGGTCGGGTGGCCGGCGGCAGCGCCAGCACGCGCCGCGGCGTCGAGATCGCGTCGGCAATCAATCCGCCCAAGGGCGAAACGTCGACCGCGAAGTCGATCGTCGACGATAGCGCGTCGCTCGTGCTCTTCGTCGCGCGGACGGAGAACGCCTGCCGGCCGGTGAAGTCGCTCGGCGCGGTCCAGTTGACGATGCCGGTCGCCGGATCGATCGTCGCGCCCTCCGGGCCGGTGACGAGGACGTAGGCCATCGTCGCGTTCGTGCCGTCGATGTCCGTGGCGTTCACGTCGACGACGATCGTCCCGCCGCTGAAGATCGTGCGACCGGCGATCGGCGAGATCACCGGTGGATCGGCGATCGGCCGGACCGTAATCGACACGGTCGTCGCGGCCGACGAAAGCTGGCCGTCCAACGCGCGATAGGTGAACGAATCGGAACCGAAATAGTTGCTCGACGGCGTGTAGGTAAACGAGCCGTCGGCGTTGAGGGCCAGCGTGCCGTGGGTCGGGCCGGATATCAGCACCGCCGACAGCGATGAATTCTCCATATCGTAATCGTTCGCCAGCAAGCCCTCCGAAGGATCGACGGCGAGCGTCGCGTCTTCGTCGACTTCGTAGGCGTCGGGCATTGCGACCGGCGCGTCGTTTGCGCCGGCCACGTTGATCGTCACCGTGGCGAGAGACGACGAAGCGTTCCCGTCGCTGGCCCGATAGGTGAACGTGTCGGTCCCGCTGAAGTCGGCGGCGGGCGTATACGTGAACGAGCCGTTCGGATTGAGCGTCAACGTGCCGTTGGCCGGGCCGTCGACGAGCACCGCCGTCATCGGATCGCCCTCGGCGTCCGCATCGTTCGCCAGCACGCCGGTCGAAGCCATCACGACGAGCGCGACGTCTTCGGTGGCCGAGTACGTGTCGTTCGCGGCCGTCGGCGGACCGTTGACCGAAATCGTCACCGTCGCCGGCGCCGACAAATCGTCGCCGTCTTCGGCCCGATACGTGAACGTATCCGTGCCCGAAAAGCCGGTCGCCGGCGTGTACGTGAACGATCCGTCGGCATTGAGCGTGAGCGCGCCGTGCGCGGGCTGCGACGCGATGACCGCCGAGAGCGGCGAGTTTTCGACGTCCGTGTCGTTGGCGAGCACGCCGCCAGCCGCGTCGACCGTGAGCACTGCGCCGACGTTGACGCTGTACTGATTGGCGGACGCCGTGGGGGCGTCGTTGACCGAATTGACCGTGAGCGAAACCGCGACCGGCGCGGAGTTCTGGCCGCCGGCTTTCGCGCGATACGTGAACGAATCGCCGCCGAAGTAGTTTTCCTCCGGAGTATACGTGAACGAGCCGTTGGCGTTGAGCGTCAGCGTGCCGTGGGCGGGCAGGGTCACGACTTCCGCCGTGAGCGGGTCGTTCTCGGGATCGTCGTCGTTGGCCAGGACGCCCGTCGCCGCGCTGACCGTGAGCGTCTGGTCCTCGTCGACCGAGTAGGCATCCTCCGCGGCGACCGGCGCGGCGTTCACGGCGATCGTCACCGTCGCCGAGTTCGAGCTTGCCTCGCCGTCGTTCGCGCGATAGGTGAACGTATCGTTTCCGCTGAAACCGGCCGCGGACGTGTACGTGAACGAGCCGTCGGCGTTGAGCGTCAACGTGCCGTGGGCCGGGCCTTCGACGAGCTGCGCGGTCAGCGCCGTGTCGTCGACGTCAGTGTCGTTCTTTAAGATGCCGTTGGCCGCATTGACGGTCAGCGCCACGCCGGCCGCGGTCGCGAAGCTATCCGACGCGGCGTTCGGCGCGTCGTTTACCGCCGCGACGTTGATCGTCACGGTAACGGCCGCCGTCGTCCGTACGCCGTCGCTGGCGCGATACGTGAAGTTGTCCGGGCCGAAGTAGTTCGACGCCGGCGTGTAGCTGAACGAGCCGTTGGCGTTGAGCGTCAGCGTGCCGTGGGCGACGTTCGTAACGAGCGTCGCGGTGAGCGTGCCCGATTGGGCGTCGCCGTCGTTGGCGAGCACGCCGGTCGTGGCATTGACGTCGAGCGATGTGTCTTCGGTCGCGGCGAACGTATCGGCCACGCCGGGCAGCGCGCCGAGCACCGTAAGCGCGACGTTCAACGTGCGGACGTTGCCGGCCGCGTCGGTCGCGCGGATGTCGAACGATCGGGCGCCTGCCTGTGCCGCCGTCGGCGTCCAGGAGACGACGCCGGTTTGCTCGTCGATCGTCGCTCCGTTGGGAGCGCCCGCGAGCGAATACCGAAATCCGGTCTGGCCTTCTTCGGCATTCTGTGCGTTATACGTGAACGCGGCGCCGACCATCGCGGTCGCTGGCGGCGTGGGCGTGATCGCGGCCGGCGGCGTCGCGTCGATCGTGACGGCCATCGCGATCGTCTTGTCGCTTTCGGTTCCGCTTACGACCTGCGACGCGGAGATGTTGTGTACTCCCTCGGCGAGCGGCGTGCTCGGCGTAAAGTTGGCCGTCGCTCCCGTCGCGGCGACCGTGCCCAGGAGCGTCGTGCCGTCGTACACCCGCACCGTCGCGCCGGCGGTCAGTCCGGAAATGACGAATTGCGGCTGCGTGACGTTCGTGATGTTGTCGGAGTTGCTGAAACCGGAGTCGGAAGCGGCGACCAAGTCGACGCCAGTGGGCGCGCCGGAGAGCACCGTGATCGGCGCGTTGACCGTTCGCGTATTGCCGGCGGCGTCGGTGGCTCGAACTTGATACTGATGCGCTCCGGCTTGCGCGGCGGTCGGCGTCCAGGTGATTACGCCGGTCGTGTCGTTGATCGTCATGCCCGTCGGGGGGCCGATGAGCGAGTATCGGAACCCGGTCGTGCCCTCTTCGCCGTTTTGCATATCGAACGTGTAGAGCACGCCGACGTTCGCCTGGCCCGAGGGACTCGACACGAAGAACGCGGGCGCGGCCGTGTCGATCGTGATGGACAGGGCCGGCGACTTCGCGCTTTCGGCGCCGTTGATCGTCTGCGACGCGGAGATGCTGTGCGTGCCATGCGCGAGCGCCGTGGTCGCGGTGACCGACACGGTGTTGCCCGTCGCGGTCGCCTGGCCGATGACGGTCGTGCCGTTGTAGAGCTTGACCAGCGCGCCGGCCGTCACGCCGGAGACGAGAAACTCCGGCATCGTGACGTTGGTTAGATTGTCGGTATTGCTGAACCCGGCGTCCGACGCGGCGACGAGATCGACCGCCGTGGGCGCGATGCCGGTCACGGCGTCGGTGGCGGAGAGCGTCCGCACGTTGCCGGCGGCGTCGGTCGCCTGGATATTGAAGTTGTGCGCGCCGGCCTGGCCGCTGGTGGGCGTCCACGAGACGGCGCCGGTCGTTTCGTTGATCGTCATGCCGGCCGGAGCGCCCGCGAGCGAATACCGGAAGCCGGTCGTGCCTTCTTCCGCGTTCTGAGCGTTGTAGGTGAGCGCGGCGCCGGCTGTGGCCGACGCGGGAAACGTGGGAGAAATCGTCGGTGGGGCCTGCGTGTCGATCGTCGCGGTCAGCGCCGCCGAGGCGGGGCTCACGTCGCCGCCGACTTCCTGCGTGGCGGTGAAGCTCGCCGCGCCGTCGGCCAACGTCGTCGAGCCGTTCGTCGTAATGTCGATGGTCGTGCCCGTCGCGGTGCCTTGGCCGACGAGCGCGCTATTGTAGTACAGCTTGACGACCGCGCCCGATTGCACACCGCTGATGCGGAATTGCAGCGAGTTGGCCGGCAGGTTGTTGTTGCGCTGGGTGATGTTGTCGGAGTTGCTGAAGCCCGTGTCCGACGCCGGGAGCAAATCGACGCCGGTGGGCGCTTCCACGACCGAGGCGCTTGCCGCCGCGATCAGCATTTGCTTAAGCGCTTCGTAATTGTCTTCCTTCCGGAGGTCTTGCTGCGTAAGGTTGAAAGTTGCAAAACGGCGGTTCGTCGAATCGAGAATGACGACGTCGCGCCACACGCCGTTCCACGCGACCCACGTATCGGAACCGGCCTGACCGTCGTTATTCACATCTTGCAGCAGCGGCAATGTGTTACCGGCAGACGCGGTCGCGTTACCCGACTCCTGTCCAACCTCGTTGATCGCCGCGATCGTGATGTTGAGCTGCGGGTGCGAGAGTTTTAGTTCGCTCTGCAACTTGTTGAGGAACCCATACTGGGTTCGGCAGTACCCTCACGTCGAATGCGTCAAGTACCACGCCGAGACGTGGCCCGACTGATCGCGCGGCGACACGCTTTGCCCACTGGTCGGCGAGTTCGGGTTGACGTCGGCGAGATGGAAGTCCGGCATTGGGCTGAGCGTTTGCGGGGCGACGTTGATCGTCGCGCTCTGTGTGCGGACATTGCCGGCCGCATCCGCCGCTCGAATCGTGAACGTGTGAGCTCCGTTCGACGTGGGCACCCAGGCGATGACGCCGGAAGTGCCTGTAATCGTCATGCCGGCCGGCGCGTTCTCGAGGCTATAGGTCACGCCGCCCGACGCTTCGTCGCCGCTCTGCATGTCGAACACGTAGCCGCGGCCGAAGATCGCCGTGTCGGTGGGAATCGTCGTGAAGTTGGCCGGAATCGTGTTGTCGAACGTGACGAACAGCGACGGCGATTTGCCGCTTTCCTGCCCGGCGGCGGGCTGCTGCGTGGCGGTGATGTTGTTCGAGCCGCTCGCGAGGGCCGTCGTGGCGGTGATCGTGACGGTCGAGCCGCTCGCGGTCGCCTGGCCGATGACGTTGTTGCCGTTGTAGAGCCGCACGAGCGCGCCCGACGTCACGCCGGAGACGACGAACTGCGGCGACGCGGCGTTCGTGATGTTGTCGGAGTTGCTGCTGCCGGTGTCGGAACTGTCGCTCAGGTCGACGCTCGTGGGCACGGTCGCCGAGCCGGGGACGGTGACGGAAAACTGCATGGTCCGACTGGGCGCCGCGGAGTTGCCAGCCGTGTTCGTCGCGCGAACCTCGAAGTTGTACGTTCCGGCCTGATTCGCCGCGGGGGTCCAAGAAATCTGGCCGGTCGTGGCGTTGATCGACATGCCTTGCGGCTGGTTGGCCAACGAATAGGCAAATCCAGTTGGCTTCGTAGCGAAGAGCTCTTCGGGAACCTGGATGTCGACGGAATACGCCTGGGCGACCGTCGCCTGGGCCGGCGGTAGCACCGTGAACAGGATCTCTTCGATGTCGAAATCGGTGCCCTGCCCCGTGTTCGACGGGGTCGTCGGCCGCACGCCGACGAGTTGGCTGAAAATGCCGGCGTAGCCAAGTTGCGGCGTGAACGTCCACGAACCGTTGGTGCTGGTGATGTCGAACGCCCAGCCGCCGTTTTCCGGAAGGGGCGCTTTGTCGTAGAAAACCGGATCGTTCTCGACGTCGACGGAGGTCAATTGCCCGGTGGCGGCGGTCGCATACGGCGTCGTGACGTTCGTGTTGAAGTCGTTGAGAAACGGACCGCCGTTTTGCGTATCGGCCGTGACGTTGACGGTGAACGTGCGGACCGTCGTATTGCCGCTGCTGTCGCGGGCCGTGACGGCGATCGTCGCCTGGCCGGTGAACCCCGCCGCGGCCTTGAGCATCAGCACACCGTTCTCGGTGTCGGTAAACACCTCGACGGTCTCCATGATGACGTCGCTCGTCGGCTTGTCGCTGGCATTCGTCGCGACGCGGTTGATCTCGTCGCGAATGAAATCGCCCTCGGTCAATAGCCCGAAAACCGTGTGGTTAAAGTCCAAAAAGCGAGTCGCGACGTCGGTAATGAAGAACTGCGAATCGTTCGTGTCGTCGTTGCTCTTGGCCATCGACAGCAAACCGGTGCGGTTGTGCTGGAGGTCGACGTGGAACTGGTCGTCGAAGTCGCCCAAGTCCGAACCGCCGGAGCCGGTTCCGGTCGGGTCGCCGCCCTGGATGACGAAGTTGTCGATGACGCGGTGGAAGATGATGCCGTTGTAGAAACCGTCTTCGGCCAACTGGGCGATGTGATTCGTCGCCCGCGGCGCGCGGTCGTCGAACAACTGGAACGTCAGCGTGCCGAACTTGTTGACGTTGATCCGCATGCTCCGATTGCCCTGCGGGATGTACGTCGAGATGCTCGGGCTGCCGCTGGTGACCGTGTAAGTGATCGGCTGGCCGTCGGGATCGTAGCCGTCGAGGGGCAGATAGAGCGGCGAACCGGCGAGCAAGTCGACGCGATCGGCGCGGCCCCAAGCCTGCGTCGCGCCGCTGCCCGTCGTCGTGTAGTAGTTGTCGATCGGCATCAACACGGGGCCGTTGGGGTTCGCGCCGGCTTGCACGGTGTCGTAGAGGATCGTGATTTCGTCGTTGTTGCGGAGGACGTAGTTCTCGTACTCCGTGTTCGCCTCGCCGTTGACGAACATCCGAATGACGTGCGTCGCGTCGGTCTGGTTGCCGAGCAGGTTGGTCGACGAGAAGATTGCGCTTGGATTGTTGCCCGCATTGCCGGCGTTGGTTCGCCAGACTTCGAAGAAATCGGAGAGCTTGGCGGCGCGTCCGCCGGGAAGCTGCTGGGTCGCTTCGCTCGGGTTGAAGTGCAGTTCGCCGGAAACGTCGTGCGTATGCACCGGCGCCACCAGCCCCGTTGCGATGCCCACGTCCTTGGGAATCACCTGGCGGACGCCGTTGACGAACAGATTGAGCCGGGCGTCGAGCAAGATGCGGTCTTCGAGCGCCTCGTGCAGCAGGCGGTCGCGAAGGGCTCGCTTTTTCGTGCTGGGCGAGGGCCAGTCGGCGAGCGAAGACAAGCGGCGACGCACGCGGCGAGCGCCGCGGGAATTGGCATTTGGCATAAACTCAGAGCCTCGAAAGCCGCCGACGGAGGTGGGCCCGCCCAACCGGCGATTTCGCGAAAGGATTCGAAGCAGCCTGTTGAAAAAGGGGACAGACCCTCGGGGAAGTGATTTTTTTCGCCGCAGATTGCGACGTGCCTGAGAGGATCAGTCCCCTTTTTCAACAGGCTTTTACGCGACAAGACCGCCCCTGACCGTGCGGGCCAGTAACCTCGGCATTCTCTTAGTAGAACGAACCAACGCACCTATTGCAAACAAATTCACACGAACGAACACCCAAACGAAGGATCTCTTCCCGACCGTTTCTGCCGGCGGCGAAAACCGTGCGGATTGGCGCGATCTTGACGGCAGCGGCGCGAGCAAACCACGGTGCCGCGAGCGGTCCTTCATTTGCAAACCTCGTTCCGACGCCGCTAGCCAATGGTTTGGCGGCGACCCGGCAACGGCAAGTGGCAAAATGACCACGCCGCGTGGCAAACCGACAGCGCGGGTGCTAACTTGAGAGAGGGGATAGCGAAGCCGCGCGCAACTCATGCGCCCAACTTTGCCCGAAGCTGCGGTACGACGCCTGCATACGCGCGCCCGATTGCTCGAACCGCAAACGCTCGCTCGTTTGCGCCCGTCACGTCGACGCGGACCTCGACATACTCCGCCGGCAAACACCGTTCGACTCGATCGGCCCATTCGACCAGCGTGACGCCCGGACCGTCGAAATACTCCTCCGGTCCCAAGGCGAGGAACTCGTCGTCGTCCTTGAGGCGATATGCGTCGAAATGGTATACGGGCCGCCGGCCGGAGTATTCGTGAACCAGGACGAAGGTCGGACTGACCACGGTTGCGGGATCGACGCCGGAAGCCTTGGCGATCGCTTGGACCAGGCGGGTTTTGCCGGCCCCGAGGGTGCCGATGAGGGCGACGACCGCGCCGCTGGGAAGCGAGTCGGCCAGGGCGACGCCCAACCGCTCGGTGTCGGCTTCGCTCCGGGAATCGAATCGAAAGGTCGGGTCGGACAAGGCAGCCGTTCCAGTCAAAACAAAGTTCAGGCGGTCAATCGAACTCGTGCAGAAAACCCCGTGGCGCGAGCGGCGAAATGGCACCCGCGGCATCGCGCTGCCATAGTCCCTGCTCGGCGACGAACTGGCCGATCACCGTGAGCGGCACGCCAAGCGGCTGCTCGGCGATCAGCTTCGCGGCCGTATTCGCCTCGACCGCGAGGAGCAGCTCGAAATCTTCCCCATCGCCAAGGGCATGGTCAAGCGGCGACGAGCCGTCGGCAGACCTGTGCGCAAGCTCCTCGGCCGCACGCGAAATCGGAACCGAAGCCAGATCGAGCCGCGCGCCGCAGCCGCTTTCGGCGAGCATTCGGCCGAGGTCGATCGCCAGCCCGTCGCTCACGTCGATGGCCGCGCGAATGTCGTACTGCTCGCCGAGCAATCGCGCCTCTCGGACCCGCGGCGTGAAGTCGAGGTGCTTGCCCAGAATGCTTCCGCCGAACTCGCCGGTGGCGACGAGGACGTCGCCGGGTCGCGCGCCCGATCGCCGCCAGTACGTCGGCGAACCGTCGGCGCTGGTCGGCGTGCGGCCGATGGCGGTGATCGACACGACGAGCGGCCCGTCCCAACTGTTCGTGTCTCCGCCGGCGATCGCTACATCGAACTCGGCGGCTAGCGGCAAGATGCCTTCATACAGTGCCTTGGCCAGTGCCATTCCACCGCGTTTCGGAAGCGCGACGGCAACGACGGCGGCCACCGGCTCGACTGCCATCGCCGCCAGATCGCTGAGGTTCACGGCCAGGGACTTTCGCCCGACGCGGAGCGGATCGACCTCCTCCAGGCGAAAATCGACGCCGTCCATCAGCATATCGACGGTCACCACGGCGTCGGCCGCGTCGCCCAGCGACAGGACGGCGGCATCGTCGCCGGCGCCGAGCCGCAAGCAAGGATGCGGTGGCAAACGCTGGCGGAGATAGTCGATTAGTTCGGATTCCATGCGGCCGGAGGCAATGCTGAGGTGCGAATTGCGAATGGAAAGTCGTGAATGGTGAATCGTAAATGGTATACCGGCATTACACGTGGCTGGCGTGTTCCGAAGGAGACCAACCCATGCAGCGTTTGAACACGGTCGAGAACACTAACGGGTTCTCGTAGCCGACTTCCGCGGCCACGGCCGACACCTTGCGTCCCTCGCCGGCGAGCAGTTCCGCCGCCCGCCGCATCCGTAGCCAGATCAACTGCTGCCGCGGGGTCCGCCCCAGCTCGCGCCGGCAGAGCCGTTCGAGTTGCTTTTCGCTCAGGTGCACCTCGCGGGCCATTTCGGCGTTGGTCCAGGGCCGCCGCAAGTCTTCGCCGACCTTGTCCCAGAGGCGGTAGATCCGATCGTCGATCCGCCGCGGTTCCGCGAATCGGAGCACGTAACCGTGGATGAGCTTGACCCAGTTGTCGATCGCCGAGGCGCCGCGGTCGTGACAACATTCGTGATAAAGGCCCAGGATCGCCAGGCGAAGCGGTTCGGCGTCGAAGTCGGCCAGCACGGGCGAGTTCGTATTCGCGACCGGTTGCTGTCCCGGGTTCTCCTGGAACCGAACCCAGCAGAATTCCCAGCTTTTGCCCTTGGGCGTGTGAAAGGCGTGCCGCGACTGTGGGGGCAGCAAGAATGCCTGGCCTGCGCGGCAGCGTTTCAGCCTTCCGTCGACGACAACGCGGCCCTCCCCGCCGAAGCAGGCCAGAAAGTAGCTCCCGGCGAGCTTCGTGCGGACAATCTCGAACGGGGCGGGCATGGCGGCTGTCCCCAGGTGGACGATCTGATACTCTTTAAGCAGCGGGCAGACGGGCGAACCGGCGATCCACGCCCTGCGGTCCTTCGCCGTCGAGCGCACCGTCCAGGTCTTTGCCTGGGGGCTGCGGATGTCGGTTTCGGATAGGGAATCGTCGGTTCGGGCCATGTATCGAGGCGGCGGTTCGAGTACACTCAAAGTATTCCTGCTACACGATTTGCCGCCGTGTGCGAGACGCTTCGCGAAACGCAAGTCGCGCGACGGTCGGCTCCCACCGAGAATCGGACCATTCTTCCAGACTAGCCCGCCGGGGAAGAACATGGAACGCTTGCGCGTCGCAATTGCCCTCGCCTGGTTGGTGGCGTGCATCTCGGCGGTGGCCGCATCGCATGTCGTCGCCGCCGATGCGGCAGCAGCCTCGGGCGCGCCGGACGCGTTGGTCGACTTCGCCCACGAGGTTCAACCCATCTTCGCTCGGCGGTGCTACAAGTGCCACGGTCCCGGCGAGGCGGAAGGAGGACTGCGACTCGATCAGCGCGACGCTGCTATCGCCGAGCTCGAATCTGGCGAGTTCGCCATTGTGCCCGGCAAGGCGGATGCGAGCGCGCTTCTCGGCCGCGTGACGGAAACGGACGAAAGCCTGCGGATGCCGCCGGAGGGGAAACCGCTAAGCGAAAAGGAAGTCGCCGCGATCCGTCGCTGGATCGACCAAGGCGCGACGTGGGGCCAGCATTGGGCGTTCTCGAAACCGGTTCGCCCCGCGGAACCGAAGCCGAAGAACGCCGAATGGGTGCGCAGTCCAATCGACGCCTTCGTGCTCGCAAGACTCGAAGCGGCCGGACTTTCTCCCGCGCCGCCGGCCGAAAGGCTGGCCCTTTTGCGTCGGGCGTATTACGACTTGATCGGCCTGCCGCCGACGCCGGAAGAGGTCGATGCGTTCCTGGCCGACGATTCGCCGGGCGCCTTCGAGAAAGTCGTGGACCGCCTGCTCGATTCGCCGCATTACGGCGAAAAATGGGCGCGGCATTGGCTGGACCTCGTTCGCTATGCCGAAACGAACGGCTACGAGCGCGACAACCCGAAGGAGAACGTCTGGAAGTATCGCGATTACGTCATCGGGGCGTTCAACGAGGACAAGCCCTACGACCGGTTCGTCGTCGAGCAACTCGCCGGCGACGAAATCGAGCAGCCGACGGCCGAGTCGATCACCGCGACGGGCATCTATCGCCTCGGCGTGTGGGACGACGAGCCGGTCGACCGGGAGCAGGCGTTCTTCGACGGCCTCGACGACATCATGGTCACGACGGGCGAGGCTTTTCTAGGCATGACGATCGGCTGTGCCCGGTGCCACGATCACAAGCTCGACCCGGTGCCGCAAACGGATTATTACCGGATGCTCGCGGTGTTCCGGAATCTCGAACACGGCAACACGCAGCGCGACATCGGCAACGACGAGGACCGCCGCAAGCACGCAGAACTGGCGAAGAAGTACGGCGAGGAGCTTCAGCAGCTTCGCGACAAGATTGCGGCGTTCGAGAACCGCATTTACGACTCGTTCTCGAACCCCGAGAAGGAAGACGCGAAGGACGCCCGCGTGCGGCAGCGGATGATCGCCCGGCGGCGTGCGTCCGTGCTTTCCAAAGACGAGTTGCGCGAATACTTGGCGCTCCGCGACGAAGTGCGCCGCACAGCCCGGACGAAATCCGCGCCGATCGACCGCGCTCTCGCGGCGGTTGAACGCGGCGATCGCGCTCCGGACACGTTCGTGCTGCTGCGCGGCAATGCGCACGCTCAAGGGGACAAAGTCGAGCCGGGCGTACCGCAGGTCATCGCCGCCGGCAAGCTTGAAATCCCGGACGTCGGCGCGAACGGCACGTCGCGGCGGCGGCTGGCGCTGGCAAAGTGGATCGCGTCGCCGGAAAACCCGGTAACGGCCCGCGTGATGGTCAATCGGCTTTGGCAGTACCACTTCGGCCGCGGAATCGTGCGTTCGTCGAGCGATTTCGGGTTTCAAGGCACGCCGCCGACGCATCCCGACCTGCTCGACTGGCTGGCTGCGGAGTTCATCGCCCGCGGGTGGAGCATGAAGTCGATGCACAAGCTGATGATGCTTTCGAGCACGTACCAGATGTCGTCGGCCGCGAACGAGAAGGCGCTCGCCAAGGATCCGCTCAACGACTTGTTCTGGCGGTTCGATATGCGGCGGCTCACGGCGGAAGAAATCCGCGACTCGATTCTGACGGCGACTGGCGAATTGAATCCCAAGATGTTCGGCCCGAGCGTCTATCCGCCGCTGCCTGCGGAAGTGCTCGCGACCGCGTCGAATCCCGGCGCGGGCTGGGGCCAATCCTCGCCCGAGGAAGCCGCCCGGCGCAGCATTTACGTCCACCTGAAGCGCTCGCTGCGGCATCCGCTGTTGTCGAGCTTCGACGCCCCGGACACCGACACGGGCTGTGCCGTCCGCGTCACGACGACCGTGCCGACGCAAGCCTTGGGAATGCTCAACAGCAAGTTCATGAGCGAACAGGCCGAGTTGCTCGCCCGGCGGCTCGAAGAAGAGCGGCCCGAGGGCTTGAAGGCCCAGATAGCCCACGCGATTCGCCTGACGACCGGCCGCGCGGCGGACGCCAAGGAAATCGACGGCGACGCAGCGTTCGTCGAAGCGCAGGCGGCAGAGGAAAATATCTCGCCGCAACAAGCTTTGCGGCATTACTGCTTGATGATGCTGAACACGAACGAGTTTGTCTATTTGGATTGAGCTTGGCCGGATGGAGAGTTGGTTCGTTTTTTAACGCAGAGGGCGCAGAGGTCTCGCAGAGGACGCAGAGCGGCTAATTGGGCACGATCAAACATGTTGGTGAAACACGGAGACACGGAGAAATGCAAGTGATGAGCGATGATTGATGAGTGATGAACGATGGACAACCACCGGCCAAGCGCATGTGCGCATCGGCGGGTTAGTTTTCGCTGGACATCCTTTGTCAAACATCAGTTTTCTCCGTGCCTCCGTGTCTCGATGCTTAAGAAATCGTTGGCGCCGAATCCTCTGCGCCCTCTGCGAGACCTCCGCGACCTCTGCGTTAAAAAACCAACCACGCCGAACTGCAAAAAAGAGCCTGGAAACGTACAAGGAACTGGTTATGAGCGAATCTTCGCGGGATTGTTTTTGCCGGCGGACGCGGCGCGAGTTTTTTTGGCAGGCCGGCGGCGGGTTCGCGGCGCTGCCGCTCGTGTCGATGTTGTCGAGCGATGGGTTTCTCGCGCGGCAATCGGTCGCGGCCGATGGCGTTTCGAGCTACCAGAATCCGCTCGCGCCGAAGCCGCCGCACTTCGCGCCCAAGGCCAAGAGCGTCATCTTCCTGTTCATGTACGGCGGGCCGAGCCACATCGACACGTTCGACTACAAGCCGACGATGTACGGCATGGACGGCAAGACGATCAGCGTCAAGACGTTCGGACGCGGCGGGCACAAGAACCAGGGCCGCATCGTCGAGCCGAAATGGAAGTTCAAGCAGTACGGCCAGTGCGGCAAGTGGGTCAGCGACCTGTTTCCGAACATCGCCACGTGCGTCGACGACATCGCCTTCCTGCACTCGATGACCGCCGACTCGCCGATTCACGGCTCGGCCATGCTGATGATGAACTCGGGCAAGATCATCAGCGGTTCGCCGGCGCTCGGCTCGTGGGTAAACTACGGCTTGGGCAGCGTGAATGAGAACCTGCCCGGCTTCGTCGTGATGCTCGACAAGACGGGCGGTCCGATCAGCGGGGCGAAGAACTGGTCGAGCGGGTACATGCCCGCGTCGTATCAGGGCGTCGTCGTGCGGTCGCAGGGCGCGCCGATTCTGGATCTCGCGCCTCCCGAGGGCATGTCGCAATCGGCGCAGCGGCGGATGCTCGATCGGCTTCAGGAAAAGAACCGCGCGCATCAAACGCTGCGGATCGACAACACGGACCTCGCCGCGCGGATCGCCAGCTACGAGCTGGCCTATAAGATGCAGCAATACGCGCCCGAAGCGGTCGACTTCAACGACGAGACGGCGGACACGCAGAAGCTTTACGGTCTCGATCAGCCGCGGACGCAGGATTTTGCCCGCAAGTGCATTCTTGCGCGGCGGCTGGTCGAACGCGGCGTGCGGTTCATTCAGGTGTACTCGGGCGGAAACCACAACGACGCCAATTGGGACGCCCACGGCGACCTGGAGAACAACCACAACTATCACGCCGGCAACACCGATAAGCCGATCGCCGGGCTACTCAAGGATCTCAAGCGCCGCGGGCTATTGGACAGCACGCTCGTCGTCTGGGGCGGCGAATTCGGCCGCCAACCGACCGCCGAGTACGAGAAAGGCACCGGCCGCGATCACAACGCCTATGGCTTCACGATGTGGATGGCCGGCGGCGGCATCAAGGGCGGCGTTTCGGTCGGCACGACGGACGAGCTCGGTTCGACCGCGGTCGAAAAGCCGTTCCACGTCAAGCATCTGCATGCCACGATCCTCAATCAACTCGGCGTCGACCCGAACCGCCTGTCGTACTTCCACGGCGGACTCGATCAAAAACTCGTCGGCGTCGAGCACGTCGAGCCGATCAAGGACGTCATTGCGTGATCGCCATCGGCCGCGCGAATCGAACCGCCGAGGCGCGGAGAAAACGCTTGGATTCGCCGCACGACCTGCTCTCAGCCACTCTGCGCCTCGGCGGTTCGTCGCCTAAGCGCGGCGACTATAGCTCCAGCGGGAAGTCGCTGAGCAATTCGACGCCCGTTTCGGTCACGAGATAGTCGTTTTCGAGCCGGATGCCCGCGCGGAGGTGCTCGGCGTACAAGCCCGGCTCGGCGGTGAACACGTCGCCGACTTCGAACGTGTCGTCCCAATTCGGGTTGAGGTGCGGGGCTTCGTGCGGGAACAGGCCGATGCCGTGGCCAAGATGGTGGTCGAACTTCGCTTCTTTGAATTCGCCGAGCCAGCGGTTGCATTCGTCGAACAGCGCCTGGCAGCTTTCGCCCGGCTTGACCGTGTTCTCGACGATGTCGAACACTTCGGCCACGTGCCGGCACGCGCGGCGCTGATCTTCGGTCGCGTTGCGGTTCACGGCGATCGCCCGGCAGGTGTCGGCGTTGTAGCCGCGAAACGCCGGGCCGAGGTCGAGGATGTACAGCTCGCCGTCTTCGATCTTCCGATTCCGCGGCGGTCCGCCCCGCGCGCCCGAGGCGTAGTCGTTTCCGGTCCAGGTGAGCATTTCGCCCAAGTAGCCCACGGCGATGGCTTGCAGCTCGTTGAACATGTCGAGCTCGTTCAGGCCGGGGCGGATGATCTCGCGGGCGTGGGCATACATGGCCCCCGTCGCGGCGATGGCGTGTTTGAGCCGGGCGAGCTCGTCGGGGTCCTTGCGCCGCCGCAAGCGATAGAGCGTCGGATCGAGATCGACCCATTCGACGCCGCTCCACGCCGACGACAGCGCGGCGGCCGTGTGCATGTCGAACGTCGCAAACTCGACCCCGACGCGCCGCGCGGGTCCGCGCTCCTTGAGCGCTTCGACGAGCACGGCCGAGCACGCGTGGCGTTGATCGTTGCGGAGCGTCGAGTGCAACTGGGCCTTGTATTCGCGGACGTCGTCGGCCACGGCGCCGGCGGCCTT
>QEVJ01000019.1 GCA_003576845.1 Planctomycetota bacterium
GAGTGTCTCCTATTCGAAGGTTTCGCAAATCCTTCCAATAGAAGCGCTGGCCTGATCCCTTTCATAGATTTAAAGCATTCTGGGGACATACCAGGGGACGGGAGTCTTTTCTCCGCCGCTCCCTTCTGCTAAACTCCGCCCATGCCGCGCCGCGCTCGTTCCATCGTCGGGGGTTACGCCTATCACGTGCTCAATCGCGCGAATGGGCGATTGCGGCTGTTTCGCAAGGATGCCGACTTTGCCGCGTTCGAGAACTTGCTCGCCGAGGCCCACGAGCGCGTCCCTCTGAGAATACTCGCCTACACCGCGATGAGCAATCATTGGCACTTCGTCGTCTGGCCCAAACGCGGCCGCGACGACGAGGTATCCGAGTTCTTTCGCTGGTTCACGCTCACGCACTCGCAGCGCTGGCACGCCCACCACGGCACGTCGGGCATGGGCCACGTGTATCAGGGCCGCTTCAAGTCATTTCCCATCGCCGCCGACGAGCATCTGCTCGCCGTTATTCGGTACGTCGAGCGCAACCCGCTCCGCGCCGGGCTCGTCGCGCGGGCCGAAGACTGGCGGTGGGGAAGTTTGCGTCGCCGAGTGCGCGGAACGACCCACGAGCGGGCATTGCTCGCCGACCCGCCAACGCCGCTGCCCCGCGAGTGGACGCGTTACGTCAACGAACCGCAGACCGAGGCGGAACTGGCCGCGCTGAGGGCATGCATCGCGCGCGGCCGGCCCTTTGGCGGCGAACGCTGGACGGAAAAGGTCTCCGCCCAACTCGATTTGCAGAGCACGCTCCGCCCCCGCGGCCGTCCGCGCAAGGACGCCGACATCGTGAACGACTAACATCCGCCAAAAAAGACTCCCGTCCCCTTTTATGCGAGAGCAACTGACGCTCCTGCACCTCTGCCTCGCGCCGCTCGTCGCCGCGGCCGTGTTGCAGGTCCAAGGAGACCGCGTCGTTGTTCCCCTCGTCGATATCGCGCTCCCCACCGTCTGTTGGTCGCGGCGGTGGTTCGACGTGGCGTGCCCCGGGTGCGGCTTGACCCGCGGGCTGGTCAGCGCCATGCACGGCGACTTCCCCACGGCGTGGCAATACAACCCGGCCGTGTTCGTCGCGCTCGCAACGCTCGTGTATCAAGCCGCCTTCCGCGGGATCCAAGTATGGCGCCTCTGCACCAACCGCCAACCGCTGCAACGCGGCAGCGGAGCGTGCCTGTTCTGGGCCGCGCTCGTCGCGATGTTCGTCCAATGGGCCTGGCCGCGATGACGCGCTCCCCCAACGCGCTCGCAAAGACTCTGTACGCACCCGAGCACGCAGCCGATACTGGTATTCTCCGACCCCTGACCCCCGACTCCCTGACCCCCGCGCGCATGTCTCTCCGCGAACGCATCTACGCCGAGCTCGACGCCCTTGCCATCGTCGATCCGCATACGCACATCAATCCGCTCGCCCCGGCGTCGACGACGCTGGCCGACGTGCTCGGCTATCACTATTACACCGAGCTAGCCCATTCCGCCGGACTCGCCCGCGAGGCGATCGAAGAACCGGAACTTCCGCCGCGGGAAAAGGTGCGGCGATTGGTCGAGCATCTCGGCCCGCTCGAAAACACGATCCAGTACAGTTGGCTCATCGAGATGCTCCGCGAGTTCTTCGGCTTCTACGGCGAGCGGCTCTCCGTCGACAACTGGGAAGCGGTCTACGAGCACGCCGCCGACGTGATGGCCCGGCCGCATTGGGCCGAAACGGTGCTCGAGAAGAGCAAGCTTCGCGCCGTGTTCCTCACCAACGAGTTCGACGACCCGCTCTCCGGCTTCGACACGAACGTCTATGTGCCGTGCCTGCGAACGGACGATCTCGTGTTCCATCTCGCCAAGCCCGAAGTGCGCTCGCGGCTCGAACGCGCGACCGGCATCGCGGCAACGAACGCCGCCACCCTCCGCCAGGCAATCGCCAAGCTGTTCGAGCACTTTCGCAAGCACAACGTGCGGGCATGCGCGATCTCGCTGCCTCCGTCGTTCGCCCCGCGGCAAGTCGGCGGTGCCGCGGCCGACGCGGCGATCGCCGCCCTGCTCGCCAAAGGCATCGACGCCGACGCCCCCAGGCTCGACGACGCGGCCAACTTCGTCTTCTGGACGCTCGCCGAGCATTGCCGCGACTTCGCACTGCCGTTCGATCTGATGATCGGCGTCAATCGCGGCGTCTACGCGGCCGGCGTCTACCAGGGCCGCGACTTGTACGACAGCCGTGTCTCGCTCATTCAATATCGAGAATTGTTCAATGCCTTTCCGCGTGTGACCTTTCCGATCTCCGTGCTGGCGAGCGTCACGAACCAGGAACTCGTCAGCTACGCCTGGATCTTTCCAAACGTCATCACCAGCGGGCACTGGTGGTACTCGAATACGCCGGCCTACATCGAGCACGACCTCGCCGCGCGGCTCGAAGCCGTGCCCGAGACCAAGCAGATCGGCTATTACAGCGATATGTACAAGCTGGAGTTCGCGCTGCCGAAGTTCCGCATGTACAAGCGCGTGCTCGCCAAAGTCCTCGCCGAGCGGTTCGTCGTCGACCGCGGCTGGAGCGAAGAACGAGCCGTCGCCCTCGGCCGCCGCGTGTTGATGGAAAACACGGAGCGGGTGTTCGGGTATGCGTGATCGGTAAGCCGCACCGAGCCATGCGGTTCTGAATCGGCCCTCGAAACGTTAAATCGAGCGATAGGACGGGACGCAATGGACGCACCGCATTCGCCACCGCCGCCAGCCGCCGCCTCGCCCAACAACGACGCCGAGCATCTGCGGCTCCTCTCGATATTCCACTACGTCTGCGCCGCGGTCGTGGCCGTCTTTTCCAGCTTCTTCCTTCTCCACGTCGCGATGGGCATCGCCATCCTCCAGGGCAACGAAACGTTCTGCGGGGCCTTCCAGCATGGTGTAGCGCCGTTCGGGCACGACCAAAGAATCGTCGGCTTGATGTTTCTCATGGCGGGCAGCTTCGTCGTGCTGTCCGGTTGGGCCTTTGCCGCACTGCTGGTCCTCGCCGGCCGATTCCTTGCCCTCCGGCGCCGTCGCATCTTTTGCATCGTGATCGCCGCACTCGCGTGTACCTTCACTCCTTTCGGTACGGTCCTCGGCGTGTTCACGCTCGTTGTCCTCTTACGCCCGAGCGTCCAAGCCCTGTTCGAGGCGCCAGACCGCATGCAAGCGTAATCGGCTCGACCCAATGCGCACCACCGGCGCGTGGCGGATATACTTAACTCGTCCAAGTCGCGCATGCGCCGTTCCGCTGGCCAAGGACCGTTTCGTAAGCACAAGGACCAACGCCATGGAAACTCCCCAAAACCCGCCAATCTACGCGCAGTCCGCCGGACTCCCGGCCGATCAGGACGCCGAACATCTGCGGTTGCTCTCCATCTTCCACTACGTCTATGCCGGCGTCACGGCCTTCTTCGCATTTTTCCCGCTCATCTACGTGGCGATGGGAATCGCCCTGATGTCGGGCCAAGTTTCGTTCGACGAAATGGCCAAAGACGCCGCCGGAAAGCAACAGGCGCCGCTCGCCCCCGCGCCAGGCAACGGCATCGACAAAAACCCGCGCCCAGACGACGCCGCGAAGGGCGACGAACTCACCAGGAAGCAACTCAAAGAATTCGACGACAACGCCCGCGTATTCGGAATGCTTATAGCCGGCGTCGGCTCCGCCTTCGCCCTGCTCGGCTGGATCTTCGCCGTGCTCGTCGCCGTCGCCGGCCGCAAGCTCGCCAAGCGCCGCGGCCGCACCTTCTGCATGGTCATTGCCGCCCTCTGCTGCCTGATGGTTCCATTCGGCACGATCCTCGGCGTATTCACGCTCGTCGTTCTCTCGCGCCCCAGCGTCCAAGCCCTGTTCGCCGCGCCGCAGCGCATGCAACCCTGGTAAACGCGAACCGGCGCCACGAAACCTATACTTTGCCAGCCGCAAATCGCATAGGTTGTAATCTTGTAGGTCAGGCCAAGCGGCAAACGACGTTCCATCATCGAAACGCTCGACCCGCGCCGGCCTGACACGCTATTCCCGTCGCGCCCGACATCGCCGAACGGCATCCGCGCGCCATCGCCAACGAACGCCGCCTTCCGAATCCAATCCTCAAGCCATCTGGAGACCAATCCATGAGACTCCACTTCGCCTGCGCCGCGCTCCTCGCCGCCAACATCTTCGCCGGCCTCGTCGCCCCCGCCGCCGCCCAATCCAAATCCACCGACATCGAACCGGCCAAGGGCATGAAGTTCCAAATCGTCGGCCTGCAAGTCAGCAAACCGCTCCCCCGCGCCGACAAGAAAGAAAACCAGTTCCAGATGCCGCAAAGCTCGATGTTCGGTTCCCCGGGCGTGGAGATTCACTTCCTCGTCACCGACTCTGAACGCGCCATCCTCGGCATCGACGACAAAGCATCCAAGGTCAAGTGCACCGACGACAAAGGCACGGACCTCGGCAAGCAAGAAAAGGAAAACCGCTTCGGCTTCGGCTCGCGGCCGTTCTCCTCGCGCGAAACCCCGGACAACGTCGCCACGATCGTCGAACTCCATCAACCCAATCTCCCCGCCGCCGGCGCGACGAAGATCCTCGTCGACGGCGAGCTCGTCCTCCGCTGCGGCACGGGCGAAGTCGTCGTCGACCAGAAAGACATCGCCCTCAAGCCCAAGACCGCAGTCAAAGCCGGACCCGTCGAATTTGAGATCGTCGAAGCAAAGGACGAAGACTTCGGCGACTCGAAGTTCATGATCGAAATCAAGTCCGACAAGTCCTTCGACGCCATCAAAGAACTCGAATTCCTCGACGCCGCCGGCAAACCGATCAAAACCCAAAACATGGGCACGAGCAGCTTCGGCGTATTCGGCAAAATGACCTACCAACGCAGCATCGGCCTCGCACAAAAAGCCGACAAGGTCACCCTCCGCATCAAACACTACAAAACCATCGAGTCGATCAAAGTCCCGCTCAAACTCGAACTCGGCGTCGGATTCTAGAACCGGCGGCAACGGAGTAGTTTGTAAGTGGGCAGTGGGCAGTGCACAGTTAACTGCCCACAATCCACTGCCCACTGTCCACTCCCCGAATCCCGACCCCCGAATCCCATCATGTCCCAAGACCGCCTCCTCGACCGCTTCCTCCGCTACGTTGCCATCGACACGACCGCCCGCGACGACGCCGGCTGCTATCCCAGCTCGCCCGGCCAACTCGAACTGGGTCGCCTGCTCGTCGACGAGCTTCGCGCGATGGGCCTCGCCGACGCCGCGCAAGACGAACGCGGCATCGTCACGGCCACCGTTCCCCCGTCGAGCGCGGCGAACCGCAACGCCCCGCAAATCGCCTTCAACGCCCACGTCGACACCTCGCCCGAAACGACCGGCAAAAACGTCCGCCCGCAGGTCATCCGCAATTACGCCGGCGGCGACATCCCGCTTAAGGGCGACGCCCGCCGCGTCATCCGCGTCGCCGACAACCCGGAACTGGCCGCGCTCCACGGCAAAACGCTCGTCACCACCGACGGCACGACGCTTCTGGGCGCAGACGACAAATCCGGCGTCGCCGTCATCATGGAAGCCGCCCACCGTTGGCTCGAAAACGGAGCCCTGCCCCGCGGACCCGTGCGGCTGCTCTTCACGTGCGACGAAGAAATCGGCCACGGCGTCGATCACGTCGACCTCGCCAGGCTCGCCGCTGCCGCTTGCTACACGCTCGACGGTTCCGCCGCCGGCGAAATCGACGTCGAAACCTTCTCTGCCGATCTCGCCACGATCAAAATCACCGGCGTCAACATCCATCCGTCCATCGGCAAAGGCCGCATGAAGAACGCCCTCCGCGCCGCGGGCACGTTCCTCGCCCACCTCCCGCCGGAACTCTCGCCCGAATGCACCGACGGCCGCCAAGGTTTCTTGCATCCCTACACGATCGACGGCGGCGTCGCCGAGACGACGATCCGCATCCTCATCCGCGACTTCGACGCGCACAACCTCGCCCGCCACGCCGAAATCCTCCGCCGCGCCGCCGCCGACACCCGCGAAGCCCATCCCGGCATCCAGGTCGACGTGCGCATCGCGAAACAATACCGCAACATGGCCGACGGCCTCGCCCGAGAACCCCGCGCCGTCGCCTATGCCCAGGCCGCCTACGAAAAACTCGGCATCGCCCCCAAGCTCACGATCATCCGCGGCGGCACCGACGGCTCCCGCCTCACCGAACTCGGCCTCCCCACGCCCAACCTCTCCACCGGCGAACACAACCCGCACTCGCCGCTCGAATGGACCTGCCTCGAAGAAATGGAGCAAGCCGTAAACGTCGTCCTAAAAATCGCCGAAGTCTGGGCAGAGCGACGCTGAACCGCATTTCACGCCGCTGGAAAAGCCAGCAGTGGCGCCCGCGCGAAATGCGAAATGCAAAGTGAAGAATGGGCACTGTCTTAAGACTTTGTTGCCGACGGGTCGGGCAATTCCAGCCGCAGCATCGTCAGCCCCCAATGCAAGTCAATCATCACGGCGACGACAAGTTGCGATCATAGTCCAAACCGTACCAACTACCGCGCTCGCCGAGACGGCCACGTAGAACGACGAAGAACGTTGGGGTGGCATGGCTTGTTTTCGGTATTTACCAGTGCGCGCATCGTAGCCGACCTAAGTGGGGCAATCCGGTTCCTGATCGGCCTCTCGCGGAAAGTCTGCTAAGGCGCGTCGCGGCCGCCTCAAAGCACCGTTGTCAATTAACTCTCGGTCAAGCGATTCTTGCCACCCATCATTGGTGTAGGGCAGGTGTTGCTGTACCTTGACCTTCCCTCGCTCGATACGGCAGACTTGCACCCATGCTTCCGTGATGTGCACCACGGAATTGAGCGGTGCAATGTCTCCCCACTGATCAAAAAAGGACTTGAGGCGAGCTAGCGTCGTCATTCCGTCACTGACGGTGAAGTGCTTTTGGCAGTCGTTTCCGACGATCACAATTCCGTGGTGCTGTTCGGAAAGTTGTTGAGCATGTTGGTCTGCAAAACGCCCGTCGAACGTTAGCAGAACGCGGCCCAATGGTTGGCAGGCGGCAAAGACCTCTGGATCGGTGGCCGTATCCGGCAACCCCAACGCATGAAATCGGTAGAGGTTAACGATTCCTTCGTCAATGCACCGCCGCGCCAGCTTCTTTGAGTCCGAATTCTTATCGAGCTGGTAGGCGATCACGTGAGAAGTCTCTGTTGAAGGCTAATGAAAGCGCTCCGAGCAAAGAAACCAGCTTCTCTTTTTCAATATCGAAATCGTCGGAAATATCGCTCAGGCACAGGTCATCCGCAAGCTCAGCAAGGACTGTGCTAACGGGCATCCTCGTGCCACGCACTACGGGAACACCGCCGCATATGTCGTGATTTACAGTCACGGCATCCGCAAGCCGGGCGACGGCAGTCTGGAGCGTTTCGCGAATCCAAGCTTTACGCGAAAAGGTATCCTCCGCCACGCCAAAATCAATCGTCGGCTCGATTCTAATACCGGGCTCCGGCGGCGCAAATCGAGAAACGACCTGAACGCCAGGAATCTCCTGGGCAGAAATCCCGTATTCCGGCAGGAAATAGTATCGCTCACTCATTTTTGTGCTCCTCTACTCGTTGGTATCTTCTTGAGGAACAACGGGGTTCATGTCAGCTTTGGCGAGGAGTGCCTTTATGGCCGCCGCCTTTTCCTCAGCCCGAATGCACTGTCGCTTTAGTTCGGCAACATCGGCCGCGTCTAGGGCGTATTCGGTTCGCGATTTTGACCCTCCAGAACTGTGGTCTATCAACAACTTGTGAATCACGATTGACTTAACTACGCTTGTGGCGTCCGTACGAAACACGGGGCGAACGTCAGTTATGATTCGAGAGGAATTCAGCACGCGCTGGTGCGCATAGGTCAACTCACTGACCTTATTCAGAAGCGTGAGCGGATGATCGAGCGTCAATTCCTCAATGGCGGCCGAGACGGCTGGCTTAGCAGCGAGCCATTTCTCTCTGCATTCTGTGCGCCACTCTTCGAGGTTCTTGCGGTCGATCGCCTCAGTCACTAGGTCGAAAAAACTGGTGGGGCCGACTTTCATCGACGTGGCGATGTGATGAAAGTTCATCAGCGAGCGGATAACCGGCGTGACTTCCTGATCGGCCAATCCAGTCTTGTCGGAGACCCACTCAAAGATGTCCTGAAAGGCGTCCAACAGCGGGGCGTCGCGCAGCGCAACCAGAACCTTTCCAAGAACATCAGGATGTCGTGCAATAAAAAAGACATCTCTAGCGGCGTAATCCGAGACCTCGATGACTCTCTTGTTCGCCATTGCAATACCCCACAAGCAAGGCCATCTGCGAGAACCTTCTGGCTCGGCCAAGACTCTTGAATCGCTGGGAGATCACGACATGCCCAGTTTCTATCCACGGAGAGATGGGATTATCCCCCCGGAAATGCGCAATTATAGCTCGCCTCAGGACCCTGTCGATACGGGCTAGCCGTAACCCCTTTTGTCGTTATGGTTTCCGCCTCTAAGCAGTCCGCGATAGCGTCCGCCGGTTGATGACCGGGTGCCGCGCACAACTGGGCCTTCGGTGTTCCGCAAAGCCGCATTCTTCATTTTTCATTCTGCCTTTTGCATTCTCGCATTGGTACTCCCGCCCGCCCCCGGCGTCGCATCCCGTACCGCCCCATCCTCCAGCCGCAGCCACACGTCCGCCAGCCGCTCCGCTTCGCCGCGATTGTGCGTTACGTGCAGCGCCGTCACGCCCGTCTCGCGTTGAATCCGCTTCAAGAGTTCGATCATCTCCTGCCGCGATTCGTCGTCGAGCGCGCTGAGCGGCTCGTCCAAACACAAGATCGCCGGCCGAAACGACAGCGCCCTGCCGAGCGCCACGCGCTGCGTCTCACCGCCCGATAGCCCGACCACGCCCCGCGCGAGCAAGTGCTCGACGCCCACCTTCGCCGCCAGCTCCGCCACCCGCGCGTCGCGCTGCGCTCGCGTCCAGCCGCGAATCTCCAATGCAAACTCCAAGTGCTCGCGCACGCTCATCGACCGGAACAACGCCCCGTCTTGCGGCACGAACCCGATCCCGCGCTCCGCCGCCTTGAGCCGCGTCACGTTCTCGCCCGCAAGTCGAATCTCGCCGGCCACGACCCGCTTGAGTCCGCAAATCGCTTCCAGAATCGTCGTCTTGCCCGAGCCGGTCCGCCCCATGAGCACGGCGTATGCCCCGCGCGGCACGTGAAACGACACGCCCGAAAGCGAAAACCCGCCCGACACGACGCCGACGTCCGCCAGCTCGATCACCCGAGTGCCCTCCCAGACAAATCGCGATGCCCGAACACCCGCACGACGACCAGCACCACCACGGCGATCAGCACCATGCCGAGCGAAATCGTCACCGCCCCGATCAAGTCGCCCACCGAAAATTGCAGGAACACGCTCGTCGGCAACACTTCCGTCCGCTTCGGCGTTGCCCCGGCAAACACCAGCACCGGCCCGAACTCGCCCAGCGATCGGGCCCACGTCACGGTCGCCGCCGCCAGCAATCCGCCCCGCGCCTCCGGCAACACGACCCGCCAAAACGCTTGCCCCCGCGTGCAACCGAGCGTCAGCGCGACCTCTTCCTTGCGAAACGGAATCTCGTCGAACGAGAGCCGCATCGCCCGCACGGCAAACGCCGCCGCCACCAGAAACTGCGCCAAAATCACGCCCGGTATCGCGTACGGAAACTCGACGGGCATCGCCAGCTCGATCCCCGTCCGCTCGGCAATCCACGCCGACACGATCCCGCCCGTCTTGAACAAGATCAACAGGCTCACGCCAATGACGAGCGGCGGCAGCACGATCGGAATGTCCAGAATCGCGTCCAACAGCGCCCGCCCGCGAAACTTGAACCGCGAAAGCAAATACCCGATCGGCACGGCCACCCACAACGACAACACGGTCGTCGCCGTCGACGACAACACGCTCAGCTTCGTCGCGTACCAGACCTCTTCCGAAACGAGCACTTGCCGCACCGCGTCGCCGTGGCCGTGCCCAATCGTTTCGATGGCCACGAACGCCACATCGGCCAGCAGCGTGATCAAAATCAACGCGACATACGACCCGCCCAGCAGAATCAGCCCCAAATAAAACGGCCAATCCGCCCCCACGCGACGCCGCGGACCCTCGGGCAACTTGGCAGAAGACGGCACAGACATCGGCGGTCGCAACGTATGAAAACCGGGCACGCGGAGAAGTTTCAAGTCTCAAGTCTCAAGGTTCAAATAAGGTTTAAGGCCGAAGGCTCGTTCGAGGCTCGACTGAACTTTGTGCCTTCGACCTTAGGCCTTATTTGAACCTTGATACTTGAAACTTAAGACTTCCACCACCCGTCGTTGCGGCCCAATTATCGGCCATGAGTCTCAAGGTTCAAACAAGGCGCAAGGTCAAGGTTCGAGGCTCGACTGAACATTGCGCCTTCGACCTTAAGCCTTATTTGAACCTTGATACTTGAAACTTAAGCCTTCCCACCCGCTGGTCATCGCCGCTTGGTCAACGCCGCCTTCCACCCAAACCCTTGCTCCTCGAACCGCTTTCGCGACGCTTCCGCCGAGAGCGCGTCCAAGAGCCGCCGCGTCAAGTGCGGATACTTCGACTGCCGCGCCACCGCAATCGGCTGCACCGCCGGAGCGACCGCTTCCGCGATCGGCACGATCTCGACGTCGTCCACCGCCCGCCGCGCGTTCACTTCATACACCACAATCGCATCGAGCAGCGAATCGCTCCCCTTCGGGCCTTGCAACTGCGTCACCAGCATATCCGCCGTCGGCAACTGTGTCCGCACGTTCTTCATCACCGCGTCTAGCAAGCCGTGCCGCGCCAGCAAGTCCTCGGTCAGCGCGCCGAGCGCGCTCTGCTTCGCGTTCGCCACGCCGATCTTGAGCCCATCGCGCGCCAAGTCGGCCAATTTCGTAATCCGCTTCGGATTCCCCTTGGGCACGCCAATCACCATCCGCGTTTCGCTCACGGCGACCGGATCGAGGAACAAATCCGACACCTGCGACATGAACGACACGTCGCACGCAAAATACGCATCCGCCTCGCCCCCCGCCTTGAGACTGCTCGTCAAGATGCCGCAGCCGTTGAAGTTGCGGTCGATGGTCACGCCCTCGCGCTGCTCGAAATCGTCGAGCGTCTTCGTCACCGCCTGCCGCAGAATCCCGCCCGACATCAGCTTCAACCGCGGCACGTCCGCCCACGCATCGCCGTCGATCACCTGATACCCATACTTCGCAAAGTGCGTTAGCCCGCGATCGCGCGCCGTCAGATACCGGGCAAAGTGCAGCGCCCGCGTCGGCCGCTCGCTCGTCTTCATCACCCCGATCGAAATGTCGAGCAGCGCGTTCATTTCCTTCGGAATCGCAATCGCCATCAACTCCGGATGCTGCGCGACCGTCCCGTCGAGCAAGATCGCCGCGTCGATCGTCCCCAGCTTCAAATCGTTCGCGAGCTCCTGCACCGTCGGCTTGAACACGCCGCGCTTCTCGACCGCCACCTTCACGCGGTCCCACAACCCAGCCTTTTCCAGAATCTGCCTCGCCGATTTCCCAATCGCCGGCCCGTCCGGATTCCCCAGCCCAATCCGCAATCCCTCGCCCAACAGCGATTCCAACCCATCGATCGTCAGCTTCGAATCCTTCCGCACCGAGATCACCGGCCACTGCACGGCCACGTCCAGCCGCTCCGCAATCGCCCCTTTCTCGTAAGCCGTGTTGACGTAGCTCGCGTCGGCGCCCATAAACAGGTCGCCCTTCTCGCCGGCCAGCACCTTCGCCATCAACTGCCCCGACCCGCTCGGAATCACGTCGACCCGCACGTTCGGAAACTCTTCCTGATACGCCGCGATCGTCTCCCGCACGGGATCGCGCAGCCCCGCCCCGTACAAAAGCAAAATCGTCTCGCGCTCCTCCGACGGCGCGCTCGGTCGCTGCAGCGCCAGTCCAATCGCCGCCAGAATCGCCACCGACGACAGCAACACGGTGATAAACTTCGGCTTCATCGGCCCCTCGTCCCCGTTGCCAATCGCTCGATCCAAGCGCACACCACACCCGCTCGCGGCCGCGCCGCACACGGAATCCCAGGTAGGTTATTGAACAAACTCCTGGGAAATCCCAGGGTTAACGTTCAAAAACTCCCTCGCTCGGGCCACCACTCATGCGGCGTTGTCTTCGCTCCCTCCCTGGACGCTGCCCACTATCCACTGCCCACGATCCACTGCTCCCTCCTCGCTGCCAACCCAAACGCCAGCCTACCCGATTCGCCGCCCCTTTTCCACCAACTTTTTTACACCTACGCAAACAATTTTCCGCCCACCGCCCCTCCTTCCCTGCTCACCCGGAACGTCCCCGAATCCCGACCCCGACTCCCCCGCGATCCCCTCGCAATGGCCGGTCGCCGACAATCTCCCCGAATGCCCGCTGCAATAGTTGCGGACGACCCATCGCCCGAATAGCATGGAACCTAACGGCCCGATGCGTCGTCGGAAGCGTCGGTCGTTGCGCAAATCGCGTCAACATCGCGCGTGTTTCCCGCGCTGACCCGGTTACTTCTTGTGCGAGGAATCCTCAGCCATGCGTCAAATCGCCAGAGTGATTTTGGTCTGGACGGTCGCGGTCGTGATGCTCGTCGACACGGCCACCGCCTGCCGGCTGTTCGGCCGGATGCGTCGTTGTCGGCCCGTTTGCTGCGAACCGTGCCCGCCGGCTCCTTCCTGCCACGGCGCCGCGGCCCATGCGGAAGCGACCCCGCCGACTCCGCCGGTCGAGACCCAAAAGCCGCCCATGAGCGAGCAGCCGCCGCTCGAACAGCCCAAGCTGCCGCAGGATGCGCCGCCGGCCGATAAACCCGCGGACACACCTCCCGCCGACGCCCCGAAGCCCCCGCCGGAAACGACCACACCCGACGACATTTTTGACGCCCCCGCGGAAAAACCCGCCGACGCGCCACCGGCCGATGCTCCGCCCGCAGACAAGCCCGCCGACACCCCGCCGGCCGACGCGCCCAAGCCCGAAACCCCCGACGATCTGTTCGGCGACACGCCGGCCACAACGCCTCCCACCGATACGCCCCCCGCGGACAAGCCAGCCGACGCGCCGCCCGCCGACGCGCCTCCCGCCGAAACGCCCGACGACATCTTCGGCGACGCACCCAAGCCCGCCGAAACCCCCGCCACCGAGACGCCAGCGGCCGAGACGCCAGCGGCAGAGTCGCCCGCAACCGAGACGCCGCCCGCCGACGCCCCGGCCGAAACGCCCACGCCCGAAGCGCCCGCGGACAAGCCCGCCGACGCCCCAGCCGACGACATTTTCGGCGACAAACCGGCCGACAGCGCGGCGCCCACGACTCCGGCCGAAGAAATGCCAGCCGACGACGCCACCGCCGCAACCCCCGATGCCGCAACATCCGATCCCGCCGCCCCGGACATCGAATCCGACGAGTCGGGCGATATCGTCAACGATCAGCCCACCATCGACGACCTGTTCGGCGACGGCACCGAAGGTTCCGCCCTCCGCGACGCCGCCCCCGTCGGCGAACCGCCCGCCGCTGAAGCACCGGCTGCTGAAATACCCGCCGCCGAGCCACCGGCCGCGGAAGCGCCGCCCGCCGACGATTCTCCCGCCGAAAAGGCTCCGGCCGAAGAACCCGCGCCCGACCCCGACGACCTGTTCGGCGATGCCAAGGGCGACACGCCCAAGTTGAAGCGCGGCCTCGGCGCTCAGTCGCCAAAAGCCGCCGCGCCGCAACCCGAGCCGAATCCGACCCAGGTCGAACCCCTCGCCGCTCCGCCCGCCGGCAACGCTTCGTCGCCCCCGTCCGGCAAACGCACGAAAGTCGACGACCTGTTCGCCCCAACCGACGAAAACAAGTCGGACGCGCCTGCGCGCGAGTCGTCGGTCGCCGCCGCCCCGTCCACCGCCATTCCCGGCATTGCCCCGGCAATCCCCGTCGCCATTCCCCCGGCGGTCGCAGCAACCCCGGTCCGCCCCGCCGCCGCCGCGCTCCCCATGCGGGTCGACGGCGCCATCCGCGACTGGAAGGACGACACCGGCGCCTACGGCATCCGCGGTCGCCTCGTCTCGATCCTCGACGGGAAAGCCCGAATCCAGAAGACCACGGGCAAGTACACCACCGTCCCGTTCGAGCGCCTGAGCAAGTCCGACCTGGAATACGTCAAGACCCTCGCCGCGGCCGGTGGCGTCGACCTGTCGATCGCCCGCGCGAAGTAACCGCAAGAAACGTGGCCTCCTAGGCCAAACGAACTGCCCATATCGGCGACGCGACCCGAGCCTCTCGCTCCTCGCGTCGCCGCTTTCTGCGCCCGCCGAATTCCATCGCGACGCCGCCGCTGCGCGACGCTATCCTTCACAAAACTCGCGATCCATCACAAGCGCCACGCGCTTCACGCCTCGCCAAACCATTGCCGTGCCGCTCCCGTCCCCCATCTTCGATCGCCTCCCCTGGCTGCCCTACGTTCTGCCGCTGGCGGTCTTTCTCGGTCTCACGCCGCTCGAACCCTCTGCGGCCGGCGAAGAAACCTCGTGGCTGCCGCTCGCCGCCGAACATTACCCGCTCGTCTACACGGCCAAGATCGTCGCCGTCGTCGTCGCGCTGATCCTTTGCTGGCCCGCCTATCGCCAGTTCCCCTTCGCGATCACGCCGCTCGGCCTCCTGGTCGGACTCGTCGGCGGCGCAATCTGGATCGCGCTCTGCCGCGCCGACTTCGAGCAGCAAATCTTTCCCGCCGTCGGACTCGGCAGCCTGTTGGAAAACGGGGCCCGCGCCGCTTACAACCCGCTCGACGCCCTCGCCGACAATCCGGCCTGGATGTACGCCTTCCTCGCCATCCGCTTCGCCGGCCTCGCGCTCGTCGTGCCGGTCATCGAAGAGTTCTTCCTCCGCGGTTTCTTGATGCGGTTCGTCACCGCCACCGATTGGGTCAAAGTTCCCTTCGGCACGGCCAGCGGCGCCGCCATCCTCGTCGGCACCGCGTTCCCGCTCCTCTCGCATCCGCTAAGCGAAGCCTTCGCCGTCGTCGTCTGGTTCTCGCTCGTCACCTGGCTCATGCTCCGCACCCGCAGCATCTGGGACTGCGTCGCCGCCCACGCCGTGACCAACCTCACGCTCGGCATCTACGTCGTCGCCACCGGCGATTGGCAACTCTGGTAAGCGCCCCGGTCGGGCCATTCCATTCGTTCGCGCTCGTGGCGTCGCCCGACGGCGCGCCATCCGCGTTTCAGCGCGGCATGTCCGCCCGCCCGCCGCCCGCCCCGCCGGCCCGTGAGAAAAAACTTCCGGCAAAAGCTAGCACGGCATCCTCTGTTGGGGTATGACTAGAAGCGTCCCGCCATGTCGTTCCACGTCTCCAACGGTCTTGTCGCGGGGTTGATGTCATGACCATTCGCTTGCTGATCGCCGACGATCACGAAGTCGTTCGTTCCGGGCTCAAGACGCTCCTCGCCGGCGCCGACATCGAAGTCGTCGCCGAAGCTGCCACCGGCGGCGAAGCCCTCCGCCTCGTCGCCGAACGCAATCCCGACGTCGTCCTCCTCGACATTCGCATGCCCGACGGCGACGGCCTCTCCGCGCTCCAGCAACTCAAACAGGACCATCCCAAACTGCCCGTGCTCATGCTCTCGACCTACGACAACCCGACGTACGTCTCCCGCGCTGTCTCGCTCGGCGCAAGCGGATACGTCCTCAAAGGCTCGGGCCGCGAGAAGCTCATTCAAGCCATTCAATCCGTCGCCGAAGGCGAAGCCACGTGGACCCGCGAAGAAATGCGCCGCATGACGGGCGCAATGGCCGCCCCCCGCGCCGCCGGCGATCTCGAAGCCGCCCTCACCCAACGCGAGAACGAAGTCCTCACGCTGCTCGCCCACGGTCTGACCAACAAACAGATCGCCGAACGCCTCGGCATCAGCTACGAAACGGTCAAAGAACACGTCCAGCACGTCCTCCGCAAAATCGGCGTCGCCGACCGTACCCAAGCCGCCGTCTGGGCAGTCCGCAGCGGCCTCGCCTGAGCAACGGGGGAAATGCAAAAAGGCCAAATGAAGAACGCAAAATGAACCCGCGCGCGGCAACCGGGCCATCGTAGTTCATTCTGCATTCTTCATTTTGCCTTTTGCATTTCCGCGAGCTACCCGCCCGCCGGACGCACGATCTCTCCGTCCGGCTGCATCACGCCAACCTTCGTCCCTTCGGCCGCGCGCCGCGCATCGCGCAGCGCCTCGCGGTTCGTCATCGCCACATACACCGGACCGGCACGCTTGCCCAACTCGGCGATCGCGTCCACAACCGTCGCCGAAGTCGCCACGACGATCGTTCCGATCTTCGCCGCAATCTCGACGGAATGATCCGTCGGAGTTGCTCCGTAGCGCAGCGCGATCCGATTGATCGTGGCCGTCAGCGCTTTATTACGACGCGAAGGACTCATGGCAGAGCGACAAGGAACGGGCTGCCCGCGCGCTCCGGCGGATACGCGGCAGCAGGGGAAACAAAGACGACGCCTGGCCGTGGACTGCGGCCAACCCCCGCCCCACGCTGCCCCTGGGACAATGTTCGGGACCTCGATGGGGCCCCGCTGTGAAATGACGGCCTCTCCGGCTCCCATCTTGCGGCGGAACTCGCCCCAAGTCAAGTAACCGTGGGGATATTCTCGCCGACGTGTTGTCAGATCCTGATTTCCGCGTTGCGTTCCACTGCTGCTTGTCCAGAAGTGAGAGCTGCGGTTTGGCGCTGCTTCGCGAATCACACGGCCGGACCAGTAACGCCCCAATTCCTCCCGAACCGCCGGTCCGCAGGCAATGTCAAATCTCAATACCGCAGAAGCTCGGGTAATCGTCGCCATCGAATGCGCCCGCCCGGCCGCCACATTTCGTTAGCCCGCAACGATTTACAGCGACCTTCCCCACGCGACAATCGGCCGATAAAATAGCCCGTTTCGCGCGACGGATCGACGTAGGCTTGCCCACGGACTAACCCGTGAGCTATCCGACGATTTAACCGCCAACGCAACGCAAAGCCCGCCACAACCGCGCACAACGACGTTCCACAGGGTCCCCCGCCACGCGCCGCCCGCTGCGAAAGCGATCGCCGCTCGTTTCCATCCTTACCCGAATTCCCCCGATCCATTTCGTGCAACCTACCCATCTGCGCACTCATACGTGCGGCCAGCTCCGCGCCGCCAACATCGGCGAGACCGTCACGCTCTGCGGCTGGGTCGACACCCTCCGCGACCACAGCGGCGTCCTCTTCGTCGACCTCCGCGACCGTTACGGCAAGACCCAAATCGTCTGCGGGCCGGAAAGCGGCGCCGACAACGTCGAACTCTGCCGCACGCTCCGCTCGGAATACGTCGTCCGTGTCACCGGCCGCGTCGCCCATCGGCCCGAAGGAACCGTCAATCCCAAACTCGACACGGGCGAGATCGAAATCCGCACGGCGAAGCTCGAACTGCTCAACAAGAGCCTCACGCCCCCCGTCTCGCCGTCGCAGCGCGAGCTTCCGGGCGAAGACTTGCGGCTCAAGCACCGCTATCTCGATCTCCGCCGCGCGGAGATGCAGACGGCCCTCGTCCTTCGCCACCGGATCGTCAAGGCCATGCGCGACTATTTCGACGAGCAGAACTTCGTCGAAATCGAAACGCCCGTCCTCGGCCGCAGCACGCCCGAAGGCGCTCGCGACTACCTCGTCCCGAGCCGCGTGCATCCCGGCAAGTTCTACGCGCTCCCGCAGTCGCCGCAGCTCTACAAACAAATCCTGATGATCGCGGGCTACGACCGCTACGTGCAGGTCGCCCGCTGCTTTCGCGATGAAGACTTGCGCGCCGACCGCCAGCCGGAGTTCACCCAGCTCGACCTCGAAATGGCCTTCGTCGACGCCGAAGACGTGATCGCCGTCATCGACGGGCTTGCCGCACGGCTTGCGAAACAGATCCTCGGCCTCGACGTGAAGCTGCCGCTGCCGCGCATGACCTACGACGAAGCCATGGAGCGGTTCGGCCACGACGCGCCGGACTTGCGGTTCGGCCTGGAAATCGTCGACGCCACCGACCTCGCCGCCAAAACCGCTTTTCGCGTGTTCCGCGGCGCCGCCGATGCCGGCGGGCGCGTCCGCGGCCTCAACGCCAAAGCGGCCGCCGCGAAGTATTCCCGCAAAGACATCGACGAGCTGACCAACTACGTCGTGCAGAACTTCGGCGCCAAGGGCCTCGCCTGGTTCCGCGTCGAGCCGGACGGTTCGCTCTGGTCGCCGATCGCCAAGAACATCGAGCCGGAAGTCCTCGCCGCAATCGCCGAACGCATGCAGAGCGAGCCGGGCGATTTGCTGCTGTTCGTCGCCGACAAGTTCGAGGTCACGTGCAAGGCGCTCTACGGCCTCCGCAAACGGTTCGGCGAAGAACTCAAGCTCTACGACCCAAAGTCGATGCACTTCTCCTGGGTTGTCGAGTTTCCGATGTTCGCCCCCAACGAAGAAACCGGCGAACAAACTGGCAGCTGGGCCGCGATGCACCATCCCTTCACCGCCCCGCGCGACCGGGACGTCGCCCTGCTCGCCACCGATCCCGGCAAGTGCCGCGCGAAAGCCTACGACCTCGTCATCAACGGCAGCGAAGCCGGCGGCGGCACGATCCGCATCCACGACAACGCGGTCCAGCAGCAAGTCTTCGGCCTATTGGGCCTCTCTCCCGAGGATGCCCGCGACCGCTTCGGCTTCCTGCTCGATGCGTTACAATACGGCGCGCCGCCCCACGGCGGAATCGCCCTCGGCATCGACCGCTTCGTCATGCTCTTCGCCGGACTCGACAACATCCGCGACTGCATGGCGTTCCCCAAGACGCAAAAGGCGACGGACCTGATGACCGAAGCCCCCGGCGCCGTCGAACCGCGACAGTTGCGCGAGTTGTCGATCAAGAGCGAAGTCAAGCCGACGTGACCCCAAGCGAACGCGAGGGTGTACCACCGCAACCATGCGTATCGACACTCAAATCGAATTGGCGGAACTGACGGCAAAAGCCGACGCCGCATTTCGCCTGGCGGGCGAGAAAGTAATCGACCGAGCCAAGCGCTACAAGACTTCCGTCGTCGTTTGGAAAGACAACGACGTGCACGAAATCCCGTATGAACAATTGGACTCGATCGACTTAGGTCGTGCCGCCGAGTCTCCGATTTCGCATCACGATTAGGCCAGGGTTTTTTCGACGCGATCTTCGCCGCATTTGAGGACGGAGCCAGGATGACGTACCAAACCGTTCGAATTCGCCAAGGCCTGTTGTGTGCCGCCGTTCTGTCGATCGCGTGCGGCTGCAATCGGCAACAGCCCGAACCGGAGCGCCGACAGGCTGCCGCCGAAAAGGAGTCCGTGCGTCGCCCGGCAACAAAGCCGCCCACTTCGCCCGCGCCCGCGAACGAATCGCATCCCGACACGCCGGCGCATCCCGCCGTGTCCGACCGCGTCGGGCCGGAAGCCGAATCGCCGCCGGGCGATACTCCACCGAGCGACTCGCCCAAACCCGCAGAGACGCCCGACAATCCCGCCGACGCCGCCATCGCCAAGCCTGCTCCGCTCGTCTCGCCCCCCGGCGCGCTTCCGTCCATTGCCCTCACGGCCGCCCATCGCGCGACCTGCAAGGTCTTCGCCGGCGACACGCTGCCTCCCATGTCGCTCGTCGATCTCGACGGCGCGCCCGCCCCGCTCGACAAGCTTTTCGGCGAGCGGCTCACCATCGTCCTCTTCTGGCAACATACCGATCCCGACGCCGTCGAGGCCGTCGACGACATGGCCTCGCTCGTCCTCAAATCCTACGGCAAACGCGGCGTCCGCGCCGTCGCCATTCACGTCGGCCCGGCCACCGACGAGGTCAAGGCGATCGTCCAGCGCGACCAGGTGACGTATCCCGTGCTCGTCGACGCCGACGGCGCCGCGCTCGCCCAAGTCGCCGCCGACGTTCGCGGCCTCATGCCCCGCATCTTCCTCGTCGACGCGACGGGCCGCATCCTCTGGTTCGACATCGAATACTCCCGCACCACTCGCCGCGACCTCGATCTCGCGCTTCGCTTTCTCACGCGGCAGTAATGCGCATCTTCGTGTTCGAATCCCTGTCGGCCGGTCCACTCGCGTCGGATTCGGTCGGCGACGATCCCGCGGCGCTCGCTGGCGAATCGCTCGCCCGCGAAGGTTGGACGATGCTCCGCGCGCTGGCCGTCGATCTCGCCGCGATCGACGGCATGAATGTCGTGTCGATCGTCGCCGACCCGCTAAGGCGCGACTCCACGACCAAGCGCTGGCAGATCGAACGCGCGTCCACGCCAGTGGATCGCACGGAACGCTTCGACCACTGCGCAGCCGCCGCCGACGCAACCATCCTCATCGCGCCCGAAATCGACGGCCAGCTCGCACGCCTCGCGCGGCGCGTCGCCGACGTTGGTGGAAAGCTGCTCGGACCGTCGATCGAATCCGTCGAACTCGCAAGCGACAAACACCGCACTGCGACGCTTCTCGGATCTCGCGACACTCCGGTCCCTCGCGGAACGCTCCTCGAACCCGGCCCGCTCGACCGCGCCGCGCTCGCCGAGTTTCCGTTTCCTGCCGTCGCGAAACCGCTCGACGGCGCCGGCTCGTTCGGCGTGCAACTCGTGCGCTCCGCCGACGAGCTTGCCGCCAGCCCGCGACCCCGGCGGCTCGAAGCGTTCGTGCCCGGCGTCGCCGCGAGCGTCGCCGCGCTCTGTGGTCCGAGCGAACGCCGCATCCTGCCCCCCTGCACCCAGCGACTCTCCACCGACGGCCGCTTCTCCTATCTCGGCGGAACCGCGCCTCTGCCTCCGCAGCTTGCCGAACGTGCGAAATCGCTCGCGGCGCACGTACTCGCCGCCCTCCCCGGCCTCGCCGGTTACATCGGCATCGACCTCGTGCTGGGCGAGCGCGCCGATGGCAGCGCCGACGCCATGATCGAAGTCAATCCGCGTCTCACCACCTCCTACGTCGGCCTCCGCCGGCTCGCCGAGTCCAATCTCGCCGCCGCACTCGTGCAAATCGCCCTCGGCCGCGCGGCCGATGAGTTGAGGTTCCGCCCCGGCAGAGTAGAATTCGACTGCCGCGGCGCCGCGAAATACTTCGAGCTTCCCGAGAGCGACTTCGTCGAACGGACGTAAGCGGCTCCTTTCGGAGATCGTGCGATGACCTGGTTGGCTTTCGACATCGGCGGCGCGAACATCAAATCGGCCGACGGCATCGCCTTCGCCGAATCGCGCTCGTTCGCCATGTGGCAAAGGCCGCAATTGCTGGTCGACACGCTCCGCGCGATGATCGCCGAAGCGCCGCCGGCCGATCACCTGGCCGTCACAATGACCGGCGAGCTCGCCGATTGCTTCGCCACGAAGACCGAGGGCGTGCTCCACATCCTCGCCGCGGTCGAGAAGGCCGCGGACCGCCGCCATACGCGGGTGTATTGCTCGGATGGCACGCTCCGCGCGATCGAAGCCGTCCGCCGCACGCCCCTCGCCGCCGCGGCCGCGAATTGGCACGCCCTCGCTCGCTTCGCCAGCCGATTCGCCAAACAGGGTCCGGCCCTGCTCATCGACGTCGGCACGACGACGACCGATCTCGTGCCGCTGGCGGATGGCGTCATCGCCGCGGCGGAAAACGGCGACGGCAGCCGCTCGGACACGCACCGCCTCATTGCCGGCGAAATGGTCTACACGGGCGTGGAGCGCAGTCCCGTGTGCGCGGTGGTCGGCGCGATCCCGTACCGCGGCAGGCAGTGCCCCGTCGCACAAGAACTCTTCGCCACGACGTGGGACGCCTACCTTACGCTCGGCGAACTGCCCGAGGAGCCGCTCGCCGCGCACACGGCCGACGGCCGTCCGGCGACGAAGTCCGCCGCCCGCGATCGCCTCGCCCGCGCCATCTGCGCCGATCGCGAGTCGTTCGACGAAACCGACGCCTGCGCCGCCGCGGAAGCGATCGTCCAAGCCCAAACGGCAAAAATCGGCCTCGCCCTGGCCCAGCAGGCGAGCCGCATGAAATCGCCGCCCGCCACCGTCATTCTCTCCGGCCTGGGCGAATTCCTCGCCCGCCGCGTGCTCCAAAGGGCAAAGTTCAGCCCCACGATCGTTTCGCTGTCGGAAAAGCTCGGACCCGCACTCTCCGTCTGTGCGCCGGCACACGCCCTCGCCGTAATCGCCCGCGAGGAATCGCAGCAATGAGCGCCGCAAAGAGCGCCGCCGCGAATTGCTTGCTGCGCGTCGTCAAGCTCGGCGGCAGTTTGCTCGCCCTCGACGACTGGCCGCGGCGTCTGCTCGCCTGGCTGTCCGAACAGCCCCCCGCCGCGAACGTCCTGATCGTCGGCGGCGGAAAGCTTGCCGATTGCCTCCGCGACTACGATCGCCGCTTCGCCCTCGGCGAAGAAGCCGCCCACGAACTCTGCATTCAAGTCCTCAGCCTGCACGCCGAACTGGCGACGACCTTGCTCGGTCGAATCTTGCCCGACGTCCGGCTCGTTCGCACCACGCGCGAAATCCAGGCCCTCCGCGGTAAGCCGCCCGCCGAGAATGGGCTCGCCGTGCTCGACCCGCATTCCTTCCTCTGCGACGAAGAGCCGCATCTAAGCGGCACGCGGCTCCCACACACCTGGCAAGCCACAACCGACTCGATCGCCGCCCGCCTCGCCGAATGCCTCGCGGCCGACGAACTCGTCCTCCTCAAATCCGCCCCGCCGCCGGACGGCCCATGGCACGATTACGTCGATCCACATTTTCCATTCGCCGTGCAACGTGTATCCAAAACCCGGTTCGTCGACCTGTTCCGAGCCTCTAAATGCGAGGTCTCGACTTGACAATTTTGTCACGTTGGCGTATGCATTCATTATGGGACACGCTGGACTGCTGCCCGAGTTCACGAGCGACGGATTGTTGCCGCCCGACGACTACGAACTAACGCTCGAGCAACTCGCGTCCTCCGTGCTTGTTCGCGGCCCGCGAGACATCGATCGCTATCCCCATTGGGACGCCGTATGGCGAGGAAGGCTGGTTGAGAACCTTGGCATTCTCGTGTGCCAGTTGCGGAAAGTCGGCGTGGCTGCGATCTATGTCGATGGTTCGTTTGCCGAAGACAAGGACCGCCCGAACGACATCGACGGATACTTCGAATGCGAGCTAGCTCGCTTGGCAAGCGGCGAACTGGAGCGGGAGCTCAACCTGCTCGATCCGCACAAGGTTTGGACATGGGACCCGGCAGCCGGACGAGCATTTCGAGGCTATCCCAAGAAGCAATTGCCGATGTGGCACGTCTGTCGAGTCGAATTATATCCGCATTACGGGCAACTTTGCGGGATTCGCGACGCGCACGGACACGACCTTGAGTTTCCGGCGGCATTTCGGCGTTCCCGGCGCGACGGAAAGCCGCGCGGAATCGTGAAAATCGGAGAAGCCCCATGATTCGCAACGAAACCGAATACCGGCAATCCGTCGAGCGAATCGGCGAGGAGGCGAAACGCATCGCTGCCGAGCGTGCAAAGCTGAGAGAGCTAGGCTATTCCAAGGACCAGGTCAAGCGAGCGATCGATCCGCTCCTCTCATTTCACGAACAACTGAAGGAAGAGGTAGCCAGCTACGAACGCCTCATGCGCGGAGATTTCGACGAACTCTGCAACTTCGACGGCGTTGGACGCCTACTGATCGCACTGCGAATTGCCCAAGGCGTTTCTCAACGCGAACTCGCCGAACGGCTCGGCGTTCACGAGTCGCAGGTCTCCCGCGACGAGCGCAACGAGTACCACGGTGTAACGGTCGAACGCGCCGGTCGCGTGCTCGGCGCATTGGGAGTCGAGCTGCGCAGCGTCGTCGAAGCGGTGGAAGCGATCGAAAAGACGCCCGCGTAGCGCCGCGTCAAAAGTCGAGAATCGGGGCGGCACGCGCGGCTTGTCCGCCTGGGAGAGTCGACGACGGAGCGTCCCGACCGGCTTGCCGACGTGTTCGCCCGTGAGCAAGCTCAGCAATCAGCGATCACGGCGCATCCGCCGTCCGTTCCAGCGTCCAGCCCTGCGGTCCGACGACGAACTGGTGCGTCCCGTCGTAGATCGGCGCGACCGCCGCGCCAAAATCGCCGCCGCGGTGAAACCGAACGACCCACGCGTCGCCCCCCGACAACGTGCGACGCTCGCCCGGCCCGAGCTCAACGAGCTCGCCGTTCACGATACACCGCACGGCCAGCCCGTTCGTCGCCGGGTTGACGAGCGCCGGCGCCGCGACCGCGGGTTCGACATCGTCCGCCTTGGAAGCGGGACCGACTGTCCAGATCGAGGATGCGGGCAAGGATGCCGACGGATCGACCGGCAGCGTCGGTTCCGCCGCGGGGGATGTCGGCTCGATCGCGAACGTCGGCATCGCGGCGTCTTGGACGCTTTGCTCGACCGCGTCCGCCAAGGACGAATCCGGCGTCGGCGAATCGGTTGCCGCCGCGGGATCCGTTGGCGCGGAGTTCTCGACGTTCGGTTCCTCGGCCGCGCTCGTGGCGGAGGCGACCTGCTCGCCGTCGGCCTCGCGCGAAAAATCGACGGTCCCCGCCACCGCCGCGAACGCCACGGCGTTGCCGATCTGGAGCAATCCGACCAGCTTCCACGACCACGTTTTTTTCGTGCCCCGCGAAACGGCAAGCGACATGGCATGTTCCTCAAACAACGGGACGTTCAGGACGACGCTTCGCGCGACCACCACCGAGACATCGTAAGCCACCCGGGCCGCGACGCCGCGCTCGCCGCAGCGACCGGCTCGGCATCCGCCGGTCCGCATTCGTCGGCAATGATCGACTTGTAAAAGTCGATGATCTTGTTGACCGTCTGGCTCATGTTCGTGCCGGTGAACATGCAGCCGACGAGATAGCCTTCCGGCGTGCGCGTCAGCCAGCGAACTTCGCCCGTGAGCTTGACCTGGCAATCGCGCTCGTTGACTTGGAGTTGAACGCGGCTGCCGATCGCGGCCGGCGTGGTCGAGCGAACGCAAAAACCGCCGTACCCCAGATCGGAAAGCTCGATTTCCGGCGTCCGCCGCCCCCCTTCCCAAACGGCCGAAGCGGAGAGCAGCACGGAATGTCGCATGTGCGAACGCCGCGTGAGCCAACCTGCGTCTACCCAAGCGTCGAGCGCGTCGATCGGCAGGGCTTCGGCAAACACGCAGCCGGTGAGCCACGACGACGGCGTCTCGGCCGCGCGGATCGTCCGCACGATGGCCGCGATCCGCAGCGACAGGTCGCGGTCGAGGCACCTCAGGTCGAGGCCCACTGTTTCGTCGTACCGGAGCATCGACGGCGCGACGATCCGCACCCCGCCATACGAGGTCGTCGGCGGATGGCAGCACGACACGTCCACGAGCAACGCCCCGTCGACGTTCGTTTCGGCGCCATGACGCTCGACGCGGACTTCGATCGGCCGGTCCGGCGCGGCAAAGTACCAGAACTGCCGGGGAAGCTGGGCGTTGGGCGTCATCGTCGACATGCACGTTCCTCGCTCTGCAAGAATAACCCACACTGCGGACCGCTGCGGCCGACTGTCGGCGAGAATCGCTCGCAGACGCATTGCGTCGCGCCGCCTGCGCCGGCGAGCGCACCTACGTACGCGTCGCTCCGACCGGCGAAGCGGTGGGATTATTCCACCCGCGCCGAATGTGCGGCCGCCCCCCACAGCCGCGCCTTCCCAATGTGGGAATGCCGTCAACACTCGCCCGCCAATGGACCGCGAGAGAATTCTATGTTTCAGCGGCAACCCATCTTACGCCCACGCGACGCAGGGCCCGCCGGTCCACGCGAAAGTACGCGCCACCGCCGATCACACTCCGTTCGCATTACCGAGAACCGCACTATGGCGAGCGCCGACTATCAAACGGCTTTGAAAAACGGCATCGACGCCGCCCGCTCGGGCAGCCGGATGATGGCCCGCCTGCACTTGCTCAAAGCCGCGGACCTCGCCCCGCAAGACGTGGCCGCCCCCTTGTGGCTCGCCTGGGTCGCGGAAACGCCCGCCGACGCCCTCGCCCACCTCGACGAAGCCCTCTCGCGCCAAGGCGATCATCGCCTGGCCCGGCTCGGGCGACTGTGGACGCAACTCATGCAGGAGTTCGACCCGTCGCGCGACTACTCGCAGTGCGATCTCGGATACCTCCGCGACGCACGCGGCGAATCACCAGCCGGCCAAACCACCGCGCCGAACGTAGAACAGGTGGATGACGTCGCACAAACGCAGCGACTAAGCGGGCTGACGATCGTCGAACGTCGCGAGAAGAAACCGCGTCACGCCGACGACGCAAACGACTCGCAGGCGAGCGCGCCGCCCGGTGGCTCCGAGCCGGAACGACACGCTCCCCTCGAGCCGCTCGACTTGACGCGAACCGTGCGAATGGATCTCCTCCAGCGCGAGCGGCCCGACGAGACCGATGAGCCATCACCGGCCCTAACGTGCGTATTCTCGCCCAAACAAACCGCGCCGCAAACCACGCCCCAAGACAACGTCGCGGATGAGCCCGCGCCGTCGCCGGCCGCCGGCGAGCCGTCGACGACGCAAGGCGTGCACGACGAACTCCCCTCGACCGGCACGATTCGCCTCGACCCCAACGCCGTCAAGCGGGCGCTGGCCGAAACGGTGATCGCCGAGATGATTTCGCCCGAGTATGCCGCCCCCGTGCCCGGCGCCGTCGGGGAGGGCGCGGCAGAGGATACTGCCGAGCCGGAACACGACGCCCAACAGGTCGCCGCCGCCGCGTCGATTTCCGATTCCGGCACGGCGCCGCCGCGGTTCGATGCCTATACCGAACCGCCCAAAGCCGCACTGTCGCCCGATGACCGCGCGCGCGACAACGACAACGCCGCACAGCCGGCAAACGGCCCGCGGGTACTCATCGTCGACGACAGCCCGACCGTCCGAAAGCTCGTAACCGCGACGCTCGAAGCCCAAGGCTATCGCGTAGCGTGTGCGGCGAGCGGTTACGAAGCGGTCGAAATCCTCGCGCACGCGACGCCCGATGCTTTAGTCATCGAGGTCGACCTGCCGCGCCTCGACGGACTGCACCTCTGCAAACTGCTGCGCAGCAACGACGCGACCCGCCAGACGCCAGTCATCTTTCTTACCCGCCGCAACGGAACCATGGACCGCATGCGCGGCAAAATGGTCGGTGCCACGGCCTATCTGACAAAGCCGTTCCGCTCGCTGGCCCTGATCGAGGAAATGACGGCCTGCTGCCCGGTCGGCCGGAGCTAGCAGCGGCGGCTGATCGACTTTCATCGGCGGGGGTATCACTGTCTCGGCGGGGGTGCCACTGGCTCAGCCAGTGCCGTGTGCATAACCCGGCGCGGCTGCCACTGGCTCGGCGGGGGTACCACTGGCTCGGCCAGTGCCCTGTCCAGAACCCGCTCACAATCATCGCGCGCAATATGGGAATACGCGGTACCGACTCGGTCTATCCTGCGGAGAAAGCGAGTCGCCACCGCAGCACGGGCCGAGCCAGCCGAGCCACTGCCACCCCTTCGACCCATTGCCATTCCGCCGCTGCTGAGGAAAATGCTGTCGCATTCGCGGCCAGAACCTGATACACGGTAGTTGGCGCGTGCCCCTTCCGCACGAACGCTTGACTTTTTTCTTGCCACGCGCCAGGATCGAACCGCGGGATACCCCGCCCCAAGCTGGTTGCCAAGGGGCAGCTCGGCAACTTCACATCCAGGAGACACACCGCGATGTCGCAGCACAAGCTTCACCCAAACCTCTCGCGCGGCACGCGCCGCTTGGCCGTCGAACAACTCGACGCCCGATTGTGTCTGGCCGCCGATCCCGTCTTTGACGCCGGCGTGCTCACGATTGCCGGCTCACGCGAAGCCGATACGATTCTCGTCCGCGACAACGGCCGCGGCGTAGTGACGGTCGAAGACGGCGACACCGGCGACACCTCGGAATTTCGCGAAGTGACGCGGATCGTCATCGACGCCTCGGCCGGCGACGACACGATTCGCGTCGCGCGCCGCGGCGGCGATTCGCCCATCGCCGAATTGGAAATCCTCGCCGGCGAAGGCGACGACGACGTGGTCGTAGGTCTGCTGCTGCCGGCCGTGCAGAAGGTCCGTGAAGCGGCCGCACGCATGAAAGTCGACCTCGGCGATGGAAACGATCAGTTTCGAGCGCACGTCTCGGGCATCGGCAACGTCGAACTCGACCTGACGGCCGGCGACGGCGACGATCAGGCGCTGATCGGACTGTTGCTCCCCGCGGTGCAAAAAGTTCGCGAGGCCGCCGCCAGGATGAATCTCGATCTCGGCGCCGGCAACGACCAGTTGAACGTCCACGGCCTGGGCGTGAGCCAGCTCGACCTGGATATCGCTGCCGGCGACGGCGACGACGACGTGGGCGTCGGGCTGCTCGTGCCGGCAGTGCAGAAGGTTCGTGAAGCCGCCGCTCGGATGAGCGTCGACCTCGGGGAAGGCGGTGATCGCTTGCGGCTCAATGCGGCCGGCGTCGATTCCGTCGATCTCGACGTGCTCGCCGGCGAGGGCGACGACGAGGTCGTTGTCGGCTTGTTGCTCCCCGCCGTGCAAAAAGTCCGCGAAGCCGCGGCACGCATGAACATCGACCTGGGCAGTGGGAACGACCAATTGCGCGTGAATGCAACGGGCGCATCGCAAGTCGATCTCGACATCGCCGCCGGCGACGGCGACGACAACGTGTTGATCGGCCTGCTCCTGCCCGCCGTGCAAAAGGTCCGCGAAGCCGCGGCACGATTGCACGTCGATCTCGGCGCAGGCGCCGACACGCTCCAGATCCGCCAGCGCGGATACGAAACGTTCGAGACCGACATCGTTTCGGACGAAATCGACGAAGTCGAACTTCCGCGTGCTCCCCGCCAACCGACGCCCGGCCGGCGACGCTAGTAGCTACGCAGCCTCCACGGCGCAGCCGTTGGTCGCGACCCAATTTCGTTTCCATCATCCTTTCGTGATTTCGCACTTTCGCGCTTTCGCGATTGGCAAAGAGACGTCCGAGGAAGCGAAGATCTGCAGCGTTAGTAGTCCAGACCACCGATGACCGACGAGAGCAACGGCGCGCCGGACGGCTCGCTCGGCTACGACGAGCTGCCCTATCCGAGCGCGCCGTATCCTTATTCGCACTGCGATCATCTGGCGATGGTCGCGCGGCTCTTCGGCATCGCGGCGGCGGACGCGCGACGCTGCCGCGTGCTCGAAGTCGGCTGCGCGGACGGAGCCAACCTGATCCCGATGGCCCTCGTCCTCCCGGACAGCCGGTTCGTCGGAATCGACCTTTCGGAGCGTCAAATCGGCACGGGCCGCGAGGTTATCGCGCGGCTCGGATTGCCCAACGTCGAACTGCATCGCCGCGACCTGTCGGACTTCGGCGCCGACGAAACGTTCGATTACATCATCGCCCACGGCGTCTTCTCCTGGACGACGCGCGACGTGCAAACTCGGTTGCTGGACCTCTGCCGCCGTCGCCTGGCGCCGCAGGGCGTGGCGTTCATCAGCTACAACGTCTATCCCGGCTGGCAGCGGCAAAAGGCCATTCGCGAGTGGCTCCTCGAATCGACGCGCGGCGTCGACGGCGCGGCCGCAAAACTCCACGCGTCGCGGCGGTTGATGGCTCGCCTTCGCGGGCTGCTCGGCGAGCGGGAAAACGAGTTCTCGGACGTCGCCGCGCTGCTCGAACGCCTCGAAGCCTGGAACGACGGGTACTTGCGGCACGATCTGCTCGAAGACAGCAACGAGCCGCAGTATTTCACCGAGTTCGTCGAGCGGCTCGCCGAGCACGGACTCAAGTTTTTCGCCGAAGCGGACGTAGCGAGCATGGCCGGCGCCGACCTGCCCGCCGGACTCGCCGACCGTGCAGCTCGGCTCGGCGCCTCGCTCGTGGCCCGCGAACAACTTTACGACCTGCTCGCCAACCGGGCCTTCCGCCAGTCGCTCGTTTGCCGCGAGGAATGCCCCACGCTCGAACGGCTCGACCCCGCGGCGATCGAGTCGGCGTATGTCGTAAGCACGCTCAAGCGGCGACCGATGCGCGAGAATGATGTTGCGCCGTCGGACATTTGCCGCTTTGCGTCGCGCGGCACGTTCGCCGTAGACGTCGACGATCCGCGGGTCGCGGCCGCTCTCGATCGATTGGCACAAGCGTGGCCGGGCGGCGCATGGTTCGCCGACCTGATTTCCGGCATGGACGTCGAACCGAACGTCCTCGCACCGTCGCGGCAAACCTTGGCGCGAGTTCTGCTGGCCGGCTTCGTCGAGCGGGCCGTCGAGTTACACTCGATTGCCCCCGCCGCGGCGAGCCGAATCTCCCCGCGGCCGGAAGCAAGTCCCCTTGCGCGGCTCCAAGCAGAGGCAGGGCCGCTCGTGACCAATCTCCGGCACGACGTAGTTCGCCTCGACGACCCGGCCCGGCAGATGATCGCCTTCGTCGACGGGACAAACGATCGGGCGGCGCTGGAGCAGCGGAAACGGCAGTTATCGCCCGCAGACGCGATGAGCATGGACACGCTGCTCGCCTACTATCTTCGAGCCGGACTGCTGTGGTCGTGAGCATCTAGCACGCGGCAACCCGGCGGATGCGAGCGCGGCGCAAAGGTTTGCTGCGTTTCGTGTTACGCCGCGGCGATTCTGCCGCGCCGAGTCGTTCTTTGCGGCTACCCGGTTGCCAGCGGGTCGGCCAATCCGGAGAATGATAGGTGTGAGCCGAGCAACAATCGTCCGCTGGACCCGTTCATCCTAACCGAGCACGCTTATGGCTCCTCCCGCCGCCGCGACGCAATTGACCGCCGAACAGGAAGCGGCGCTCGAAGAATGGCGCCTGCTTTGCCAGACGCTGGAACGGGCGCAGGGCGACCACCTCGTGCAAAACTGCCGCGAGAAATATCAATACGCCAAAACCTACATGGTCTATGGCCGCGAGCTCGACCACACCGCCATCGAAGTCAAGCAAGCGGCGATCCGCGGCGACTATTCCTTCTTCACCGACCGCGGCATCAGCGTCCACTGCATGACGCCGCTCCTGGCCGACCACATGATGAAGGCTTGGCGCGTGTCCGTCGCCTCGAAGCGGGCCTTCGTCGCCGACATGTTCATGAAGCGGTTCGGAGAGGACATCGAAGAGTTCATCGGCACGCCGCACAACGCCTCGCGGCTCATCATGGCCGTCAGCTTCGACCAGCGCGACGCCATCCAGGGCCTCGCCGCGTGGACGCAAAACAAGCTCGCCGCCGCCGAAATCTCGCAACTCCGCGCCGACGTGTTGCACCTCCGACAGCAAATCGAACAACTAAGCCAGTTCATCCACGAACGCCTCGGCAAGTGATTGGTGAATATGCGCCGGAGATATGTCGTCGCTGCAATTACGCTGGCCATCGTGCTAATTGTTGGCGTATTGTCGATGCGACGACGGCAGCCCGCCGAGCTTCCCGAACGCGATCCATCGCCAATCTCGACGAACGCGCCGACCTCGAAGGACGTCGGGCAGCAATTTGCGATGCTCGTGCCGCCGCAACAGCGGGCGACGAGCAAGCCGGATGCAAACGGTCTAGGGGGAATGCTACGCCCCTTGTTGACTCACGTCGCTGTGGGCGATCCCGTACAAATTGCATTGCATTGGGCGAAATCATCGGGACCAATGGATCGATGGGAACCGATCCTGCGCTACGATCGCAAGGGGGCGTTTCTTCGCCGCGCAACCTTGAATTCGATGAGGTTCAGCGTGACATCACCAGATGGAGCGCTGACGGTGTTACAACCGAACATCTCATTGAGCGGTGAAGAAGCATATTCGCCCGGTCTCGATTACCGGCCGACGTACATTCTCACTCTGACACCTGACGGAATAGCGGATTATGTCGGATACAATTTCGAAAACGACAAAGTTCGCAAGCACGAGGGACCGTGGCAAAAACCGCCGCGCACCCTATTCGACCAGCCAGGGGTTTATGACATTCGAGTAACCGGCGCGATCGTGCGTAAAGATGCGGAGCCAATCCCATTTGAAACGCCCTCAATCAAGATTCAGGTCGCGCGAACTGGTCTCGCCACACAGGCCGAACTCAAGCGGATCGCCTTAGACGCGATTCGACAGAAGCGGCCGGACGTCCAATTGGACGAATCTAGCGCGATGCTAATCGAGGATGACGCCGGCAATCGCCGTGTGCGAGTGATCGGATCTTCGGCAGTTTACGCTTGGAACCTTCCTGAGTACTGGGTGACTCTAAGTGCTACCGGATCAAGACCGTCGGTTAAGGAGCAGATGTTTTCGACATGTATCGCAAGGGGGACGGTCGTTTCGACCCTCGCAGGCGATCGGCCTATCGAGAGTCTGCGAATCGGTGAGTCGGTGTGGGGATACGACATAATGAATGGCGTTAAAGTGCGTACCGCCGTCCGGTCCATCCGGCATGGCGTGGCGTCGAATATCCTCGCTTTTCACGACACGTTGTTCGTAACGCCGACGCATCCGGTCTTTTCCGCAGGGACGTGGAAGTCGGCGTCAGACGTGTCGGCCAACGATTTGCTTCTAACGGACGACTTGCGGCATATTTCGGCGGGGCCGTTGGAGAGTCGGTCCGACGTCACGGAAGTTTACGACCTCACCGTTGACGACCCACACAACTTTTTCGCCGGCGGGTTTCTCGTCCATAATAAGAGCCGACCCTATTCGCCACGCATCGACGATATTTGGTACATTCTCTGGCCCGATGAACTGCAAGTGACGAAGTAACGTCGGTGAACTTGTCGAGAGCGTCCATTCGCCAAACCCTAGTCCCCAACCCCCGATCTCCGGCCCCCGTTCATGGCCCGCCGATCACTGAAATTTCCCATCACGCTCGGCGTGGTGATGATCGTGCTCGTGGTCGTCCTCGCGGTCGGCTGGGTCGTCGTCAATGTCTTTAGCGCGGTTCGCAACGAAGGCGAAGCAGGACTTTATTGGTCGTTGCTTGCCGTCGGTTCGACGCTGCTCGCCCTGATCCTGGTCGGCGTCATCGTATATCTCGTGCTGTCGATCAAAGCGATCAATCTCAACCGACGGCAGTCGAATTTCATCGACTCGGTGACGCATGAGCTTAAATCGCCGATCGCGTCGCTCAAGCTGTATCTGCAAACCCTCAGCCGGCATCAGGTGAGTCCCGAGGAACAGGCCGATTTCTGCCGCTTCATGCTCGACGACGTGGCTCGGCTCGAACGGCTGATCAACCACGTGCTCGACGCGGCGCGGCTCGAACACGGCGACGTCGCCCGCGCGACCGGAAACGTCGATCTGGTCGAGATTCTCACGGAGTGCGCCGACGTGGTGTGCCAGAGGTATCGCATTCCGCGGAACACCGTGCGAATCGACGCGGCGCCGCTCGACGCGCGACCGGCCGCGATTCGCGCCGACCGGCACGACCTGGAACTCGTGTTTCGGAACCTGCTCGACAACGCGGTGAAGTACGCCGGCGATCCGCCCGAGATCTCCGTCGAGGTGCGGCGCGTCGAGAAGGGACGGACATCGAAACCGCGGGCAGGTGATTCCGGCGATCGGGTGTTGATTAGCGTGACCGACAACGGGCACGGCATTCCGCGGGCACTGCATCGAAAAATCTTCGGCCGGTTCGTGCGGCTCGGATTGGAACTCGAGCGCAAGAAGCCCGGCACCGGCTTGGGCCTGTACATCGTGCGCACCATCGTGCGTCAGCTTCGCGGCGACGTGCGCGTGCGCGAACGAAGCGGCGCCGCCGGCACGATCTTCGAAGTCGAACTGCCCGAGGCCGACGTTTCGACCGACCTCGAAAGCGGATCGACGCGGCAGGCGACCGCCATGAGCGCGTCAGCCAGCACGCCCGCGAGCGAGCCGCCGCACCCCGTGGAGACCGCGCGGCTATGACCCACATCCTCGTCGTCGAAGACGAAGAACATCTCGCCGTCGGCATCAAGTTCAATCTCGAAGCCGAGGGCTACCGGGTCACCGCCGTGGGCGACGGCCCTTCCGCACTCGAATCGATCGAACGCAACGGCGTCGACCTCGTGATCCTCGACCTGATGTTGCCGGGCATGAGCGGATATGCCGTCTGCGAAAAGCTTCGCCAGGCCGGCAAGACGCTCCCCGTCTTGATGCTCACCGCCCGTACGCTGGCCGAAGACCGCAAACGTGGCTTCGACGTGGGCGCCGATCAGTACATGATGAAGCCCTTCGATCTCGACGAACTCATGAGCCGCGTGAAGAATCTGCTGGCGCGGCACGGTTCGGCGAATGGCAGCGCGACGCGCCCCGTGTCGAGCGGCGCGATCCGACGGTTCGGCCGCGCGGAAGTCAACTTCGACACCTTCGAGGTCACCGTCGCAGGAACTCCCGTCAAGCTCACGCAGCTCGAAATGAAGTTGCTCCGCTACTTCATGGACCGCGAAGGCCGGGTCATCTCGCGCGACGAGTTGCTCGAAAACGTCTGGGACATGCCGGGCCATCTCTACACGCGCGCCCCAGACCAGTTCATTCGCCGGCTACGAAAGACGTTCGAGGAGAACCCAGCCCAACCGCGGCACTTTCTGACGATCCGCGACGCAGGATATCGGTTCGTCAGCGGCGGCGAAAAGAGGTTGGAGGTTGGAGGTTAGAGGTTGGAATAGAATTGCAATGAAAACTCCTCGAATCGTCTCCAACCTCTAACCTCTAACCTCCAACCTCTCGACTGCCCCTTTGACGCCCGACCCGCCAGCCCGTACAAATAACGATCCGGCCGAAGCGTTTCGGCCGCCGATGAGGGGCCCCCGCGATGGGGCACTGTGAACCGGGTCAGGCCTTAACCGGAGCAGCCCTAAGCAGCTCGTCCTTTGTGCGACGGGCCTCTCATCCGCGGCCGAAAGCACGCAAAATGCAGAATGCAGCATGAAAAACGAAGAATGAGCGTCCGCCATCCGCGGACGCGCTGCGCGACGGTTCCTCCGCATTTTGCATTCTTCGTTTTGCCTTTCGCATTTTGCCATCTCATGTCCGACGCACCCCCGACTTCGACCGTTCCCGAACCGGCCAACCCCGGCCAGTACGTCGTCATTGCCCGGCGATACCGCCCGCAATCGTTCGACGAGCTGATCGGCCAGGATCACGTTCGCCGGGCGATGGCCGGGGCAATCGAGTCCAACCGCATCGGTCACGCCTATCTCTTCACCGGCGCGCGCGGCGTCGGCAAAACCTCCTCCGCCCGCATTCTCGCCAAGTCGCTCAATTGCATCCACGGCCCGACCGCCACGCCCTGCAACGAGTGCGAAATCTGCCGCGACATTTCCGCCGGCGCGGACGTCGACGTCCTCGAAATCGACGGCGCCAGCAACCGCGGAGTAGACGAGATCCGCCAGCTTCGCCAGAACGTCGCCGTCCGTCCGAGCCGGGCCCGCTTCAAGATTTACATCATCGACGAAGTCCACATGCTCACCCGCGAGGCGTTCAACGCCTTGCTCAAAACGCTCGAAGAACCGCCCGAGCACGTCAAATTCATTTTCTGCACGACGGAGCCGGAAAAGGTTCCCATCACGATCCACTCCCGCTGCCAGCGATTCGACTTCGCCGGTATTCCCACCGCCGCGATCGTCGACCGGCTCGCGTCGATCTGCGAGTCGGAAGGCATCAACGCCGAACGCTCGGCGCTGGAGATCATCGCCCGCCGCGCTGCCGGCTCGATGCGCGACGGACAATCGCTCCTCGAACAAGTGCTCTCGTGCTGCGGAACGGAATTGACCGCCGAGCATTTGCATCGTCTGCTTGGCACCGCCTCGGGCAAGCGGTTCGAGCAGTTGGTCGCGTGCCTCGTCGATCGCGATGCGGCCGATTCGCTCGCCCAGCTCGACGGCGCGGTCGCCGAAGGCGCCGACGTCGGACAGTTGCTCGAGCAGTTGCTCGGCTACTTTCGCGACGTGATGGCCGCCGGCGTCGGTTGTTCGGCCGCGTCGTTCTTGCACGCCACAAGCGGCGACGAGCTGCGCGTCAAAGCGGCCGCGCAGCAACTGGGCTTGGAAACCGTGCTGGCGATCATGCAGATCGTCGACCAGACACTCGCGCGAATGCGGCAGAGCACGCATGGCCGGACGCTCGCCGAAGTGGCGATCGTGCGGATCTGCAATCTCGAAAACCTCGAAGACCTGGCCACGCTCGCCGCGGCCGTCCGCAGCGGCGCGGTCTCGGCCGCCCCGCCCGGTGGTCAGCGCTTGCCGCCGCCTCGCCCGACTGCCGCGCCGCTAACTTCGCCGAGCTACGAGCAAAAAAAAAACGTAGTTGAATCGAGCGGCAACGGTCAGGCCGCCACCCCCAGCGACGAGCCGTCCCCCGCACCCGCCGAGCCGGTCGAGCTCACCGCCGAAAACGTGAGCGCAATCTGGCAGCAGGCGCTCGACGGCATCACCGACATGGTCGCCGACCAGGCCGCGCTGGCCGACAGCGTATCCCTCGCCGCTCCCCGGCGGGTGGTCGTCCGATTCGCCTGGAAATACAATTCGTGCAAGTTGTCGTGCGAGCGGCCCGACAAAGCGGCGATCCTCCAGCGGCGACTGGCCGACGTCGTCGGCGCGCCGGTGCAACTCGAGTTTGCCGTCGACGAACCGACGAACGAGTTGGCCGCAAGTGCCCGCGCCGCACCCTCGCGGCCGCGAACGGCCGAACGAGCAAACCATCCCTTCGTCCGCCGCGCGATGGAACTGTTCGGCGCATCGAGCATCCGTGTCGACGAACCACCGTCGTAAACCACGAGTCGCGGGCTAGCGAAGCCGCGCACCCTGCCCACTCTCAACTGCCCACCGCCCACTCTCTCCACCAGCTCCGCTTGCGCCAAATCCCTGGAGTTCTCGCCGTGTTCAAAGGTCTCGCCAACATCGCCTCGCTCGTCAAACAAGCCCAGCAAATGGGCTCGAAGCTCCAAGGCATCAACGAGGAACTCAAAGCCAAGCGCGTCACCGGTTCGGCCGGCGGTGGGCTGGTCGAGGTCGAAGTGAACGGCCTGGGCGAAGTGCTCCGCGTCCGCATCGACCAAAAGCTCGTCGACCAGCAGGACCGCGAGATGATCGAAGACCTGCTCCCCGCCGCCACGAATCAAGCGATCGCCAAGAGCCGCCAGCTCCACGCCGACGCAGTCAAGGCAATGACCAGCGGCATGGACATTCCCGGCCTCGGCGAAGCGCTCGAAAGCATCCAGCAAAACCCGCCGCCGCAATGAACCGGGCAAGATACATCGCGATCACCCCGCCGTCCACTGCCCACCCAACGTGAACATCGGCCGCGCCCGAAGGCACTTCTGGGCCCCTCAGTGAAACCTCCGTGGCCTCTCTGTTAAGACGAACCGTGTTGATGTCCGCGGGACCCGGAGCCGAGTCATGCCAATCTTCGACCAGGGCTATCAACACTGGTCCGGCCAACTGTCGGGACACGCTTGGCGATGGCTGGCAGTGACGCGGCACGGCGTGCGCGTGGCGATGGCCAATCGACTGCTCCGCGTGCTGTTGCTTTTGGCCTGGATGCCCGCAGCGAGCTTGGCGGCGGCGCTCTGCATTTGGGGACTGTTGGAGCAGAAATCGAGCGCGATCGCGTCGCTCCTGCCGCTGTTGGACTTCATCGACCCGGCAATTCTGGCTGACCCCCGAAAATACCGCGTCGAAATCTGGACGATCTGCTACCACTACTTCCTTTCCATCGAGTTGTACGCGTCGATGGTGATGATCGTGCTCGTCGGGCCGAATCTGATCAGCCAGGACCTGCGCTACAACGCCTTGCCGCTCTACCTTTCGCGCCCGCTGCGGCGGATCGACTACTTCCTCGGCAAGCTCGGCGTCATCGTCACCGTGCTGTCGCTCGTGACGGTCCTGCCCTCGGTCTTCGCCTACATCCTCGGGCTGTTGTTCAGTCTCGATCGGTCGATCGTCGGCGACACGTTTGGCCTGCTGCTGTCGAGCGTGGCGTTCGGGCTGGTCGTGTGCGTTTCGTCCGGAATGGTCATTCTTGCCCTGTCGTCGTTGTCGCGCAACTCGCGGTACGTTGCCTTGCTGTGGCTGGGACTATGGCTCGTTGGCGGCGCAGTGTCGAGCGTGCTCCACACGATCGACTACGACGAGCGGGCACGAGCCACCCGACGACAGGAAGTCCATCCGGACGGCTACGTCGTGTACGTGCACGACGAGCCCGCCCGGCGCGCACAAGAAAAGAAAGACGCCTCGAGCAACTGGCGGCCGCTCGTTTCGTACACGTCGAACCTCGCCCGCATTCAAGAAGAGCTGCTCGGCACGAACGCCGCGTGGGAACGCCTCGCAAGCGTGCTCCCGGAGTTTGCGCGGGATCGGTTCGTGCGCGACTTCTTGGAGCCATCGTATCCGTGGCAGTGGTCGGCCGGTGTGCTCTTCGGACTATTCGGACTATCGGCATGCATTCTCCACCGCAGGGTCAAGTCGCTCGACCGGCTGAAGTGACCGCCGTCGTCGCCTTCCACGAGGTCTCCAAGTGGTACGGCAACGTCATCGGAATCAACAAGCTGTCGCTCGAAATCCGTCCCGGCGTGACCGGACTGCTCGGTCCCAACGGCGCCGGCAAGTCGACGCTGCTGCAACTGGCGACCGGGCAACTGCGGCCGAGCCAGGGAACCGTCCGCGTGCTCGGAGAGGAGCCGTGGAACCACGCCGCGCTCAACCGGCGGATCGGACTCTGCCCGGAGCAGGATGCGTTTTATGAATGGATGACCGGTTGGGACTTCGTCTACACTTGCGCGCGATTGAGCGGCATGACCCGCCGCGACGCGCATGGGTCGGCCCAGGAAGCGATCGCCGCGGTCGGCATGATCGGCAAGGAGCGGCGGGCGATCCGCGGCTATTCCCGCGGAATGCGGCAGCGGATCAAGCTCGCCCAGACATTGGTCCACCGGCCCGACGTGCTGTTTCTCGACGAGCCGCTCACCGGCACCGATCCGGTCGCCCGTCGCGACTTGATGGACATCATCCAGCGCCTCGGCCGCGAAGGAAAAAGCGTGCTCGTCTCCAGCCACGTGCTGCACGAAGTCCAATCGCTCACGCCGAACATCGTGCTCATCAACCGTGGGCGGCTCGTCGCCGAGGGACACGTGCGCCAGATTCGCGACCTGATCGACCAGCACCCGCACCAGATCGTCGTCGAGTGCCGGGCGTATCGCCAACTCGCCGGCCGAATGCTCGCCTGGGACGATGTCGAGGGCGTCCGCGTGCTCGAAAGCGGCCGCGGCGTGATGGTCGAAACCCGCTCGCCCGACGCGTTCTATAGCCGCCTGCCCGCGCTCTCGCTCGAAGACGGTCTCGCGATCGAGGCGGTCTATTCCGACGACGACAATCTCGAAGCCGTGTTCAAGTATTTGGTGAATGGATGACGACGCCTGCCGCCGCGACCTCCGAATCTTCGCACGCTGCCTCGACGACAGGCGCCGCGACCGCGCGGACCGGCTACGCCTTCTCGCGATTCGGCGCGCTTTGGACGCTCTTCGCGCTCACGCTCCGCCAGCACGTCCGCGGCAAACGCTGGATGATCATGGGCGTGCTGTTCCTCCTGCCCGCCGGCCTGGCGATCTTGATCCGGTCGACGACCAACGAAATCTACACGGTCGTGCCCGAGTTCCTCCTGGCGTGGATGTTCATTCCCCAGGTGCTCTTGCCGCTCGTCGCGCTGGTCTACGCCTCGGGCATCATCCAGGACGAGCAGGAAGAGCAGACGATCACCTATCTGCTCATGCGGCCGACGCCGAAATGGGCGATCTATCTCGTCAAGCTCGCCGCCACGCTCGTGACGACCTCGGTGCTCGTCGCGCTGTTCACGGCAATCACCTATGCGGCGATCTTCGTGGGCATCGACTATTCCGCCGATAATGCCGCCAAAACGATCGACCTCGCCGCGGCAACCGACCGCTGTCTCACGACGATCGGAATCCACGTTCTCGCCGTCGTCGCCTATTCGTCGCTGTTCGGTTTCTTGAGCATCATTACCCGGCGGACGCTGGTGATCGGCATCCTCTATATCGCGCTCATCGAAGGCATCACGGCGAACATGCCGTTCGGCATCCGCCTCGGAACGGTCATCTACTACACGCGGCTCATTGCCTATCGGGCGATGGATTTCGTCATCCAACACCGCATGGGCCGCGTGGAGAACCTCTCCGCCGAGGCGTGGCAGTTCGACCTGAAAAAGGACCCGCACCTCTTGGAACATCCCGACACGGCGACGTGCCTCAAGACGCTGCTCATCGCCAGCGCCGCCTTCGCCGTGCTGGCGGCCTGGCAATGCGCCCGGCGAGAGTTTCACGTCAAGACGCCGGAGAAGGAGTGACGTGCCTGCGACTCCCAATAGATCGAGCGTTCACGCATTCGCCATCGCCTGCGCATACATCCACAAGAACGGCAAGGGTATGAGAGCGAACACGAGCACGCCCGCGAGTACCCACAACGATTCATAACGGAAAGTGAGCCAAGTACCCAGGGCGACGACGGAAAGCCAGGCAAGGAAAGAGTCGGTCCACGTCGTGCCGAGTAACACGAAATGCGGGAGACACACGAGGTTCTCGAACGCCGCGGGATCCTCACCGAACACGAGACCGAGCCACGGCCCGGTGAGCACGAGGGTCGTCGCGAGGGCTAACGCGACGATTACGAAAAGCGACTCGCCGGTCGTCGTGGGATAAGTTCGCAGCGTTTCGCGGGCGAGTACGAATCCGGCAATCACCACCAACACGCAGACTCCATTTGGCCAGAGAAGGCCAACCAAAATGATCGCGAATAACCGGCGGATTAGACGCCGGTAGACGATCGCGTTCCTGTCTTCCCACGACTTGTCGGCGACAGCGTGCATGATGTCCACGCTATTGTGGCGACCTCACTGATCGCGAATCACTGATCGCGAAACACGTACATCAATCCCAGCGTCGCCCCGACGAGCGCCGCGCCGGCGATGGCGATGGGGATGATCTCGCTCCCTTGAATGCCGCGGCCGCTATACGTGACGTACGCGAAAATCGCCGTCACTGCCGCGCCGCCGGCAAGGATAAGAGTTTGTTTGACGTTCATGGAGCAGGGGGTAGGGGTCGGGGATCAGGATTCGGGAGTCGGGATTCGGGGAAAAACGCCGCTACGCGGCCTTTTCGTTTATCGCTCCTCGCTCATCAATCATCACTCATCACTAGCTCCACTCAACCGCTCTTCGCCACCTTCCTGGCCTGTTTTTTCGCCGCCGCCTGCTCCAGACATTTGCCGATGCACCGCACGGCCTGGCGCAAGCGATTTTCGTTCTCCACCAACGCGAGCCGCAAATACCCTTCGCCCGCCTCGCCGAAACCCGCGCCGGGACTCACCGCGACGTTGCCCTCTTCGAGTAGCTTCGTCGCGAACTCGAGCGAACCCATCTTGCTCGCCCACGGCTCGGGAATCTTCGCCCACACGAACATCGACGCCCGCGGAGGCGTCAAATTCCAGCCCAAGCGATTGAGTCCGTCGACCAGCACGTCGCGGCGTCGCTGATACACCTTCGCCTGAGCTTCCACCTGCGCATCCGTGTGCCGCAGGGCGACGATTGCCGCGATCTGAATCGGCGTGAACATCCCGTAGTCGTAATAACCCTTGATCGTGGCCAGCGCCCGGACCATCTCCGCGTTGCCGACGCAGAACCCGACGCGCCAGCCCGCCATATTGTAGCCCTTGCTCATCGTCGTGAACTCGACGCCCACGTCCTTTGCCCCCGGCGCGGCCAGGAAGCTCGGCGTCTTATACCCATCGAACGTCACGTCGGCATACGCCAGATCGCTGATCACCATGAAGCCGTACTTCTTGGCGAGCTTCACCACGTCGACGTAGAACTGCGGCTCGATCGTGACCGTCGTCGGGTTGTGCGGATAGTTGAGAATCACCAGCTTCGGCTTGGGCCAAAGGTGCTGGCAAGCGTAGGCGATATTCGACAGATATCGCTCGCTGTCCATCACGTCGAGCGTCACCGCATTCGCCGACGCGAGATACACGCCGTACAGATGGGCCGGATACGACGGGGCGGGAACGATCGCCGTGTCGCCCGGCCCCAACAGCGCCAGGCACATGTGGCTGAAGCCCTCCTTCGAGCCGAGCGTAACGATCGTTTCGCGTTCCGGATCGAGCCGGACGCCCCATTGTTTCAAATACTTGGCGGCGACTTCGCGGCGCAAGCTCATCAAACCCGTCGCAGGAGCATAGCCGTGGTTCTTCGGATCGCGGGCGGCTTCCGCCAGCTTCTCGACGACAATGTCGGCCGGCGCGTCCGACGGATTGCCCATCCCCAAGTCGATCACGTCGATGCCCGCCCGCCGCTTCTCGTACTTGACCTGATTGATGCGGGCGAAGAGATAAGCCGGCAGCCGCTTCACGCGGTCGGATACGTCGATCTTGAAGGGCCTGGCCGCCTCGCGCGGCTCGACGCTGTCGTGAACGGGACTGTCTTGATCGTGGCTCATGGAGGCTATCGACACGCGGCCGGCGGGAAAAGGTTCGCTACCTCCCAAGATACCACGCCAGGCAACGCTCGGGAAAGGCAGTGGATATTGGGTCGTGGGCAGCTATGACGTCCCGTAGCGGAAGTCGCAAGACTTCCGGGAAACGCCGGAACACTCCGTCGCATCGGAAGTCGTGCGACTTCCGCTACGAATCGCAGCGGTGGAAAATGCGACGGCCGGCGACGAATGTAAAGGCGGCAGATACCGCCAGCGCTATGCCTGCCGGTTCCGGCACGACCTCGTATCGGGCGATCAGTTGCGCATTGAAGCTCAAGTCCAAGTCCGCCGCCGAAAACTGGTGGACTTCGACGGCCAGAACGTTCCCGCGCGCTCGCAGCAGGTCGGGCGGAATCGCGACGTAAACGAAAAAGTCTTCGTCGGGATCGGCCAGCGCCGTTCCCGTGGCATAGGTGTTGTACGCCGCCGTGGGCGAAAGCGTGGCGTCGCGATAAATCTGCACGCCGTTGAGATAAACGGCCGCGGCGTCGTCGCGCTGCAAACCGAGCGTCAATTCCTGAATCCGGTGCGGGCTCGCCGCGTCGAACGTATGCCGAAAATACTTCGTCGCGTCGTTGCTCGATACGCACGTCGCCACCGGGCCGCAGCGGATCACCGTGCTTTCGTCCGCGTCGCCGTAGCCGAACTCCGCGAGACCCTGCGGCCAGGCGCTGTCGTCGAAAGCCCGCTCGCGCCAAGCCGTGCCCTGGTTCGAACCGTCGGCCTGATACTTCCAAATCGCCTTCGGCGGAATCAAGGCCGACAACTGCGGCGACGACTCATATCGAAAGAACTCGCGGCTTTCGCCCACCACGAACAGCGTCTTGTGGTCGGGTAGTATAGTGAGGCCCTCGATCTGCGTGCCGGGCAAATCGCGCCACCCGCGGACTTCGCCGTTAAGTCCGATTTCGATGACTCGCCGGCTTTCGTGACTCAAGACGAGCAGATTGCGCGAGACGGGATCGAATTGCGCGTCCGAAACGTCGACCGCCACGCTCGTGAGCGGAAACGTCGACGCGCCGTGGGCCACGGACGGATTGAACAGCACGCTCGCCAGCCCGCTGCGTTCGACCGCGAATATGTTGAGGCCGTAGTCGCCGGGCGTGCCATTCGCCTTTTCCTTCGTCAGATAGAACCGATCGAGCAGCGGGTCGTAGGCGATCCCTTCCATGCCCACGTTGTCGCCCGTCGGATTAAGCGCGCCGCGGCTCGGATCGTCGGGAAACAGGTCGGGCCGGATGATGTTCGCCGCCGGCAGCGATGCCTTGCTGATCGACGTCGTGGTCGGCGCAATGGTCAGAATGCTAATGTGCGATATCTTCTCTTCGAGAAAGCCGAACTGGTTGCCACCCATCCACACGATGCCTTCGGCGTCGTCGAAACCGGTCGTCGTGATTGTCCGGCGATACGTGCCGCTCACATCGAATTCATAAATGTGCGAGACCCCGTTGTCGACGACGAACAGGCTGTTCGTCACCGGGCTGTACGTCACGCCCGAAAAGTTGCCCGTGGCCGGCGGATTGGCGATCGTCATCCGCGGGCGCGACGTAATCAGGTGGTACGGGTCCGCGAACATCGAGCCGGGCAGCGGCGTCTGCGCCCCGGCCTGTGCCGAGAGCGCGACGAGCGTGCAGGCCGTCGCCAATGCAGCCGCGAACCGCGGGAAATGCACGAATCTGCCGAGAGCATGCGACACGAACCGGCGCGCGAACATATCAATCGACCACGTGTGGGGGTGGATTGCCATCTTCGCGAAGTGCGACGACGGCCGAGTCATTGCCTGCATCGCACGCTAGCGGTGCGCGTGCGCAGGTCCTTCCGCCACCCCACGGAAGCCGTTCCTTTACGTTGCTGCGAAATCGGGCCGCGATTATCAGAGTCGCCCCCGCCGCAAAGAGCAGGCCCACGCTTGCCGGCTCGGGCACGAGGGCGATCGACGCCGACATTTGCAGGTCGAAGCCGAGATCGGAACTCCCCGCGTTGTCGTTGTGTACCGAAACCGCGAGAAAGTTCGTTCCGGAACGCAATGCGGCCGGGTCGAGCAAGATCGAAAACGTGCTCAGTTCCGTGCTGACGCCGTTCACCGCGACGTCTGCGGCCAGCGCGCGATACGTGTCATTGGCGCCGGCGGCGATGTTGTGGACGGCTACCAACTGGCCGTTGAGATAGACGAACGCGCCGTCGTCGGCCAAGATGTCGATCGACAGCGTCCGCACGAGCGAGGCGTTCTCGATCTCGAACGTCGTCGTGAAATAACCGGTGTACCGGCTGCCGGAGGGCGGCGTGCCGATATTCGTCACCAGCGGCTTGAGGTCGATCGTGCCGTAGCCGAGCGGCGACGGACGCGGGGTCGAGAACGCGGGTCCGTTGTACGATCCATCGTTCTTGAACCACGTCGCGTGAAAATCCGGATCGGTCGTCGCTGGATCGACGTTGTTGAGCGGATGCAAATACCGCCACGACTGGCCGAATGCGACCGGCGTGGCGAAGTTCAGGTCGGCGGGCTTGATCACGTCGTTGAATTGCAGCGAGTCGATGCCGTCGAAATCGGCCGAAGGCATGAACACCACGCGATGAAACGGTTTGCCGGTGAGCCGCACGCGCTGGGCGTTCGTGCCGGTGACGAGCGCCAGTTGCGCCCCGGCGATATCGTAGGCCTGGACCATCCACGGTCCGAGGTGATCGCCGTCGGCGATGGAAAACGACACGTCGTCGGTCACCGCTGACAAACCGTCGGCAGGCGACCGGAACCGCATCGTGATCGCCGCGTCGGCGTTGCCGCCGGCGGGAGTTTGGCTGGCGTAAAGCCAATCGGGCTGAGTGTCGGCAAACGACGACGGCCCAAAGACGAACAGGCCGACGCCGCCGGTAAGGAGCACGCCTTGATTCGTGTATCGACTGGGCGCGACGGGCCGAACGCCCGTGCCGCCGAGATCGTCGAAGTTGATGTGTTGAACCTGGGCGCGCGCGGTATCCGCCAGCGCGAGCGCACCAAAAGCCAACCCTATCGACAGAACCTGCCGCCAGAAACCTCGCATCTCTTGCCTCGTGACGAATCGAACGACAACCCGTGGAAACTCACGCGATTGGTTTCGTCACTGGCAAGTTTGGGCGGCAAGAGATGGAGAATTGAGGGAATGTCCGCACGGCGCGGACGCTACCCCTTGATGTCGCGGGGCCGAAAGACCCTCACGCAATCCTAACAGTCTAATCAACCAAAGGCAAAATGCAAGCAAACGGTGTCGCTGCCGAAATTTGAGAGCGCCGTCGATAGCCAACGGCGAGATTTCCGGCGGCTTGTTGGCGGCAATCGGACGGGATAGAATCCACCAAGTACGGGATTTGCGGCCGCTTGCAGCCAGAATCTGCTAAAGTGCCACCGTAGCGCCCCCGCGCCGGATTGCCGGCTTGGTTTGCCCGTAAGGTTTTTCGGGGTGTGGCGGTTTAACTTCGGATCGTCGTCAGGCCCGCCGCACCCGCGCGTTGCGCGCTATGCGGCTTCTTTTTTGGCCTCGGTGGCCGATGGGCCGCGTTTTGCCCCCAACCGTTCCCCGGCGAGCGAGTTGCTTGCCGGCGCACCCAGCGCTTGGGCCGACTTCATGGCAGACACCACTTCCCAGCCGTCCCGCCCCGGCTTTTCGACGATCTGCGTCCACGCCGGCGAAGCCCGTCAGAAGCCCGGCGACGCCATCACCGACGCGATCTTCTGCGCATCGACCTACACGTTCCCCAACTCGCAGGCGGTCATCGACTTCATCGAGCAGAAGCAACCCCGCGAGGAGTACGGCCGCTACGGCAATCCGACGGAAAAAATCGTCGAAGCCAAGCTCGCCGCCCTCGACGGCGGAGAAACGGCACTGCTGTTTGCCAGCGGCATGGCGGCAATCGTCGGCCTGCTGATGGCGAAGCTCAACGCCGGCGACGAAGTCGTGTTCTTCGACGAATGCTACCACCGCAGCCGCGAATTCTGCGCAAAGCACCTCTCGCGGTTCGGAGTCGTCACGCGGCAAGTCCCCGCCTGCGATTACGAGGCGATGGAGCGTGCCATCTCCCCGGGCAAGACGCGGCTCTTGATCAGCGAGTCGCCAACCAACCCGCATCTGAGTTGCGTCGACCTCGAACGCTTCGCGGCGATCGGCCGGCGGCACGGCGTCGAAACGCTCATCGACGCCACGCTCGCCACGCCGTACAACCTCCAGCCGCTCGCCGCCGGCGTCGACTACGTGCTACACTCGGCCACGAAATACCTGGCCGGGCACAACGACCTCTTGGCCGGTGTGCTGGTCGGCTCGGCCGAAAAGCTCGAACCGGTCCGCAAGCTCCGCGGGATCATGGGCGCCATCAATTCGCCGCACAACATCTACCTGCTCGAACGCGGCCTCAAAACATTCGAACTGCGGATGCAGCGGCACAACGAAAATGGCCTCGCCGTCGCCCGGTTTTTGGAGAACCATCCGCGGGTGGAAAAGGTCTACTATCCCGGACTCGAATCGCACCGGCACCACGAAGTCGCCCGGCGGCAGATGCGGGGCTACGGCGGGCTGGTCACGTTCCTGGTCAAAGACGCCGACTGGCGGGCAACGGCCGACATCGTCGACCGATCCCGAATCCCCAGAATCGCCCCCAGCCTCGGCGGCGTCGAGTCGCTCATCGAACAGCCGCTCGTGATGAGCTACTACGAATGCACGCCGGAGCAACGCCAGCAGTTCGGCATCCCCGACAACATGATCCGCCTGGCGTGCGGGATCGAGAATGCAGAAGATCTGATCGAAGATCTGCGGCAAGCACTCGGATGAACCGTTTATCCCGTCCCCAGTCCCCAGTCCCCGCTCCATGCACTTCCGCACTCGCGCCATCCACGTCGGCAACTCCCGCGACCCGCAGACCGGCGCCGTCGTGCCGCCGCTGCACCTTGCCTCGACCTTCGTCCAGCCCGGCGCCGGCGTCTGGGGCGAGTACGACTACACGCGCAGCGGCAATCCGACCCGGGCCGCCTTCGAGCGAACCATCGCCGACTTGGAATCGGGCCTGGGAGCGCTAGCCTTCGCCTCCGGCATGGCCGCAACGCATGCCGCCACGATGCTGCTCTCGGCCGGAGACCACGTATTGGCCGGGTCCGACATCTACGGCGGCACGTTTCGCCTGCTGCACAAAATCTGCAACCGCGCGGGCATTGCCGTCACGCTTGCCGATTCGACCAACCTAAACAAGTTCGCCGCGGGATTTCTCCCAAAGACCAAGCTCGTCTGGATTGAAAGCCCCGGCAATCCACGAATGACGATCACCGACATCGCCGCGTGTGCCAAACTGGCCCACGAGCACGGGGCGTTGCTGGGCGTCGACAGCACGTTTGCCACGCCCGTGCTGACGCGGCCGCTGGAACTCGGCGCCGACATCGTCATGCACTCGGCCACGAAATACATCGGCGGCCACAGCGACCTGCTCGGCGGCGTGCTCGTCGTGCGCGAAAAAGAACTGCGCGATCGGTTGTACTTCATCCAAAATGCGACGGGAAACGTCCTCGGCCCGTGGGAATCGTACCTCGCAAGCCGCGGACTCAAAACGCTCGAACTCCGCGTTCGGGAGCAGTGTTGCACCGCCCAGAAGATCGCCGGATTTCTGGCTGCCGACCCGCGGGTCGAAGCGGTGTTGTATCCGGGCTTGCCGACCCATCCGGGACACGACCTCGCCCGGCGGCAGATGGACGGCGGTTTCGGGGCCATGCTCAGCTTTGCCCTCAAGGGCGATTTTCAAGCCGCCAAGCGGATGTGCGAAAGCACGAAGCTGTTTCAACTCGCCGTGAGCCTCGGGGCGGTCGAGTCGCTCATCGAGCAGCCCGCGTCCATGTCGCACGCCAGCTACGACGCGGCCGCACGGGCGGAACACGGCATCACCGATAACCTCGTGCGGCTTTCCGTTGGCCTGGAAGCATTCGAGGATTTGCGCGACGATCTCGATCGGGCGATGACGGCGGCGCTTGCGACCAATCTTTAAGCGGGTTCGTTTTTTTTAGCGCAGAGAGGGCGCGGAGGATTCGCAGAGGGCGCAGTGCCGCCTTCTCGCCGCGGGCAAGTGGTGTTTTGAAAAACGGAGACGCGGAGGCACGGAGAAAGTGCAAAAGGCAAAATGAAAAATGCAGAATGACCGCGGTAGATCCGTTTCCAGCCCCACGTTGCCGGATTTCCACGGTTTATTTCGTGATTTCGCACTTTCGCACTTTCGCGCTTTCGCGATTCGCAACGAGTCTTCCCGGGAAACGAAGATTCAGAGCGCTCGCAGTGCAGAGGAGAGTCGCCGATGAACTTTCAGCGAGCGATGGCGTCCTGCGGTCTCATTGGCGGCATTGTGATTCTGGGCTGCGTCTGCTTCCATGCCACTGCTCGTGCGCAAGAGCCGGCGATCGATTGGGATCGGATGAAGGAAATCGCGCCGCGGGGATACGTCTGCTATCGCCCTGCGGAATCGCCGAAGATCGACGGCAAGCTCGATGACGCCGCGTGGAGCGCTGCGCCGTGGACGGAGGAATTCGCCGATATCGAAGGACCGGCCAAGCCCAAGCCCCGCCATCGCACGCGGGCGAAAATGCTCTGGGACGACGAGCACTTCTACGTCGCCGCGCATCTCGACGAGCCGCACGTCTGGGCGACGCTTGCCGAGCACGACGCGGTCATCTTCCACGACAACGACTTCGAGGTGTTCATCGACCCCAACGGCGACAACCACGAATACTTTGAGCTGGAACTCAACGCTCTCAATACGACGTGGGATTTGTTTTTGCCCAAGCCATACAAGGACGGCGGCTCGGCGGACAATTCGTTTGAGTTTGGGGGTATGAAAACGGCCGTCCATGTGCAGGGGACGCTTAACGACCCGCGGGACAAGGACGAAGGCTGGTCGGTCGAGATCGCGATCCCGTGGTCGGCAATGCGGAAGTTCGCGCGACGCCCCGCGCCGCCGCGCAACGGCGACCAGTGGCGCGTGGATTTCTCGCGGGTCGAGTGGGAACACGAAATCCGCGAAGGGAAGTACGCGAAAGTCGCCGGCAAACGCGAGGACAATTGGATCTGGTCCCCGCCGGGATTCGTCGACATGCACCGGCCCGAGCGGTGGGGCTTCGTGCAGTTTTCGACCGAGAAGCCGGGCACGACGAAATACGCCCCGCCGCGGGAACTCGCCGCCCGCGATGCGCTGATGGAGGTTTACCATCGCCAGAAAACGCACCACGCGAAACACAAACGCTGGGCCGCGTCGCTCGATGAGCTGGGTGCCAAGAAACCAAGCGACGAATCGGTGAAGTCGCTCTCCCTGGAACTTTCGCCGGATGGTTTCCTGGCAACGGCTGTCGTGGCGCTGCCCGACGGCGTGGAACAACGCTGGCACACGCAGCACGACTCGCGGCTTTCGACGAGCGACTCGACCGACGAGCAAGCGGCCGCGATCGAAGCCGTGCTTTACGATCAGGCCGACGCCTGGAACCGCGGCGACATCGACGCCTTCATGCAGGGCTATTGGAAATCCGACAAGCTGTCGTTCAGCTCCGGCGGCAAGGTCACCCGCGGCTGGCAGGCGACGCGCGACGGCTACAAACAGCGTTATCCGACGCGAGCGGCGATGGGCAAGCTCAAGTTCTCGCAACTCGAAGTCATGCCGCTCGGCGAGGATGCCGCGCTCGTCCTCGGCAACTGGCATCTCGAACGTGATGCTCCGGTCGGCGGCAACTTCTCGCTCGTCATGCGAAAAATCGAGGGCCGCTGGGTCGTCATTCACGATCACACGTCGCGAGCGGAGGCGGCGAAGTGAGCGGCATTGAGGTCGTGGGCGGTATGGCGCTCTGGCGTTTCGAGGGGCGATTCCGCTCGGCGGGCGCATTGCCCCCGGTGTATTCACCGGTGGCTAATTGGACTGGGGGCTATATGGGGTGGTACAATTTCGCGCGTGTCGGGTGCTTCGTTCGACCATCTCTGAGGAGTGTACCGCCATGATTTGTCGCGTCGCATTGAATCTCTTGGTCGTTGTTCTGCTTGCCGGAGCGGCCGCCGCGCAGGACTTTCCACAGCCCGGAAAGGAGCATGTTCACCTCAAAAAAATGGAGGGAACCTGGGACGCGGTGTTGGAGATGCAGGGCCAGAAATTCAACGCCGAAGCGACATACAAGTCGATCTGCGGCGGCATGTGGATGGCCAACGAATTCAAGGGCGACTTGGGCGGCGTCGCCTATACGGGCCATGGACTCGATGGCTACGACCAAACGAAGAAGAAGTACGTCGGCATCTGGGTGCAGTCGATGACGAGCGCGCCCATGCACTACGAGGGAACGATGGACGACAAGGGCGTCCTCACGATGACCGGCACGCACACCGGCCCCGACGGCAAGCCGGAGAACTTCAAGAACACGACCGCTTGGAAGGACAAAGACCACTTCACGTTCAAGATGTACATGGTCCCGGCCGAGGGCGGGGAACAATTGGCGTTTACGATCGAGTACACGCGGAAGAAGTAACCGGGCAGATCCCGGCCCGGCGCGAACCCGCCGCCATCCCGGCGGGTCCGTATCTTGCGGGTTGCACCGATCCTGTGGGAGGCGAATCCCTTCGCCGACCCAGGCGCTAACCGGCGCCATCGGCGAAGGGATTAGCCTCCCACGGGAATCTCGCCCGGAGTTACCGCCGGCGCGATCCGCCATTGACGCCCTTGCGTATAATGAGGGTGTGACACGGACCTTACCAGGAGTCTGACGTATCGCTACGGACCTCAATCGAACGGAAAGCGTCGACAACGAACGCGCGGTGCTCGTCGGCGTCGTCCTCACCGACCGAGCCGACGCGCGGGCGGCCCTAGACGATCCTTTGGAAGAGCTGGCCGGGCTGGCGGAATCTGCCGGGGCCGACGTCGCCGGGCGGATCGTGCAGCGGCGAGCCCAGCCCGACGTGACCTTCTACCTCGGCAAGGGCAAGGTCGACGAACTGCGGCAGCTAGTCGTCAGCGAAGAGGCCGACGTCGCCCTGTTCGACAACGACCTCAGCCCAGGGCAAAAGCGCAACCTCGAAAAGGAACTCAAGGTCAAGGTGCTCGACCGCACCGAGCTGATCTTGGACATCTTCGCCACGCGGGCCCGAACGCACGAAGCTCGCCTCGCCGTGGAACTGGCCCAGCTCGAATACGCCCTGCCGCGGCTCAAGCGGATGTGGACGCACCTATCGCGAATCAAGAAGGGGATCGGCATGCGCGGTCCCGGCGAAAAGCAGATCGAAGAAGACCGCCGGATTGTCGAGCGGCGGATTCGCGACTTGCGCGAGGAACTCCACACGATCGAGCGCCGCCGCGAGCGGCAGGTCGCCTCGCGCCACGACCGGCTCACGATCTCGCTCGTCGGGTACACAAACGCCGGCAAGAGCACGCTGCTCAACAAGCTCACCGGTTCGGACGTGCTGGCTATGGATCGCCTGTTCGCCACGCTCGACACTCGCACCCGGCGATGGCAACTGCCGGGTTGGGGACCTGTGCTGCTCAGCGACACGGTGGGGTTCATTCGCGACCTGCCGCACCAGTTGATCGCCAGCTTCAAGGCGACGCTCGAAGAGACCCGCCAGGCGGACCTGTTGCTGCACGTGGCCGACGCCAGCAGCCCGGACGTCGTCCATCAGATCGCATCGGTTTACAGTGTGCTCGAGGAGTTGCACGTCGAAGCGAAGCGGACGCTGCTCGTGCTCAACAAGGTCGACGCGATTGACGAAGGCGCCGTCCACCGGCTGCTGGATCGGTTCCCGAACGCCGTGGCGATCAGCGCCCGCAGCGGATACGGCTTGGACCGCCTGGCCGCGGTCGTAAGCGAGTCGCTTACCGACGGCTTTCTCGACCTCGACATCGAAACGAGCGTCGACAACGGCAAGCTCCTCGCCTATCTCGCGTCGCACGGCGAAATCCGCTCGAAGCGGTTCGGCGACGAACGGGTCGTCATCCACTGCCGAATGCCGGCCGAGCATTTCGGCCGCATGGACAAGACCGGCGCCGTTATTCGGCAGCACGCGAACGGCTCGGCGAATGGTAATGGGCAGGTGGTCAGGCAAGCGGTGAACGAGTGATGACTGCGGCCGATTGGTGAATAGAAAGTGGTGAATTGAGAATAGTGAATGGATTCGGCGATTGCGATCGTTGAGGCGGATCTTTCGCGCGAGGATCATCAGCGCGACGTGGTGGCGATGGTCGACGCGTATGCCCGCGACCCGATGGGCAACGACGGGCCGCTTTCGGACGACGTTTACGACCGACTCATCGACGGCTTGCGCGGGCATCCGACGACGCTCGTCTATCTGGCCTACGCGGGCGGCGAAGTGGTCGGCATTGCGACCTGTTTCGTCGGTTTCTCGACGTTCTACGCCCGGCCGCTCGTCAACATTCACGATCTCGGCGTCGTGCCGGCGTTTCGCGGCCGCGGCGTGGGGCGAGAACTGCTCGCGGCCGTCGAAGCGAAGGCCCGCGAACTCGGCTGTTGCAAGATTACGCTCGAAGTGCTCAGCGACAACGTCCGGGCGCGTGCGATCTACGAACGGGCCGGGTTCGGTCCCGCAGTCTACGGCGGCAACACGAGCGGGACGCTGTTCTACGCGAAAGTGCTGTAACTCGCGCGACGCGTCCCCGTCGATCGCAGGGTTGAAAGCATCCGCAGATGTCGCCGATGGGCACAGATAAGAATGACCGAAAGGTCCTACCGATGACGCATTCGATTATCATTGCCCCTTCTTTATGAAATCGAACGCTGCGTGCCGATAGCGAGAGCGCATCGGAATTGCGGCGTTTTCTGCGCCAGTCTGCGACATCTGTGGATGAACTGCATTCCGCGCGTCTCAGCCGGTCAGTTCCGCGCGTTCGAGGGCCTCGTAGATCGGGCCCTCAGGCCGCAGTTCGCTGCTGAACAGGACGACCTCGTCGACTTCCATCGAGCCGCCCTCGAATCCGGCGTTTCCAGCGAGCAGTTCTCCCAAGGCCTCTTGAGCGGGACCGCCGTTGCGGACGCGGCCGATGGTCAGGTGCGGCTCGTACCGCCGGCCTTCGCGGCGAAAGCCGATCTTCGTCATCGCGGCGTCGACGGCTTCGGCAAGGGACACGAGGCATTCGCCGCCCGCGCCGGCGCCGAGCCAAAGCGTTCGGGGACGGGCGGCGTTGGGAAACGCTCCGGCGCCGGCGACCTCCATGCGAAACGGCGCCACCGAACGAGCCGCCTCGGCCAAGGCCCGGCAGATCTCGGCCAAATCCCGCGGGTCCACGTCGCCGAGAAACTTTACCGTCCAGTGCAGGTTCTCCGGCGCAACCCACTTGACCTCAGCCGCGGTTGCCGCCCGGGTGAGCCGTTTGGCAAGCTTTAACGCCCGGCCGACGACGTCGGGCGGCGTTTCGACGGCGATGAAGGTCCGCAATTTGGCCATGTGATCTGTCGTGCTAATCAGCGAACGGATTCGCCTCCCGCGATTTCGGGAAAACCGTTACGCCGCGCGTGGCGATCGTGGCGAATGCGCCGGCGACCATCTCCGCCGGCACACGCGAATCGCGCCGCGGCGAGTCTAATCCTTTCGCGGCGGCGTTTCAAACGACGCTTCGCAAACCTCGGCACGAGCCGCACAACCACCCCGCGCCAGGCGCAACAACCGCTGCCGGCGGCGTTTACCGCCGCCGTCGGTACGCCGATTGCGTCGCGGTTGTGCGGGCTTTACACGTGGTGACAGCATCGCGTTTCTTCATGGAATTCGCCGCAAATTCTAGTCGATGCAACTGTCAGCCAACCGCCGCGCCGAAGCGGAAACTTTACCCATATACACCGACCGCACCGAGCAAAACCGTCACTCCGAACCGGCCCTCGCCGAAGCAGCAAGTCGGCGCGGGTCCTCAGGCGGCCAACGAAACAGGGGAAGGAGCCATCCGATGCTCGTTCTATCTCGACAGCGCGACGAAAGCATCATTATCGGCGACAACGTCGTCGTGACCATCGTCGACATCCGCGGCGACAAGGTGCGGCTGGGCATCGAAGCCCCGAAGGAAGTGCCCGTCCACCGGCAGGAAGTCTACGAAGCGATCCGCCGCGAAGCACAAAAGGCCCGCAACGACGCGGACGCGGCGGCCGGCGACGCCAAGTAGACTCGTTGCGCTCGCCGCGTCGTTCTCCAAACACAGAGAACACAGAGGCGATGCACAGGGGGCACAGTGAAAGCCCCTGCTACGGCGCCGCCAGGTGCGAGACGGGCGGTGCGAGCCGGCGAAGCTGCGAATACTCGTCGAGCGTCACCGTCGTCAGCTCGCCGTCGTCTCGTTGCAGCACGATCAAGTCGCTAAACACCTTATCGTCGCCGCTGCGGCGAAAGTGCAAGCTGTGCCGCCGCCGCTCCGTTCGCACGACCGTTCCGACCGTCGTCGTCGTCCAGCGCTTCAGCCCAACCTTGACCTCATGGACCAACTCAACGCGATCCCCACGCCGAAGCTCGTCAAACAACGCTAACGTCGCGTTCGCGGACATGGAGAATAGAGGTTAGAGGTTGGAGATTAAGGGTTAGGTAACAGTTTAGCCGTCTGAAGTTCGTATTGTCGGTTTGTGGGGTGTTCGTTTATGACATGGCTCATTGACAGAACTTGGTCGAGTGAGCCGTGGTAT
>QEVJ01000020.1 GCA_003576845.1 Planctomycetota bacterium
CAAGAAGTTCACCGACAGCTTTACGAAGGCGTATCCGGAAATCGCCCGCCGCGCGACGGTCTACGGCGAGCTGCGGAACCTCATCGACCTGTCGGTGGCCGCCGCGTTCATGCAGAAGCACGATTACTTTGCGAAGGCCGATTGGCAGATGGAAGTCTTGGGCGACGAAACGAAATTTGCCGTCGAAACGCACCACGCGCCGAAACAAGTCAGCACGGCGTGCATCGCGCTGATGAAAGGCGCAAGAGTCTCGTTCCCGATCGGCGGCGGCGTCCACGTCGAGCCGCGTCAGGCGCTCGCGACGTCGAATCTCCTCAGCGACGAAGACGGCAAAGTCTCGAAGCAGCGCGAAAAGGTGAGCCTCGACAAGCTGGCCGAAAACCAATGGTGGTGGGACTAGATCGGGGGTCGGGATTCGGGATTCGGGATTCAGGGGCGGAGGAATGTGACCTGCGCCAGCATTGAGCCCCCGGTGAATACACCGGGGCAATGGGCTCGCGATGCTACTTGGTGCTGCGCACGGCCCTCCGAGCGCGCGACTTCGGCCGGGTGGCACTGTCGGGCGGACGATCGCAAACGGTCCGCGTTCAGGTCCATTGTCGTGCGGCGGCACTGTGTCTGCCAGTGCGGTTTCACGACTCGCTCGCCGTTTTCGCAGGGCCTTCCACGCGACGCTTATCGAGCTTCGTCTTTCGTGATTGGAAAGTGAGTTCTCGCCACCGCACTGGCCGAGCCAGTGGCACCCCGCCGCAAGCAAACTGACGGGCGTCACGGTGGTCCGGCGAGTGGCGCTTTCTTTGTCGTGATCGACGGCGTTTGCGGCGCCATCTCGGCATTCAGCGCAATGAAGTTGCGCCATTGCTCGGGCACGTCCGACTCGGGAAAGATCGCCTCGACGGGGCATTCGGGCACGCACGCGTCACAATCCACGCATTCCATCGGGTCGATATACAACATTTGCTCGCCTTCGTGAAAACACTCACAGGGACAAACCACGACGCAGTCCGTATACTTGCAGCCAAAACACGGCGCCGTTACGACGTAAGCCATTGGGATTCCTCTTGTTATGAGGTTCACTGCGGGGCATCGGTAGTGGGCAGCCCGAGCGAAATGCCCTTCCGCTGCCGCGTGCATCGGTTTCTGCGTGACTTTTGGCCAATGCCGCGTCAAAGATATCGAAGATGGCCGTATTGGGGACGCCAGCCATGGACCGAGAATCGGTAGTCCTCGACTCGTCCCAGCTTTTCCTCCGATACACGTCGGGCGATCAGGCCGCGGCGAGTGAGATCTTCGACCGCTATGTGGAGCGGCTCGTTGCACTAGCGGCGACGCGTTTGGCGCCGGCCTTGCGCCGGCGCATCGATCCGGATGATATCGTGCAATCGGCTTTTCGCAGTTTCTTTGTCCGCGCTCGGCAAAGCGATTACGCGCTGATTCGCGGCGGCGACCTGTGGCGTTTGCTCGCGGCGATCACGCTACATAAAGTGCGCGATCAGGTCGACCGCCATCGCGCCGCTCGCCGCGACTACCGGCGCGAGCGCGATGTTTCCGTCGCCGATTCGGATTCGCAGCCCGACAGTCAACAGATTCCGGCCGAGAGCCCAGCCTCCGCGGGCGAAGTCGCCGCGCTCGAACAGCTTCAAGCCATCCTCGGCCAATTGCCCTGCGCGGTTCGCGACGCATTGGCGCTTCGCCTGGCCGGCAACACCGTCGCGGAAATCGCCGTCGCCATGCAGCGCTCGGAACGCACCGTGCGCCGTTTCATCGACGAAGCTCGGCACCTGCTCTCGCGCGAATTGATGTTTCGCGACTCCGCGCTATGAACCGAGAAGTTGATGCGAGCGAGAACCTGGTCGAGGAGTTCGAGCGTGCCTGGCGAGTTGCCGTCGCGAACGGCGACCCGCCGCCGTGCGTGGCATCTTTTGCCGCCCGAACTGCCGAGGATCGCAGTGCCCAAAACCGCGGACTGTTCGATGAACTGCTACTCGTCGACCTGGAGTTTCGCTGGCAACTCTCAAGCGATCCCCGTGCGGACGATGTATTGGGAGCAAGGCCGACGTGGCGCGACTATGGGCGGGCGTTCCCTGCACAGGTCGCGGTCGACTCGCTTCCCACGTGGATGCTGGTAGAAGAGTACCGCGTCCGGCATCGCTGGGGCGACCGTCCGTCGCACGCCGCGTTCGCGAGCGAGTACCCATTGCGCGACCTGTTACCGCATCTGCGCCAGATCGACGCCGAATTATTCGCAGACTCCGCGGAAGCAATGCCAGACCTCGCGAACCGCGCGGCGACGCCCGATTCCAGCCAACTCTTCGGCCATCAGGAATTCGTGCTGATGTCGTTCGTCGGCCAGGGCGGTATGGGCAAGGTATACCGCGCACTCCAAAAGTCGACGGGGAAGATCGTCGCGATCAAGACCTTACGCAAAGACCGCCAGACGAATCCGGCGGCCGTCGAAGCGTTTATTCGCGAGGCGGAGTTGGTGAAGAACCTCGAACATCCCCACATCGTTCACGTACACGGCCTCGGGCGCTTTCCCGCCGCTGGGTTCTTCATGGTGCTCGACTTGATCGAAGGCGGCGACTTGCAGCGTCGCGTATCCGTCGCTCCGCTCGACGCAAGCGACGCTATCCGCGTCGCGCTGCAGATTGCTGACGCGCTCGCTTACGCTCACAGCAAGGGCATTCTTCACTGCGACCTCAAGCCAGCGAACATCCTGCTCGACGAGGCAGGGGCCGCTTTCGTGGCCGACTTCGGTTTCGCACAACTGCTGTCAAAGAACGCCAACGCCAAATCGCGGCGCACCGTCGGTGGAACGCTCCGATACCTTGCTCCCGAGTTACGCGACGACAACGTGGCATTCGAGCCGACGATCGACGTATTCGGCCTGGGCGCGATTCTGTTCGCAATGTTCACCGGGAATCCGCCAAGCATGCCGCATGACGTGGCGTTGGCAAAACCGTCTTTGGAGAACGCCGCGTCCCGCGCTGTCTTGCAGATTGTAGCGCGTTGCCTGAATACAAACCCGGCGTACCGGTTCCAATCCATTGACGAAGTTGCCGCGGCGTTGCAACACGTCGCCGACTGAAGATATCCTCAACCTCGCGCCGCGGCGGGTGGCACTAATCGTGGCTGATTTTTCGTGGGGTGGCACCGGTGGCTTTATCCGCCAGTGCGGCGGTGCGAACTGGCTTTCCATTTTCGATTGACCCTGCTTGCCATGCTCAACGGGCCAAGGCTTTCGTTCGACACGGTCTGATTCGAGAACGGTGGGAGCGGGGCTCGCGAGAATGGAGAGGTTGTCCTGGGCACTGCACTGGTGGGTAAAGCCACCAGTGCCACCTTGCCGCTGGGGAACGGATTGAATCGTGATGGCAAGCGGCTTGGCGGGTCTTGGGCGGCTTTTGCTCGGAGGCGTCGGTGGGCACAGCCCACCCTACGTGACCACCCCGCCGCGACTGAGAGAGCGAATCACCCGCGGGCTGCGTTTCGTACGCTTGGCCAGTGCCAGGAGAGCGACCAACTTCTCGCCGTTTGCCACGCCGACTGCTCCGCCGGGCGCGTGGCCATTGCGTGCAGGCCGCTCGTTAAGCCGGCCATCAAGAAGACCAGCGAATTATCGCGGGCGGTGAACGACATTTCGTGGAAGAGGCACTGCATCGCGTACATCGCGAGTACGGCGAGCATGAGGGCGCCGTGGTTTTGGACCCAGGCCGGGGCCTCGGGGTCGCGCCACAGTTGCCAGCCGCGCACCGCCCAGGCCGCGAGAATTCCGACGAACAACGCCAGCCCGACGAGGCCCAGCTCCGTGAGCACGCTCAAGTACGTGTTGTGGTGCGACCAGGGGCGGATCGCTTCGAGTTGTAGATCGGTGTCGCGGTCCGACAAGTACGGCAGCTTCTGCGTCGGGAATTGCCCAAAGCCGAATCCGAAGAGCGGCTTGTCCTTGAACATTTGCCACGAGACGTACAGGAAGCTTTGTCGCGACTCGGCCGATTCGCGGGTCTGGGCGGCCGTGTTGTCTTTGCGATCGAACGCCACGATCCGCTCGAAGTTGACCACGGTGACGAGCAAGCCGATGCCGACTGCTCCGCCGAAGAGCAGTGGCCGCCATGCCCCGCGAAACTGCGTGAGCATCAGAATCCCGGTGCCCAATGCCGCCCCGAGCCACACGCTTCGCGTCTTGCTGAAATAAATCGCCGCCAGCGCCAGCGGCAACAGAGCGAGCAACGCTAGTTGCGTTCGCCGCGACGAACCGGGCCACAGCATCCAGCCGCAGAACATGCACGTGGCGAGCGCCATACCGTAAGTCACGGCATGAACCATCGGCCCGCGCGCCCGGCCAAAGTGCAGACCGATTTCCGCGTTGGCGATGTACTTCGGAAACACGAAACTCCACGCACCCAGCGATTCGGCTATGCCGGTAAGGGCCAGATACACGCCAAACGCTACGAGGCCCGCGTACACGTTCCGCAGCTCGCGAGCGGTGATCTTCGTTTGCCTCACGATCCAGAACAGCACGAGCGGAATCAAGTATCCGTTGATGAGGTGTTGAATCACCGGCGCGCCGAACGCACTCGCCGACTGCCAGTCGTGCGAGAAGGTGCTAACGATCATGAAGCCGATCAAGCCGACGAGCGCCCAATCGGCCCGCTCGAACGGCTTGGGATCGAGCTTGCCGGCCCTCCGCTGCACGACATAGGCGATCGGCAGCGCAAGTAGCAAGAACCGCTCGATCGACATGTTGATCGGCCCGACGTCGATCGACATGAATTCGAGCCCGAAGCAGTTCGCCAAGACGACGAACACCACGCCCGCCACCGCCAACGAGGAGCGCGCGAGCAGAATCGGCGTCCAAGCCAAGGCGACGATGGCGGCGATGAGGGCGATGAAGGACATGGGCGGGGGTCGGGGGTCGGGATTCGGGGGGCAGGGAACAGCTCGTGGCGGTCAATTGTCGTGGCGAGCAGGTTGGCGTCTCGCGAGTCCCGCGCGGCTAGTCCCGCGCCCCATTCAGTTCCACCGCGACGTTTGTTGCGAAATTTTCGACAATGCCTGCTTGAGCGAGAGGGCGCCGGTCGACTTGACGAGCGACTCGACCGTCTGCGGGTTGTGCGTCTTCCACGACGTGGCGTTCGGTGCGCCGCTTGCCGCGCCGTTTGTCGCCGCACCGGTCGACTTCAATTCTGGCGCGGGAACGGTGAGGAACACGATGGCAAAACCGACGAGCAATCCGCCCAGCATCCCGGCCAGCACGATCGTGCTCTTGCCCGGGCCGATGGGACGCGGGCCGGTTGTGGCCTGGTCGATCCGATTGATGAGGCTTGCGCTGCTCGCGGCCGCCTGGCTCGCTCGGGCGTCGGCCAGATTGCTGCGGGCCTCTTCCGAGAGCTTCTCGCGGCTCTTCACCTCGGCCACGCGATTGCCGTACTCGGCCCGCAGCGCCGCCAGCCGTTCCAGGCGAGCGTGCACGCCGGCGAGTTGGGCCTTGAGCGTCTCGAACCGCTGCGTTTGCAGTTTTTCTTCCACTTCGGCGATGCGGATCGCGTTGTCGAGCTCCCGTTTGAGGTCGGCGAGCACTTCCTGCTCTTCCGCCCGAGCGGCGATCACCAGCGGATGCGCGTCCGACTTGCTGCCGAGGAGCGTCGACGTCCGCAGGCGGGCCTGGCTCAAGCCTTCGATCAACCGCGAGAGCGTCGCGTGCGATTTGAGCAATCGGTCGGGCAGGGCCACGAGCCGCGTCTCGTCTTGTTTCGCTTGCCGCAGCAACACGCCCAGCTCCGCGGCGGCCCGCTGCTGGGTGTCGGCGTCGCGGAGTTCGTTTTCGATCGCGACGACTTTTTGCCGCAGGTCGCTGTTGCCCGACGGCGTGTCGTTGAGGATTCGCAGTTCGGACAGGTCGCTGCCGACATTCATTTCATACTCGGCGAGCTTCTTCGTCGCCGCGGCCAGATCGGCGTCGGCCAACTGTGCCGTGCGTTCGAGTTCCTGGATCATGCTCGCCGCTTTTTCGGCTTGAAGCTTCTGGAAGCGGCTCTGCAAGCCGTCGACGATCGCGTCCGTAAGCTCGAGCGCCCGGTCGCGATCGCGGGCTTCGACCTTGACGTAAAACACTTCCGTCTTGCCGAGCTCGGCGCCGTTGGGCGGCGTCACCTTCACCGCGTCGCGCAGGTCGGCAATGTTTTGCGCCGTCGGCCAGGTCAGCGCCGCTTCGCTGTCGGGCGCGATGTTCTTGGACGGACCGACGCGCCGCAGCGCCGATTCGAGCACGGTGTCGCTTCGCGCGAGCTCGACGATGGTCTCTTGCAGCGTCTTCATTTCGTCGGTTTGCGCGAATTTGCCCGGGCGGTCGGTTGGACCGTGGGCCTCGTTGCGAACGACGAGCGCCTGAGCCGCTTCCCACGTGTCGCTCTTCACCAGGGCGTAAACGAGCGCGACCGCCGCGAACGCGACGGTCGGAACGATCCAGCGGGCGCGATACTCGTTCATCAGGCGGAGAAGTTCGAGAGGGCTGGGCGTGTGCGTCGGGCGGTGGGCCATGCTGCGAAAACCTCGGTGGTCATCCACAAATGTAAGTTGCGTCTGGCCGGCTTCAGGCGGCCGAGCGGTTGTCGGCGGCGACCGGTGAGAACGGAAATAGCAAACCCGATGCCGCCGCGTTGGCCGCCGGGTTCACCGATCCGGTTGCAACGATTGCTCGGCCGCAACCGGGCCATCCACCGGTCGACGCCAACCTCGCGCGTGCGACGTTGCCGGATTGCAACATCGCATCGCCGCCGAAAGTCGACCGCGGGCCGTCGCTGCGTGGCCGATTTGCTACACCGCGGGTCGAACGCGTCGGCGGGGCATCCCTGCCGGCTTGTCCAGCAGCGTGCGTTGCGGTTCGTCGTCGGCACGCGAGTCGCACTGCTGGACAAGCCAGCAGTGGCACCCACGCCGAAATCAAGAGTTGGCAGTTTGCCAACGGCGTTCTGTGAAGGAAAGTTGTCTATCGGCACGCCGCCATGTTCCGCTTTCTCGATCGCCGACCGACTATGCATGTCACATTGATTTCGACGGCGAGCGATCTTGCCGCCCTCGCTCGCGATTGGAACTGCCTCGCCGGCGGCGTTCCGTTTCGCCGTCACGAATGGCTCGCCACGTGGTGGACGCACTACGGACCGCGCGAGGAGAACGAGCAAAACGCCGCGGCGCCGCCTGGCGCGAGCCCGAACGGCGTTCGCCCCGGCAGCGAGTTATTCGTGCTTGCCGTGCGCGACGCGGCGGGCCATCTCATCGGCGTCGCTCCCTGGTTCGCCGAACCGACGGTCACCGGTGGCCGCCTCGTGCGGTTTCTTGGGAGCGGCGAAACGTGCTCCGATTACCTCTCGCTGCTCGCGACAGCGGAGTTCGCGCCGGCGGTTGCCGTGGCCGTCGCCGACTATCTTTGCGACAGAGCCGCCCGCGATTGGGACGCCCTCGACCTCGCAGGCATCGACGCGTCCGATCCGACGATTCGCCGTTTCGCCGACGCGCTCGCCGAACGCGGCGCGGTCGTATCGAGCCGTCCGGGTCTCAATACCTGGCGGCTCGCATTGCCGGAGTCGTGGGATGCTTACCTCGCCGGCGTGTCCAAATCGCATCGCAAGCAGCTCCGCCGGATCGAAACCCGCGTGCTCGACACGGGCCGGGGGCAACTCCATTCGATTCGCAGCGCCGAATCCGCCGCCGAAGCCGCCGCATTCGATATCGCATGGAACTGCCTCGTCGACCTGCATCAGCGGCGCCGCCGGGCTCTTGGGCAGAACGGTTGTTTCGCCTCGCCGCGGTTTGCGTCGTTCCATCGCGACGTTGCCGAGCGCATGGCCGCGGCCGGGGCGTTGCGGCTCGACTGGCTCGAAATCGACGGAAGACCCGCCGCCGCGGAGTATCATCTCACCGCCGGCGGAATCGCGTTTGCTTATCAGGCCGGCGTCGCGCCCGACATGATCGACGACGAGCCGGGCCGGGCGATCACCGTGGCGCTCATTCGCCGGGCCATCGCCGATGGTCTTGCGGCGATCGACTTTCTCCGCGGCGACGAACCGTACAAAGCTCACTTCCGCGCGGAACCGCGGGGGAGCATCGCCCTTCGCGCCGTTGCTCCCCGCGCCGCGTCGCGCTGGCGCAATCGGGCCTGGCAAACGGGCGACGGCCTCAAACGGCTCGTCAAAGCGGGACTGCAATCCGCCGGCGTCATTTCGACCGAAACCGGCAAACACGCATAAAAAAGGGGACAGTCCCCTTTTTCAGATCATGCACGACTCCATTCCGTGGCCGCGGTGGAAGCACGCCCTGCTTGCCGGCTACTACGCCGCCCTCGCGCCGTACCGCTGGCGCAACCGGCGCCGCTGGCAACACACGGGCAATGCGCCTGTGCTCGTGCTCATGTACCACCGCGTCGCCGACGACCTGGCCACGCCGTGGACCGTGTCCAACGCGGTCTTCGAGCGGCAAATCGACTGGCTCCGCGCGAACGTCGATCTCATCAGCATGGCGGAAGCCCAACGGCGGATTCGCGAAGGCAGTCACCGCGCCGCTGCCTGCATCACGTTCGACGACGGCTACGCCGACAACTGCGACTCGGCCCTGCCGCTGCTCATCCGCCATCGAATACCGTGCGTCTACTTCGTCACGTCGCGGAACGTAATCGACCAGCGGCCTTTCGACCACGACGTAAAGCGCGGCGCACCGAGCCCGCCGAACACGATCGAACAGATTCGCGCGCTCGCCGACGCGGGTATCGAGATCGGCGGGCATACGCGCACGCACGCCGACTTGGGCCAGATCGACGATCCTGCGGCGCTGCGCGATGAAATTCTCGGCGGCGCGGACGACCTCGCACGGATGACCTTGCGGCCGGTCCGCTATTTCGCATTCCCCTTCGGCCAAAAACCGAATCTCAGCGGGCTTGCGTTTCGAGTCGCCCGCGACGGCGGACTCGCGGCGGTCTGTTCGGCTTACGGCGGCTTCAACTTTCCCGGCGACGATCCGTTCCACCTCCAGCGGTTCGCCGTGGACAACGATCTGGTGCGCCTCAAGAACTGGTGCGGCGTCGATCCGCGCAAGCTTTGCAAACACCCGCGGTTCGATTTCGCGGCGAGCGACTTCGTCATCCGCGGCGACGAATCGTCGGACCTGACGGCGTCTGGGCGAGTGTAGTGTGGGTCGAGCGAAGTGAGGCCTACCGGGAGCAGGATTGAGGATCGAGGATTGAGGATTGAGCGGTGGGCCTCACTTCGTTCGACCCACCCTACGATTAGAATGCTGCGACCCAGCGGATTGCGAGTACGTCGAGATCGTTGAGCGGGTCGGGCACTTTCCAGTGCTCGTGGTTGACCATCAGGGTACTCGATCCGAGCGCGACGTTGAGGCCGTAGGTGAACCGCTGCACGGAAGTTTCCGGCGTGAGGATTGGCGTTCCGAAGCGGGGCGGGCCGTCCGTGCGGCGCTGGTCGTCGTAGCGAACGATCGCGCTGACCTTGGGCTTGCTCCAAAGCTTGAACTCGCCTTCGATCACCGTGCCTTTGATCGCTTCGCGGGTCACGTCGCCGGCGAGAAAATCGAAGGCGTCGTTGTCGCGGCGGGCCCATTCGACTTGAATGCGGACCCAATCTTCGTACCGCGCGACGAGATCGACGCCGTAGATTTTGTAGTCGAGGATTTCGGGCACGGCGGCTTGGAGCGTGTTTTCGTTGTAGCGGCCGCTCATCAGCGACGCGCCGGCGCGGAGGTAGTTGTTGCCGAGGGTCGCGCGTCCGCCGACGGCCGGCTCGGTGTTGTTGTCGACGTAGTCGCGGCTCTGGAACCAACTGCCGAGTTCGAGATCGGTGCTGCCTTGCAGGCCATTGACGGCGTAGAAGTCGAACGTGGCGTTCACTTCGGCGAACAGCGGCAAGGTGGCGCTGGCGAGCACGCCTTCGTCGGCGTAAGGCATCGGTAACAGGGGCGGCGGCAGCTCGTCGCGATAGACGTTCTGGCCCATGTTGTACATCAACGGCCGCGTGGCGGTGCGGAACGCGCCGGGATGGCTCTGCGCGGCGAATGCGCCGAACGGGACGATGAAGCGGCCGGCGTCGACGTGCAGTTGAAACGGTTGGCACGCAGGGTCTTCGCAGCCGGCGAGCTTCATCACGTCGAGCCGCAGAAAGCCTTCGGCAAGCTCGATGCGGTTGCTGACGGCGGCGTTCTCGGTGTGGCACGAAACGCAAGCGTTTACGCGGCCCGAGAGCGGACCGGCGGGATGCCATTCCGCGCCGAGCCAGACTTCCGGGAAGAAGCCGCGGTTCTCGATTTCCTCGCGCGCGCCGCTGCGGTGATTGAGCGAGACAGTGGAGAACAGGCTCCACGAGGATTCGGCGGCGGCCGCAGCGCTGGTGCCGCCGGCTTCGCTTTCGGTCGCCGGATTGAGCGAGGCGAGATACGTGGCGATCGGCTGCACGTCGCTGGGAGAGACGTCCGCGCCTTCCTTGGCGGCCATGCGGCGAACCGTCGCCATCCAGCCGCCGAGGCTCTTGCGGGCGCTGGTCGAACGTTCGGCGTCGTGACAGGCGGTGCAGGACGATTGAAAGGCGGCGGCGCCGGCGGCGACGACGGCGGGGTCGAATCCGCGACCGCGTTGAGCCGTTTGACCGGCCTGGTTGGATTGGCCGTTCGCGGGTCGATTGCCGTTTGCGGAGGCATCGTCGCGCTCGGATGGCATGGCGTCGGAGGGCGTTTCGTCGGGCGGCGTCGGCGGCGGGTCGTTCGGCTGTTGCGGATCGTCGGCGAAGGGGTCTTGCCGCGTGAAACCGGCGTCCTTGATCTGGCGGTCCTCGCGCTGCGCCACGCCTTTGGCCCAGCGGCGAATGAGGGCGATTTCTTCGTCCGTCAGACGCGCGTCGGCGGCGTGCGTTGCGTCGACGGGCGATTGGGCCGGTGCGAGGGGTGGCGACGACGGCTGCGGCGATAACTCGTCCGATGCGGTTGCGTTCGGTATCGGGCGTTCGTCCGTCGCGGCGACGAAACGTCGCGGCGCCGCGGGTGCGCTCGCCGAAACCGTGCGGTCGCCGGCCATCACCGACACGTTGCCGGCCACCGGGCGATCGCCGGCATACGTGACCGCGGCCGGCGCGTCGGACGCCACGATGAGCGCGTCGCCGGGTTGGTCGGCCCGCGATGCTGTGCCGGCAATGCAGGCGGCCGCCAACGACAACCAGCGGAATGAGCGGGTAAACATGAGCGGCTTGGCAAGCTGGGGGACAAGTCGTGCCGGAGATGCGCGTCGACGTTCCCGAGGAGGAACGTGTAGTTACAGGCCAATTCGGCTGGCAGATTGGGCAAAGCTTAGGGATTTTTCCGATTGAACCGACTTTGCCGTTAATGTATATACATAGTACCGGCAGCGTTGCTGGCAGTGGACGCGCCGTTGGGCGACGCCCGGCGTCGCGTGTTGGCACGCCGCACTGGCGCGACATCGAGAACGAAGCTGCCGAAGGCATGCGAGAACCTGCGCCGGTTGGGCGAACCGGCGGCGGGCGATGGAATTCTCCACAAATCTCATGGGCAAAGGGAAGGATCGCACCAATGCGAAAGACGATCGCGGCACGCGGCGCTACGTTGGCGATGGCTTGGTCGTGCTGGCTGCTGACCGCGTCGAGGTCCGAGGCGGTCACGATGACGTTCGGCGCGGCGAAGGACGCGACGCTGTACGAGAGCGCGACCGGCGCGCTCAGCGGCGGCGGCGAAGACGGCTTCTTCGCCGGTCGCACCGTGCAAGTGGCGGCAGAGGATGCGCGGCGAGCATTGATTCAATTCAACTTGAGTTCCATTCCTGCCGGATCGACGATCAACTCGGTTTCATTGCGCCTCAGCGTGCTCCGGACGAATGCTACATCTCCGCGAGCGATGACCTTGCACCGGCTGCTCGGCGACTGGGGCGAAGGGACGACGGTCGACCCCGATCGTCCCAACGGCGGAAGCGGCGGACCTGCGGCCAACGGCGATGCAACGTGGATCCACCAATTCCGGCCGGGAGACCTTTGGTCGACGGCCGGCGGGGACTTTAGCGCCGCGGCCAGCGCAACGACGAACGTACCAACGTCGGGCGCCTTCACGTGGAATACGTCATCGGGCCTCGTCGCGGACGTGCTTGGCTGGGTCAACGATCCCACATCCAACTTCGGGTGGTTGATCAAAGACGCCGAAAACACGGCGGGCACGTCGCGGCGATTCGCGAGCCGAGAGAACTCCGTGGCGAATAACCGCCCGTTGCTGACCATCGACTTCACTCCGCCAGTCGTTCGCACGCCCGGCGACGTCAACAACGACGGCGCGGTGAACGCCGTCGACGCGGCGCTCTTGGCGGCGGCGTATGGGACGACGACCACGGCGAACAATTTCGATCTGGGCGAGTTCAGCGGCGACGGGATCGTGGGCGTTGCCGATCTGGCGATCTTGCAGCGGAACTTTTCGCCGCTCGCACAGGCGTCGCCGGCGACGGTGCCGGAGCCGGGCAGCGCCTTGTTGGCGGTTTCGGCGATGGCATGTGCCGGCGTCGTGGCGATTCGGCGTCGGCGACGTGCAGGATGAGCCATGCCCGCCGGACACCGATCCATTTCTTAACGGCGTTCGTTTTCACTTCCGCGAGTTGCCAACCATGCGCCCAAGTTTCGTTCCTTCGCTTGCGTTCGCGTCGTTCCTATCCGCGGCATTGAGCGCAAGCGCAGGCCGGGCGGAGAGCACAACGCTGCCCGTGTTTGCCGACACGACGATCAGCGCGGCCGCGCCCGACAATAATCTCGGCGGACATACGCAGATTCTCGCGGGCGCCGATGGTTCGGGGCGATTGCGGCGCGGATTGCTGGCGTTCGACGTGGCGGGCGAGCTACCGGCGGGGGCGGTCGTGCATTCGGCGACGCTGTATCTTGCCGCGACTACGGCCAATTCCGCGGCCGGCGACTTCCACCTGCACAGAATGCTCGTCGATTGGGGCCAAGGAACGGGCGCGAGCGCTTCCGGAACGCCCGCGGCGATCGGCGACGCCACGTGGAACAGCCGGTTGCACGGGACGGCGGCGTGGAGCGCGGCGGGAGGACTTGCAGGCGTTGACTACGTCGCTTCGCCGTCGGCGACGACGTTCGTCGGCGCGGCCGGCGATTACGCCTTCGTGGGCCTGGCAAGCGACGTGCAGCAGATGCTCGACGATCCCGGCGGCAACTTCGGCTGGATGCTCGTGAGCGGCCGCGAAGGAACGCCGCAAACGGCGCGGCAGTTCATCGCGGGAGAGTTCGGCGGCGAGACGATTCCGCGACTCGAGATCGAATACTCGGTGGTTCCCGAACCGGCATCGCTGACGCTGGCTGCCAGCGCGGCAATCGCGGCAATCGCCGGGGTGCGGCGGCGGAAAAATGAGTCGTAGCCGCCATTACTCTGAGGCATGTAGCGTTCGTAGCAATCATCCAAAACGCGCCACGTTTTGTTGCTTCCTTCCGCGCCTTCGGTCCGTAAGCGCGCGTCGATAACGCTTCTTCCGCCGCGGATGGGCCGGCCGGACGCGCCTCGGAGAAAACTTGCCGTGCCTTAAAGCGCACGCTATGCTGCACTCCCCAATGGCTTGGGTTTAGAGGATTGCTCGCATGCAGGGATACGCCTAACGCGCTCAGTGCAAATTCCGATTAATCGCAAAGGAATCGCAAATGGCAGGAAAAGGGACCAAGGGACCGTTCCCCGTAATCGTTGTCGTGAAGAACGAAGTCCACTTCACTACCAAGAAAGGGAAGTCGACGGGCACGATCCATGTTCAACTCGAAGTGCCGGGAAGGGAGCCTATCGCCATCGAGCTTGAAGGCGGAAAACAAAAGCGGTGGAGCGGCACGCCCCCTTTCGAAATCAAGATTTCACCGATGAAGGGCAACGCCGGCGTGGACAAGCACGGAATCAGAATCAAGAAGATAGGCGAAGGGAATCGTCTTTATACCGTGACGCATTTGCAGAACGGCAAATTGCAGGTCAAGTCGGAAGTTTATTACGCCGCAGATGCCGACTTTGCAAAGAAGGCAGTCGGCACAGCCAAACCGAAATAACGATTGAAACTTGGCTGAATGCAGCGACACCGCACACGCAATCGCGGTGAGTTTTTGCTGTCGCGGGCGAGTTACATGTAGTCAGTCCGAAGCCGCGATAAGATAGCCGTCATATCTTACCGTCGGCCAACGGCTTTCGGAGTTGCCTCAGGGGCCGGACGCACCGCCTCACGATTACTCCATGATCGTGAAGTAATTCTCGACGGCGAAGTCCATCGTGTCGTTGGTCATTTCCGCCGCGATGCCGTTGAAGTTACAGAAGTTCTTGACTTGCAGGAGCAGGTCGCGGGGGTGGCAGCAGCGCATCGGGCGGCCGGTGCGGCGGTAGTGGCGCTCGACGAGATGCTCGAAGACGTCGGGCTTGAACTCGATGCCCATCTTCGGCGCGACGAGCTTGAACAGGTTCTCGAATTCGTCGAGGGCGGGATCGACGACCTCGATCTTGTACGGAATACGCCGCAGAAAGGCGTCGTCGACGAGGTCCTTCGGTTCGAGGTTCGTCGAGAAGATGATCAACTGGTCGAACGGGACCTGAATTTTCTTGCCGCCGGGCAGGTTGAGATAGTCGTAGCGCTTTTCGAGGGGCACGATCCAGCGATTGAGGAGTTCGTCGGTGCTCATCCGCTGGCGGCCGAAGTCGTCGATCACGAGCGTGCCGCAGTTGCTCTTGAGTTGCAGCGGGGCTTCGGAAATGCCCGTGCCGATGCTTAGCGAGATTTCCAGATTGTCCATCGTCAATTCGCCGCCGACGACGATGGTCGGGCGGGCGATGCGGACCCAGCGCTTGTCGATCTTGCTGTGGTCCAAGAGGCCGATCTGCTCTTCCTCGGGAGCGAGTTCGTGGTTGCAGGGGTCGTAAAGGCGAATGATGTCGCCGTCGACGCCGATCGCCCGCGGCACCCAGATGTATTTGCCGAACGCCCGCGTGACGCGCTCGGCGATGCTCGTCTTGCCGTTGCCCGGGGCGCCGTAGAGAAACAGACCGCGGCCGGAGTTGATGGCGGGACCGAGGCGCGACATCATCCGCGGGTTGATGAGCAGGTCGTGGAAGGCGGCGGTGAGGTCTTCGCGCGTCGGATGCTGATTGACGAGCGATTGGGCGGCGACGCTTTCGATGTAGTCTTGGAGGGCGACCGGCGCGGCGCCGTAGTACGTGCAGATTTCGCTCAACCGGCGGGCGCGCTCGCGGCCGAGTTCCGAGAGCTGGAACACGTAATCGTTCATCGGGGCCGCGCCGCGATGGCCGACCAACTGGTCCTGCTTCATCTGGCGAAGCAGCTCTTCGACGGGGCGAAACGGGAGCTTGATCTGGTCGGCGATATCGCGGCCGCTGGCGTCGCCGCGGGCTAGCAGGTATTTGAGGATGAGCGCTTCGACCTGACTGTCGGTGAGTTCGGCGTCGAGGAACGTTTCCGGCTCGATCGGGAGGAAACCGTTGGGGTCGATTGTGGCCCGAGGCGATTTTTTCGGCGTGCCGCCGGCCAAGGAGTTGAGCCGGTCGAGCACGCCATCGACGCCGTCGCCGCCGGCCTTCTTCTTCGGTACCTCGGTTTCGCGCGTGTGTTGTGGCGTAGCGGCGGCGAGGCTCGACCAGGGGTCGTCGCTCGATCCTTTTCCGTGGCCTGCCAGCCGCGCCAGCAGGTTGTCGAGGGTGACGTCAGACATGGCGATAGCGTCGGTGGTGGCGAGACGAGGGCGGTTCCCCTAATCAAAGGCGCTTGAAACTCTACTGCGCAGGGGGCTTGGGTCAAACGCGACTGGGCCGGGCGTAGCGGTTATGCCGCGAAATCCGGCGACGCCGCAACAAGCCAGCGGCCGCGCGTCAATCGCTAGGAACGTTGCCGGTCAAGGCGGCGGGCAACGTCGTCGAGAACGAGCGCCGCGATGTCGACGCCGAGCGTGCGAGCGAGCGATTGCCAGCCGGGAACGGCGTTGACCTCGATGACGCAGAGCCGGCCATCGCGGGCCGGGAGAATGTCAACGCCCGCGAGAACTGCGCCGGTCGCCGCGGCGGCGCGGCGGGCGAGGTCGACGAGGCGCGCATCGAGTTCGAGCGGTTCCGTCGTCGCGCCGCGGCTGACGTTCGTGCGCCAGTCGGCGCGGTTGATCCGCTTCATGCCGAAGGCGCGGTCGCCGACGAGGAACACGCGGCAGTCGTAACCGTGGTGCGGCACGAATTCCTGCAAGTACAACACGCTGCCGAGCGGCACGAGCGACTTGAACACGCGGAGGGCGATCGCTTCGTCCGAAACGCGGGCGATGCCGCGGCCCTCGGCGCCGAAGAGCGGCTTGACCACGACGTCGCCGCCGAGCGAAGCGAACGCCTGCATGGCGTCGTCGACCGTCTGGCAGGCGATTGTCCGCGGATGGTCGAGTCCGGCTTCGACGAGGAGCGCGGACGTGAGAAACTTGTCGACGGCGACTTCGATCGACCGCGGCGGATTGACGATGAGCTGGCCGGCGGATTGCAGCCGGGCGAGCGCGTCCATGCGGAAGACGACTTGTTCGAGCGAGCCCTGCGGCATCGTGCGGACGAGGATCGCGTCGAAGGCGCTCAGGTCGACGCCCGCGGCGCCGATTTGCGTCGATCCATAGATTGCGCCGACGATTTGGGGATAGCCGACGGCGACGACTTCGTGTCGGTCGGCGGCCGCGCGGTTGAGGTCGCGGAGATACCAGCTTTCCGGCGAACAGAGGACGGCGAGGCGCATCGAGGAGGAGGGGCTAGGGGCGCGGGGATGATCGGTAACTGGGTTTTCGAGCGTGCTTCGCACTACGACTCGATCTCGAACGATTCGGCGAGGACTTGCGGCTCGAGCTTTCCAAAGCGGAACGAGTGACCGCTTTTAAGGTTTTGGAACGCGACGACCGCCGGACTGAACAGTAGCGGGTCGATTTTATAGAAGTCTCCGCCGTAGCGGGCAAAGATCTCGGCGAACGGCCGGCCGTGATCGGAGGACGCGCCGCTCGGCACGCGGGGGCCAAACGCGAGGATGTCGTCGTCGTCGCAACGGACCCACAACGTCGTCTGGCCGCCGTAGAGGATGGCGTCGTTCGTGCGACCGATCGCGGCGAGGTCGTTCTTCGCGACCGGGGGTAGCGGCGCGATGCCGAAGCCCGATCGCACGTGGTCGAGCGGAAAGCCAAGTTCGTGCAGCTTGTGGAGGGCCGTTTCGACTGAGCGGGCAACGACTTGTAGCGTTCCCGCGATACTAGCCGTGGGAGCGACGCAGAGCGTGAGCTTTTCGGGCGCGACGCCGCACTCGGCGGCAATGTCGCGACAAACTTCGTCGGGGGGAAGCCTGGCGGCTTCGAGGACGCCGACGGCGACATCGCTCGGGTCGACGACGCCGAGGGACTCGAACAGCGGCTCGCGACGGGCGAGAGCCCGCATCGGTCCGCTTCCCATGGCGAAGAACTTGTCGCCGACGATTTGCCATCCGGCGTATTGCGAGGCCATGCAGGCGGCGATGGGTTGGTCGGTGGTAACCTGAACGGCCGCGCCGCCCGCTGGCGAATGCGCCGATGTTTGCCCGAACGCATGGCTCGGAACCAAAGCGACGCGGCCGAGTCCGGCGAGGCAGATTTCCGCGAGGCGGCGTCCGGCTTCCAGTCCGCCCTCAGCCGCGACGCCGAAATCGAGGACCTTGGCGCCCGAGGGCAGGTCATGCGCCGCGATTCGAAGACGGAGGCGGTCGGCCGACGCGGCCGCGCACCGTTGGTAGGCTCGGCGATTGAGCGGTACTTCGAGTTTGGACATCGGGTCGCCCCGCGTTGGGAATTCGGCCGCCAGCCTAACAGCCTGTTGGAAAAGGGGACAGACCCTTGGGAAAGCGCGTTTTCGCCGGAGATTGCGACGTGCCTGAGAGGGTCAGTCCCCTTTTTCAACAGTCTGCTAACACTTGGCGGGGAGTGTGGACAGGTCGAGGGGCAAGCCGAAAGGGCGGCCGCGGCGGTGTCGCGGCTTCGGCGTTGCGTAGACCCTTTGAGACCGCCCGAGCGGCAGCAGCAGCGGCGGCGTGCGGAAAACGAGCGAAATCCCCTATTAGGTATGGCTATTTGCCCCAAATTCCTGGCTGCATAGACAAGAACTTGAAAAAAATCTTGTCGCCACGCAACTCGATTCGCGCGGGTGGGTTTTATCGGGGTGGCAATCGGCCGCGGTGCGTTGGTTCTGCGCCTCCCGCGCGGGTCGACGCAGCATCGCCGGCGAGCCGGGTGTGGGGCGTCGCCCGCGCACGGTTCGCAGCCTCCGATCCTATCCGCAACGGAACGCAATACGGGATTTCGACCGCGCTGATCTTTGCTCGTCTGACAGCCTGTTGAAAAAGGGGACAGACCCTTTGGAAAGCGCGTTTTCGCGGCAGATTGCGACGTGCCTGAGAGGGTCAGTCCCCTTTTTCAACCGGCTGCTGACTCTCGAAGAGGACGCGATACCCGGCGCCACGTGTCTGGCGGAGCCGGGCGTGGAAAAGTCCGAATCCCGGTGGGAGAGACCTCCAGTCGAGGAAAAGCCGTGGACATCCTTTCGCAAGCGATTGTTACGTTTCGGCTAGAAATGGGTCAGTTCTATCTATAATGGACCGCTTCGTCCGAAGCATCCGCATCGTGTCCGTCGGTCGCACCAGGAGTTGAAAAGCGAATATGAGACGATTGAGCTTCGCCGCAGGGAGTGTTCGGAATGCCCGCCGCGGCCGCCGCGTTCGGACCTTGGAGCCTTTGGAGCCGCGGCACGTCTTAGCGGCGCCGGTGGCGGTGAACGACTCGTTCAACGTCAATGAGGATACGTCGCTGGCGGTGATTCCGTTCAGTCTGAACGCGAATTTCGACCCGCCGCCGGGGGCCACGCTGATCGGAGCGGGCGCGACGTGGCAATATCTGGACAAGATCCAGCTTGCGCAGTCGTATCCAACGGACGGCAGCGGCCGGGCGTGGAATGCGGCCGATTTCGACGTCGCGACTTCGTCGGCGTCGATTGGGGCTTGGGAAACGGCGGCAGCGCCGCTGCAGGGCGGCGGGATTAACGCCTTTCCGGGCGCGCCGGCGGTGCTCGATGGCGTGCCGACCCAGCAAGGCGGCCAGATTACGGTGAATACGTACCTGTTTCGCCATGCGTTCGAGGTCAGCGCCGAGCAGGCCGATGCTACGGCGGCGGTGGTGCGTGTGCTTTGCGATGATGGCTGTGTGGGGTACTTAAACGGCGAGGTGGCGTTCCGGCTCAACATGAACAATACGCCGCAGGCGAGTTTGACGACCAGCTCGTTCGCGGATAGCTCCAATGGAACGGAAGACGGCTATTCCGAGTTCCTGATCGACTTGACCGCGCTCGATTTGCACGCCGGGACGAACGTCCTCGCGGTCGAGCTACACCAGGCCGACCTGGGAAGCAGCGACGCCGGTTTCGACGCGCAGCTCGCGTTGGGCGATGGCGGGCGACAAGGCTTCGTCTACGCAGACGACGTGTTTTCCACGAGTCAACCGGGTTTGGCGACGGGGGGCGTTGACGCGACCGGTGGCTTCACCGGCGGCGGGCTGACGGTGCGGCTCAACCAGTTCGTCTTCGGCGGCGGGGGACCGGCGTCGTCGGGCGGATGGTCGCAATCGTTCGATGTTCCCGGCACCGGCACGGCGCAACTGTCGGTGCGGTATCGCATGCGCCAAGGCGGCGGGCACGACAACGGCGAATTCGGCGAGGCGGTTCTGACGATCGACGGCGTGCGCTACGGCACGGCGCTCAACAACTCGCTCGTCCATCGCGAGGGAGGAACGCAGGGCGGCTACGACTCCGGTTGGCAACTGGCGACGTTTAACGTTCCGCTCACCGCCGGCAATCACACGCTCACGCTCGGCGCGTACAACACGTCTCAGGGGTTCGGCGGCGGCGGCGGACAAAACGAATGGACGCAAGTCTGGTACGACGACCTCTCGCTCGGGTTTTCGGGTGGAACGGCGGGCGTGCTCGAGAACGACACCGACGCCGACGGCAATCCGCTGACGGCGAGTCTCGTACCCGCTTCCGGACCGCAGCACGGCACGCTTTCGTTCAACGCCAACGGCACATTCGTTTATACGCCCGAAGCCAACTACTTCGGCCCGGACAGTTTCCAGTACGTCGCCAACGACGGGACGGCGAACAGCAATCCGGCGACGGTCGCGATCAACGTCGCGAGCGTCAACGATCGGCCGATCGCCGTGGCGAAGCAATTCGATCTCGTCGAAGACAACGTGCTGGTCGTGGAGGATATCGACGGGCTGCTGATCGGGGCGACCGACATCGACAATCCGCCCTCGGCGTTGTCGGCCGTGCTCGTTACGCAGCCGGCGCACGGGACCGCGGTCGTCAATCCCGACGGGTCGTTCACGTACACGCCGGATGTCGATTACACGGGGCTGGACACGTTCCGCTACGCCGTGTTCGACGGCACGAACAATTCGGCCGACGCGACGGTGAGCGTCACGTTGTCGCAAGTCAACGACGCGCCGCGGACGACCGAAGACAGCTACACGGTCATCGAGAACACGACGCTCGTGGCGGATCGCTTGACCGCGTCGACTTCCGAGATCTTGTTCGCGCGCGGGTCGAAGTGGCGGTATCTGGACACGGGGGTCGATCCAGGCGCTACCTGGAAGGACGTCGGCTTCGACGATAGCGGCTGGGTGCAGGAGAACGCGGCGAACAACAACGGCGCGGAGTACGGATACGGCGACGGCGGCGAAGTGACCGTCGTGGGATTCGGCGGCGACGAGACCAATAAGTTCATTACGACCTATTTCCGCACCTATTTCGACGTGCCCAATGCGAACGCAGTGACGGAGCTTCTCGCGCGTTTAGTTCGCGACGACGGGGCCGCCGTGTATCTCAACGGCGTGGAGCTGTTCCGCGACAATCTCGCGGCCGGCGCGACGCATACGACGGTGGCGAACAACTTCGTCAACGGCGGCGACGAAGGGACGTTCTTCGGGTTCTTCAATTTGCCGGTTTCGGCGATCGTGAGCGGCCAGAACGTGCTGGCGGTGGAGATTCATCAGAACACGGGCGACAGCAGCGACATCAGCTTCGACTTGGAACTCGAAGCGACGGTGATCGACAGCGCGACGGCGCTGTTGGTGAACGATCGGGACCCGGAGAACGATCCGTTCACGGCCACGCTGGTGGACGACGTCGAGCACGGCACGTTGACGCTCAACTCGGACGGAACGTTCACCTACGTGCCGGACGTGAATTATCAGGGGTTCGACTCGTTCACCTACACCGCGAGCGACGGGTCGGCGACCAGCGACGTGACGACGGTAACCATCGAAGTGGTTCCCGGACCGAACGACATTCCGATCGCCGCGCCGGACGCGTACACGATCGCCGAGGACGGTGTGTTGACGGTCGGCTCCGTTGCATTGGGTGTGCTGAACAACGACACGGACGGCGATCTCGAACCGCTCACGGCGAGCATCTTCGCTCAGCCCGCAAACGGCGGCGTCGTCATGCAGCCCGACGGCACGTTCGTGTATACGCCGAACGCGAACTTCTTCGGCGTCGACACGTTTACCTACCGGGCCTGGGACGGGTCGGATTTTTCGCAGCCGGGAACGGTGACGATCACGGTCACCGCCGTCGAAGATTCGCCCGTGGCCGTCAACGACCTCTACTATGCCCAGCCGGGGGCGACGCTGGTCGTGACGACGACGAACGGCGTGCGGGCGAACGACTACGACGTCGACGGCCAGGCGCTGACCGTGTCGCTGTTTACGCCCGTGACGGCCGGCACATTGTCGCTCACGAGCACCGGTTCGGTCGTGTACACGCCGCCGGCGGGATTCCGCGGGACGGCGACGTTCACATATCGCGTGAACGACGGCGACGAGTTCTCGAACGCCGCGACGGTCACGCTCATCGTCAATTCGCGTCCGGTGGCAACGGCCGGGGCCTATCAGGCGAACGAGGACACGGCGCTCAACGTGAGTGCGGCCTCCGGCGTGCTTCAAGGCGATACGGACGCGGAAAACGATCCGCTCACGGCGGTTCTATTGACGCCGCCTGCGCACGGAACGGTGTCGCTGGCGGCGAACGGGTCGTTCTCGTACACGCCGACGCTGAATTACTTTGGTCCCGATTCGTTTACATACGCGGCCAACGACGGCGGGCAGAATTCGACGCCGGCGACGATTTCGCTCACCGTGAACGCGGTGAACGACGCTCCCGAGGGCGTGGCCGACGTCTACGACGTCGAGGTCGACGTGCCGCTCTCCGTTCCGGCGGAAGACGGCTTGCTGGCGAACGATACGGACGTCGATAGCGCCGCGCTCACGGCCGCGCTCGTTGCGGGCGGCGGGCCGCAGTTCGGGCTGCTGTCGCTCGGCGCGGATGGATCGTTCACGTACACGCCGAATCTGGGCTACATCGGTCCGGACAGCTTCACGTACACGGTGTCGGACGGCTCGGTGGCTTCCGCGGCGACGACGGTGACGTTGAACGTGACGTCGGCGTCGGACCTGATTGCGATCAACGAGATCATGTACCACCCGTCGTCGGAAAACGACGCGGAAGAGTATATCGAGTTGATCAACCAGGGGATCGGGGCGATCAATCTCAAGGATTGGAAGTTCGACCGGGGCGTCGATTTCACGTTCCCGGCCGCGTCGATTCCCGGCGGCGGAATTATCGTCGTGGCGGCCAACGTGGCGGCTTTTTCGGCCAAGTATCCGGGCGTCACGAACGTCGTGGGCGGCTGGACTGGGCAGTTGAGCAACAGCGGCGAACGGATTCGGCTGGTCAATAAGAATGGCGACCAGATCGACCAGGTGGACTACGCCGACGAAGGCGATTGGGCCGTGCGGCGGCAAGTGACGGTCGACGGCGAACTCGGCTGGGACTGGGTCGCCGAACACGATGGCGGCGGGCGTTCGCTGGAGTTGATCAATCCCAAGTTATCGAATCAGCGGGGGCAAAATTGGGCGCCGAGCACGACGGTGCAGGGAACGCCCGGCGTGGCCAACTCCGTGGCGAGCACGGCAACGGCGCCGGTGATCTGGGACGTCGAGCACAGTCCGGCGGTGCCGAAGTCCACGGACGTGGTTTACGTTACGGCAAAACTGGCCGACGTTCCGGAGGCGACGATCACGGGAACCGTGCGGTATCGCGTATCGGCGGCGAATCCCGGCGCGTTCCAGGACATGCCGATGTTCGACGACGGGATGCACGGCGACGGCGACGCGGGCGACGGGCTTTACGGGGCGATCTTGCCCGCGCAGCCGAATCTGACCGTCGTCGAGTTCTACGTGCTGGCGTCGAACGATTCCGGATTGTCGCGGACGTGGCCGGGCCCGACGACGACCGGCGGCGCCCAGGGCGCGAATCTGCTCTATCAGGTCGATGAAACAGCCTACAACGGCAGTCAACCGTTTTATCGGATCGTCCTGTCGGCGCCGGAGAACACGGAGTTCAACAGCAACGGCTTCAACGACGGCAGCGATGCCCAGCAGAACGCGACGTTCATCAACGTCGACGGCACGGGCACGGACGTGATCTATAACGTCGGCATCCGCCGGCGCGGCTCGGGCAGCCGATCGCGGCCCGTGCCGAACATCCGGATGAACATTCCGAGCGATCGGATTTGGCAAGGCATTTCGGCGATCAATCTCAACACGCAGTACACGTTCACGCAGTTGATCGGGATGCAGATTTTCGAGCGGGCGGGGTTGCCGTTCGAGGAAGCGACGGCCGTGCAGGTGTACATGAACGGCGTCAATCGCTCGACCGAAGCGCGGCAGAGCGGGTCGCACGTGCGGTTGGAAACGGTCGGATCGGATTGGGCCAACAATCACTTCCCCAACGATTCCGACGGCAACTTCTACAGCCCCAACGGCGGTTTCGGGCAACAGAACACATCCGATCTCGCGTATTTCGGGGAAAACCCGGCATCCTACACGAATCTCTACGTCAAGCAGACGAACAGCGCCGCGAACGACTATAGCGATCTCATCGCGATGCTGCGGGCGCTCGATCCCGCCGCGACACCGGACGCCGAGTTCGTCAACGCCGTCAAGCAAAACATCGACATCGACCAGTGGATGCGGTTCTTTGCGATCAACACGCTGCTGGTCAACGAAGAGAACGGCCTGATCAACGGCGAGGGGGACGACTACAACCTATACCGCGGCGTGGTCGATCCGCGATTCAAGCTGGTCGTTCACGACATGGACTCGGTGTTCGGGGCCAATCTGAATTTGGGCGACAGGATCGGCAGCACGACGCGCGACATCCTGGCCGAGTTGCGGCAGAACCCGCGAATCGCCCGGCTCTTCAACCAGCCCGAGTTCTTGAATCTCTATTACTTTCACCTGATCGACCTGGCGGACAAAGTCTTTACGCCGGCGGTGCTCGATCCGCTGATCGACAACGCACTGGCATCGTGGGTGCCGGCGGACTATATCACGGCGATGAAGACGTTCGCCGAGAACCGCGTGCAATACGTGCGGTCGCAAGTGCCGCCGGTCAACACGCCGCCGGTCGCGACGATCGAGGGCGAGCCGCCGGCAATCACGCCGCTGGGCTCGGCGACTTTGATTGTGGGCGGCTCCGGCGTGACGGGCTATCAATACAGCGTCAACGGCGGCGCGTTCAGCAGCGTGATTCCCGTCGGTACGGAGATCTCGCTGTCCGGACTGACGAACGGCACATACAGCGTGACCGTCGTCGGCCGCAACGCGGCGGGCCAGACTCAGAGCATGGCGTCGGCAACCGTTTCGAGGTCGTGGACCGTGAACACGGCCATGTCGCCGCTGCGCATCAGCGAGGTTCTCGCGGACAATGCGACGCTCGTTCACGAGGCCACGCTGCCCGACATGATCGAGTTGTTCAACGGCAGCGCGTCGGCCGTCGATCTTGCCGGCAAGAGCATCAGCGACCGCGCGGACGAACCGCTGAAGTTCGTGTTTCCCGCGGGCACGACGATTCCTGCGGGCGGATATCTCGTGCTGTACGCGGATTCCGCCAATACCAGCGGAATCCACCTGGGATTCTCGCTGGAACGCAGCGGCGAGGGCGTGTATTTGTTCGACACGGCGGCGTCGGGCGGGGCATTGCTCGACAAGGTGGAGTTCGGAGCGCAGTTGCCGGACCGCTCGATCGCCCGCGACGGGCAATATCAATGGCGGCTCGCCAATCCGACGTTCAACGCGGCGAATACGTCGTTCGTCGGGCTGGGAAGCGTCAACAATCTGCGGATCAACGAGTGGCTGGCCGACGGCAAGCGGCTGTTCGACGCCGACTTGCTCGAGCTTTACAACCCGCTGACGCTGCCGGTGTCGCTGGGCGGCATGTATCTGACGGACAATCCCAACGGTTATCCGGCGAAGCACCGGATTGCCGACAACACGTTCATCGCGGCCCAGGGATTCGCGGTGTTCGTCGCGGACGAACGGACGGGCGCGGGTCCGGAGCACGTCAACTTCCAGCTTTCGGCCGATCGCGAGTCGATCGCGTTGCTCGATCGGCACTTGCGGCGGGTCGACACGGTGATTTTCCCGCCGCAGAAGTCGGACGTGTCTCAGGGGCGGATGACCGAAACCTCGTCGTTGTATGCGACGTTCTCGCCGCCGACGTTCGGGCTGCCGAACTCGACGAGCGGCACGCTGCCCGACCCGTTGGCGTTACTCGATCACCTGCGGATCTCCGAGGTGATGTACAACCCGGCGGGCGATGGCGAGTTGGAGTTCATCGAATTGCAGAACACCGGCACGGCCACGCTCAATCTCGAGGGCGTGCGGTTGCGAAACGGCGTCGACTTCACGTTCCCGGCGATGACGCTCGCCCCCGGGACGTATACCGTGATCGTGGCCAACCAGACGAAGTTTGGGGCCCGGTATCCGGGCGTGCCGAGTGCCGGCCAATACACGCTGCGGCTGGATAACGGCGGCGAAAACGTCGAGTTGGCGCTGCCGGCGCCGTTCGACGCCAACATCCAGGACTTTTCGTACGACGATGCGTGGTATCCGAAGACGGACGGCGGCGGCGCGTCGCTGGTCGTCGCCAATCCGCTGGCGAGCCTCAGCGCCTGGGACGATGCGAGCGGCTGGCGGGCGAGCTATGCGTTGGGCGGATCGCCGGGACGCGCCGATACGATGATCGCCGACCAAAACGGCGACGGCATCGTGGGGCTGTTCGACCTGATCCTTTTGCGGAACAAGATCGGCTCGGCCGACCCGTCCGGCGATCTCAATTTCGACGGGACGGTCAATGCGGGCGACGTGGCGACGTTCGTGAGCAGCTATCGGGCATCGAGCCTCTCGGGGCCCGGGCCAAGTCCCGCTGCGGCATCCGCGGTCGTCGTGCGTGCCGCGGTCGACCAAGTTATCGAAGGCGATGCGGCGGCGGGCAGCGGCGCCCTGACGATTCGCGCTCGGCGCACCGCCGCAAGCTCACAAGCCCGCACAGACGCATCGGCGGAGTCGCGGCGCGCGTTGGTTCGCGCCGCGGTCGACAGCACGTTCGCGTCCGACGGCGCGTGGACCGGCGAACTTCGCTCGGTTCGATCCGGCAGCAGCGCCCGGCGACTGTCGCGATAGGCGCCGTCGCGGACCGGCGGAAGCGGAAAGCGAGCGCACGCCGGGCATAGTCAAACGGCCGCCCGGCGGATAGGCTGGGGATCGCTTTGCGCGGCGAGACAACGTGCTCGCCCGGAGAGATTTCCTCCAGCCCGGATCGGATTGCGATGGATCAAGTCAATTGGCTCGACGTCGTCCTGCGGTGGATGCACATTCTGGCGGCGGTCACGGCGGCCGGCGGAACACTTTTCGCGCGGTTTGCGTTGTTGCCGTCGCTAGAAGAGACGCTGGCGCCGGAGCAGCGGCAGGCCCTGCACGCCTCGATTCGCGGGCGGTGGTCGAAGATCGTGGCGGCGTCGATCGCCTTCCTGCTCGTCTCGGGTCTCGTGAACTTCATCAACGCGGTGCGGCTCTACGATTTGCCGAAGTTCTACCATGCGTTGTTCGGGGTAAAGTTTCTGTTGGCTCTCGGGGTTTTCTTCATCGCCAGCGTAGTGTCGGGCCGGTCGGCGCTGGCCGAGCGATTCCGGCGGGACGCCCGCAAATGGCTGTCGATCAACGCCGTGCTCGTGGTGCTGATCGTGCTGATTTCGGGCGTGCTGAAGGTGGCGGAGAAGACGAAAAAACCGGCACAACCGGCGGCGGCGATGAAAACGAGGGTGGAAGATCGCGGGCCATGGCCGGCGACGTTGCGGCAATGAGGGCAGCTTTGAGGATGGTTGAAAAAACCTTTGCTGGCAGTGCAGGCCTTGCTTAGAATTAAAAGGAGCGCCCCGCGGGCGACGCGAATCGCGGGGGCAGCCGACGACCGTCTCGCTCCACCGACGAGCACGCCATGACGCAGCGGACCGAAGCGATCCTGATCTTGCGGCAAGCCCGCGACGTGCTGCTTGCTCGCCTTACCGAACGGGTGCTCGAAGCGAAGGAGGAGATTCTCGACGATGCCGAAGGCGGTCTGTTTCAAGGCGGGATCGACGAGATTTACGAACAGCTCGTCACGCGGCTGTCGCACATCAATGCGATGCTGAACCTGCTCCCCGCCGACGAGCCGGTGGGGAGCGTCGACACGCATCCGCTGAGTTCCGGCGACGGCCAGGACGGCCTTGCCGCGGCGACGGTGATGGACACGAACGACGTTTCGTTCGGTGGACGGGCGGAAACGCCGGCGCTGCCCGCGCCGCACACGGGAGCGGCGCTCGCGGCCGGAACCGACATCGTTCCGGTGGAAATCACGCCGTTAGAAAGTCCGCCGCCCGGCGGCGCGTCGTTCCGTTCATTCGGCACGCAAGTTTTTACGGGCGACCTGGACGCGGCCGGCGAATCGCTGGCGGAGTTGTTTCACATCGACCCCGCGCGGGGCCGCCGCTGCGCCGAAGCGTTTGCAGAGCAACTGGCCCACTCGCCGGACGTCATGACCAAGGCGATGTCGCTCCGCAAGGAAATCGCCGCGGGGAACTTCAACGCTTCGCTGATGCTGCTCTACGAGTGCTTCGCCTTGCAGGGGATGGAGGCGATTCGCGTGCTGCAGACGCTGATGGGACGGCTGGGAAGCGAGTAGCCGCACCGTGGCAGGCCATGTCCAGGTGTTTTTAAGTTGGCAGTGGGCAGTGGACAGTGGGCCGACTGCGAATTCGGCTACAGGACTTCGAGCGAGGGCGCCGTGTTCCCGCGCCGGCCCGACGATTTCGTATGCGCCGGGCCGGGCTGCATTCTTGCGCGTCGTCTACAAGGGCGCGGCGGCGAGATCCTCGAGTTGGTCGAGCGCTTCGTCGTGGGCAATCGCACACGACGATCCCACTGAAGTTTGCCCCGATTCGCTTTTGCCGCCCGACGAGTGATTTGACCGGATCGCGTTCAGGTCGGCGGCGAGCGATGCCCAGTGCCGTTCGTCCTGGCGATGGCGAGAATCCTGGTTCCACGCGGCCAGCGACATGTCGGCCACAGGCGCGGCTGGCTTCGCGGCCTGTGGCTCGGTAACGGCGACGCCGACGGCATCGGGCGGCGCGTGGCGCAAGAAGATTGCCGCCGGCATTGCGACGAGCGAATCGGCCGGGTCGGTGATGCCGGCGTGGTGCCGCATGTCGTGTTGATAGTATGCCAGTTCTTCGGCTTCGGTTTCGAAGGTCGGGTGCCCCGCGGTGCCGTCGCTTGCCCGGCCGCCCTTGCCGCCGCCGCCACCACCACCGCCGCCCACCTTGGAGACCGACAGGTCGTAGGCGTTCGTGCCGCCGTCCGGGCTGAGCACGCGAATGAAGTAGGTCGTGTTCGCGGAGAGGTTGAGCGTGATCGACTCGTTGTCGGTCGTCGAGTTGGCGCCGGCGATGAGTTGCTGTTGAGCGTTGTAGATTTCCAGGTCGATGTTGCCGGCCGCGTGTGAGAAGATCGCGCCGACATTGAACGTGCCGCTCCTGGAGACCGTGAACCGGAACACGTCGCGGTCGGTGCTGGTGTGCAGGTTCAAGCCGGACTGGCCGGTGCTGTTGAACTTGCCCAAGTTCGTCGCCGCGGCGAACGTGTCGTTGGTTTCGTAACGGTCGGCGACGGGGCCGGTTGGCGGCGGCGGTTGATCCGGCGGCGGCTGCGTTTCGCCAGTCGTGCCGAATTCGACGCTGATTTGATAGGCGCCCATGCCGAAGGCGTCGCTCGTCGCGCCGTCGGCGACGAGGTAATACGACTGGCCCGCGGTCAGGCCGGCGAGTTCGACCGTGACGTAGCTGCCGTAATTGCCGCCGGCGTCGGCCGAGGTGACGAAGTTGCCGCTCGAGTCGTAGACGGAGAGCTTGGGCGCCAAGAGGCTTTTGCCGCGGGCGTCGAGGGTAACGCGGAGCGAGCCGTCGGTGCCCGTCGGCGCGGTGACTTTGTAGTAGTCGACGTCGGCCATCGAGGTCAGATCGGCGGCCGTCGACTTCGTGCCGGTGCTGCCGACGGAGAGGACGGTGGCGGCGGCGAAGGTGTCGTTGGCGGCGATGGCGTCGTAGGAGTCTTGGCTGCGCGCGCCGTAGATGGATTGGACGCCGGCGATGTCGTCGGCAGTGAGTCCGGAATACACACCCGTGATGTACGCGTACATGACCGTTCCGGAGTCGCTATGGCCAAGGCCGATGGCGTGGCCGACTTCGTGGAGCAGGACCGAGTAGATGTCGCGGGAGGAGCCGACGCTGAAGACCTTTTCGCTGGCCATCGTGATGTCGCCGCCGAGCGTGGAGTAGCTACTCGGGTAATAGGCATAGGCGAGCGGTCCGCCGATGTCGTGTGCGCCGAGGCGAATGTCGCCGAAGCGGCTGTCGCCTTGGGCGCTGCCGGACGCGCCGGAGGCCGCCCCGTTGTCGGCGACGAAGTGAAAATTCAGGTTCGAGACGTTGGCCCAGGTTTGGAGGGCCCGGGCGAATTCGCGCTGCCAGGTGGCGCGCGGTGCGACGGCGTCCAGAAGCGTAAAGAGATTGCTCGAATAGCCTTCGGAGCTGGTTCCGTCGGGTAGAAAGCTGGCCGAGACGGTCGTGTTCGTCCACTGGTAGCCGGTCAGGCCGTACATGACCAGCCGTTGTTCGAGATGTTCGTGCGAGAGGTGTCGTGGATTGCGTAAGTCCTTACGGACGCGCGCCTTGCGCGCAGCGGTAACGCTGACCTGAGTCCAACTCATGACCTGCCCCAATCATGGTGAGAGGAATCAAAGAAGTGAAAGCGGAGCGGAGGTGTGGGTGCCCAACAGCAAACTTAGGTTAGGTTCTCCTGGAGTGGGTGGTATTGTTCGCGGGTTTTCCGATATCCGTTGGTGAAACGGGGTGTGAAGTTAACGACAATAGCGAGAATTATCGGGATGTAAACAGCAGGTCGCGAGAATTTGGTGTTTTTTTCTTGCCGCCGGGGGCGACCAGAGGGTGGAGAGACGACGCGAGCGGCCCTGGAAGCCGACTTTTGGTGAGCCGCACTGGATTTTATAGTCAGGAAGCCGGGGTCCGTGGGCTATAAGCGGATAGAAACACAGACTCTAGCACAGGGGCAGCGAGGTCCTGAGTCGCTCTGTTCGCGCGTCTGCGCTTCTAGTCGCCTTGGCGGCTTTTCGGCCTATTCGATCGCAGGCGTCGGCGTTGATCGATGTTGGGGCCGGCGGTTCCCAGTTGGCAAGCATTAGCTTTGCAATCGGTCGCCCGTGCGATCATGTCACGCGGATGAACGCAATGAAGGCATATGTTGCCGTTCAACGATGAAGTGACCGTCGAGTCAAGTTGTGGCTGGATGTGTTTTCGAAGAATAGGGGCATGGAGTTGAAAACAATACATTTTTTGGCCGTCGCCGGTTTTGCCGTCGCCGTACTGTGCGTTCCGGCGACGCCCGGGTTTGCCGTGCCGACGTTGCAAGTGGACATTTTGGGTGGCACTTACGACACGACGACGGAAACGATCGTGACCTCCGATAAGGCGTTCACGGTTCGCGCTTGGTTAACGCCGGGCAACGGCAACAACGAAGACATCATGGAGCTCATTAGCCGAGAGTATTTGTTGTCGATAGCGGTCGTGCCGAAGGCAAGTTCGACGTTTGATCCCAGCAGTTCGAGCTTTTTAATTGATGGCGACACGATAAATGTTACTGAGGAAATGGAATACGGGGTTCCACCGCTTGAGGATATGGTGGCGTCTGCGGATCCCGGCGATTTATCGGATCACGGCATTTTTGAAACGTTCTTTTATGAGTTGAGTTTTTACTTCAATTCGCAAGCCGAGTACACGACGGTCAATGTTCAGTATAATCCTGGCGCCCCGCTGATAGCAGGGTCTGGATCGTACGTCGTCGAGTTCGACGTGAATGTTTCAGCGCTATCCGGCAGCATCGGCGGCCAGCCGATCGGGCTGCATTTCGACCTTTACGACGCATCAGGGATCAATAAGCAAGATTCAGAGGACATTGACGTGGGCAAGTTTGCTCCGTTTTCCCACGATGCAGAATACCGGCCGCCACCGCGCGATAATAGCGAAGAGATTCCCGAACCGGCATCGTTGGCGATTTGGGGGTTGCTCGGCGCGGTCGGGTTGGTGGCCGGCGTTAGAAATGCCCGAGTCAAGTCAGGCCGGATGTGCTGAGCCGAGAAGGCGACGACGATCAATCGTCTCCAACAACTGCGTGCCAGGGCCAGTGGTTACGTGCCGCTGGCCCTTTTTTCATAGGGTGGGCTGGGCCCACCTTTCGTTCCATTTCGGCCCGCGTTGGACTGCCGTGGCGCTTAATTCCCGCTGGACTTCTGCGCCTTGATTGCGGGCGGCTTGGCGGTTTTGGAGGTGCTCTTGCTAGGAGAGATCGGTGGGCACAGCCCACCCTAAATTTGCGGCCTTTACTCCATTGCTGTGGCGTCGAGATCGGAGAGGGTATCGGGAATCGCGGAGCGGCCCCAATTCGCGTCGTAAACGCCCGCTGCGGCCCAACGGTGGAACGACGACCACGGCCAATCGATCGGCGATTTGGCGAGGCCGTGCTTCACCGGGTTGTAATGCACGTAATCGAAATGGCGGTCGAAATCGGCATCGTTTTCGATCGTGTGTTCCCAAAACCTCGGTTGCCACACGCCCCGGTCGCCGCGCTGTCGCCGTTTTTCGCTGATCGCCCGTTCCTTCCCGCCGGCCGCGAGCCAGCGCTTCGTGAACTCCTTCTTGATCCACGCCCAACGCGCGGAATAGGCATCGTCGCCCGGCGGCAACGACCAAATCGCGTGAAGGTTGTCGGGCAGAAGAACGATTGCGTCGATGTGAAACGGCCACGCGGCTTTCGCTTCGCGGAGGCACGCCGAGAGGATTCGCCGAGCCGGTTCGGAGCAAAGCCAGCGAGCGCGGCCGCGCGTGACGACGGTGAAGAAGAACGTTCCGCCGGGCACGAACCAGCGACGATAGTCAGCCATGCGAACGATTCTATTTGCGTAGGGTGGGCTGCGCCCACCTTTCTTTCCATTTCGGCCCGCGTTGGGCTGTCGCGGCGCTCGTTCTTCGGTGGTTGGATCAGGATGGCGGGCGGCTTGGCGGGGCTGGACTCGCTTTTGCTCGGAGAGTTCGGTGGGCACAGCCCACCCTACGTTGTTTCGTGAAGGGTCACGATGCGGGATTGAATCGGATCGCCCGTAACGTGAAGCGTATTCTCGGCAACGAACACGTTCACTTCGCTGCGTGCGCCGAACTCGGGTAGGTAGATTCCCGGCTCGATCGAGAAGCAGGTTCGCGGCAGGACTCGGCGGGTGTCGTGGGTTTCGAGGTTGTCCATGTTGGCGCCGTTGCCGTGGGTTTCTTGGCCGATGCTGTGGCCGGTGCGGTGGATGAAGTATGGGCCGTAGCCGGCGGCTTCGATGACGGCGCGGACGGCGTCGTCGACCTGGTAGCCACGTAGGTCGCGGCCCTCGGCCATTGCCGTGCGGACGCATTCGATGCCCGCGTCGCGGGCGGCGGCGACGATGGCGAAGATTGTGGCGTATTTCTCGGGGACCTCGCGGCCGACGAACGCACAGCGGGTGTAGTCGCTGTAGACGGCGCCGGGCCGGTCGAGCTTTGCCCAGAGATCGACGAGGAGGAAATCGCCCTCGCGGATTTCGGCGTCGTTCTCTTTGCTCGGGGCGAAGTGGGGATCGCCGCTGTGCGGACCGACGGCGACGATCGGCGGATGGTCGGTCACGAGATCGTTGGCGGCAAAGTAGTCTACGATCGCGGCTTGAACTTCGGTTTCGCGGATGCTGCCGCCCCCGCGCGTGCGTTCGGCCACGAGCCGCCAAACCATGTCGAACGCGGCGGTGGTGAGCCGCGAGGATTCGAGGTGCGACCGCCATACGGCGTCGTCCCAGGTGGCCTCGAAAAGCTGGATGAGGTCGCCGGAGCTTTCGATCTCGACGCCGAGCGAGCGGACGAGTTCGATCGTGCCCGCATCGACGCGCGAGACGTAGGGATTGCCGCCGCGGGGGACGTATTCCATCGCGACGCGGCGCAATCCGGCGACGAGTTTCGCCAGGCCGGCCTCGAACTCCTGCCAGCGGAGATAGACGTGCTTCTCGCCCGGCAGATGGTCGAGCGGGCCGGACTCGATGCGATGGACGAGCTTTCGCGGCGGGCCCTCGCGGGGGATGGCGTAGGCGAGCCGGCGGGACGTGTGGGCTTCGGGCGGAATGTCGAGCACGCGGCGGGCAAGGACGTTCGAGCCGCGAAAGTCGTACAACAGCCAACCGTCGAGCTCGAACTCGGCGAGGGCGCGTTGGATGGCGGGGAGGTCGAACATTTTCAGGGGTCAGGGGTCGGGGGTCGGGGGTCGGGGGTCGGGGAAATGCGGGGGTGGGCCGATGCCGGGTTCGGGCCATGGGGAGATGGTGAGGGGATGCGGGGCGTTTGTGGGCGGCGGTTCGTTGTTATCATCGAGTTCGATGGGCGCGGCAACGGGCGCGAGCATCGCGAGGGCGGCGGCGTGGCGGCGGCCGACTTCGGTTTGGGCGCGTGTGCCGATCAGGCAGGGGACGGCGGCTTCGTGGCACGCGGCGAGGATCTCTTGGGCCGCGGTCAAGCCGCCGCAGAGGTCGGGCGCGAGGCGAATCTCTTGGCATGAGGCGAGATCGAGCGCGAGCTGCGCTCGCTCGGGCGACGCGATGCTCTGATCCAAGCAGACCGGCGTTCGCAGCGACTCTTGGAGCAACGCGTGGCCCACGAGGTCGTCGGCGTCGAGCGGCTGTTCGATCGCCGCGACTTGATAGTCTTGCAAGCGGTACAGGAGGTCGCGCTGGTCGAGGGTGGCCGTGCCGTCGAAGTCGACGCGGATCGCGAGATTGGGAAACGTGCTTCGCACGGCGCGGACGACGTCGATTCCCCAGCCCGGGCGGAGCTTCAGCGTGACTTGCGCAAGGCCCTTGTCGATCGAGGCGGCCAGGTCGGCGAGCAGATCGTCGAGCGACGGTCGCGGGCCGAATGGGCGGACGAACGTTACTTCGCGGCCGATCGCGGCGAGCGACTGCCAGAGCGGCTTTTGAGCGAGCCGGGCGGCAAGATCGTGCCAGGCACAGTCGACGGCGCCCTTGGCGAGCGAGTGGCCGCGGAAGCAAGCGAGGATTTGTGCTAATTCATCGGCCGATGCGATTTCGCGGCCGATTAGTTCCGGGACGAGGCACTGTTCGAGGAACGCCCGCGTGGCGCCGGTCCATTGCTCGCTGTGCATGGGGGCCGCTTCGACCGTTGCCTCGCCCCAGCCGGAGGCGCCGTCCGCGTCGAGACGCACGAGGACGGCGGTCTGTTGCGCGGCGGGAAGGTCGAAGATTTGGAGCGCGTCGAGTTTCATGGTGGACTGTTGCACTGCTTTGTCAGGCCGGCGCGGGTTGAGGTCTTCGAGAATGGTTGCGTTTTTCGCCGCTTGGCCTGACCTACGATGCACGATCGATGCACGATCAATAGCCCGCCGCGTGGCCGGCGATTCGTGGGTCGGCATAACCGCGGTAGACGCCGTTGCGAATGAAAATGGAGTGGGCGTCGCCTTGGCGGTCGATCGTGCGCACGTCGTGGCCGAGGGATTTCAAGGCATCGGCCAATTTCGTTCGGTCGGCTCGCTGCGCCGCGTCGCCGCGGACTTCGAGTTGCACGCGGTCCGGAAACCAGGCATGGTGGAGGCGGGGCGCGTCGACGGCGTCTTTCGCGTCCAAGTCGAACTCGCACACGCCGAGCACGACGCAGAGCACCGTGTTAATGATCGTTCGTCCGCCGGGACTGCCGGTTATCAGAACGGGCTTGCCGTCGCGGGCGACGATGGTCGGCGTCATCGAGCTGAGCATGCGTTTTCTCGGAGCGATCAGGTTTGGCGTCGTGCCGATGCGGCCGGAGCGGTCGGTGTAGCCGGGCTGCCAGTTGAAGTCGCCCATCTCGTTGTTGAGCAAGAAGCCGGCTCCACGGACGACCACGCGCGAGCCGAAGCTTTCTTCGAGCGTGTAGGTGTTGGAGACGGCCAGGCCGTTGGCGTCGATGACGGAAAAGTGCGTGGTGTGCTCGCTTTCGGCGGCCAGGTCGATTTCGCCGGCCAGCGCGGCGCTGGCGGTGGGATGTTGCCGGTCGATGCCGGCGGCGAGCTTGGCGGCGTACTCTTTGGTCGTCAAGTGCTGGGGAATCGTTACGAAGTCGCTGTCGCCGAGGTGGGCCGCGCGATCGCGGTAGGCGCGGCGCATGGCTTCGATCGTCAGGTGGGCCGTTTGCGGTGACTCGCGGCCGAGCTTGCGAAGGTCGAAGCGTTCGAGCATGTTGAGCATCTCGACGAGGCAGATTCCGCCGGAGCTGGGCGGCGGCGGGGCGAACACGTCGTAGCCGCGGTACGTGCCGCGAACCGGCTCGCGGATTTTGGCTTCGTAGCGGGCGAGGTCATCGCGCGCGATCAGCCCGCCGCCCTCCTGCATTTCGGCGACGATCAGGTCGGCGGTTTTCCCGACATAGAACGCGTCGGGCCCTTCGTCGGCGATGAGGCGGAGCGTGGCGGCGAGCTCGGGCTGGACGAGGCGGTCGCCGGCTTGCCAAGGGGCGTCAGCGTTCTGTTTGCCATAAACGCGAAGGAACTCCGCGAACTTGGCGGAGTCTTTGTCTTTGAGCACGTCGTTGAGCGATTCGGCCGTCGCGGCGTCGATTGCAAAACCTTCCGCCGCCAATCGCACGGCGGGTTCGAGGAGCCGCCGCCATTTGAGCTTGCCGTGGCGGCGATGCGCGAGGGCGAGGCCGCGGACCGTGCCGGGCGTTCCGACCGCGCGATGGCTGAGGTTCGTTTCGCCGGGCTGGAACATCCGCTCGGTTGCGGCGGCGGGGGCCGTTTCGCGGTAGTCGATGCACTCGGGCGGCTTTCCGGGCGGCGCGACGAGCATGAAACCGCCTCCGCCGATGTTGCCGGCTTCGGGCCAGGTGACAGCGAGGGCAAAGGCGGTCGCCACGGCGGCGTCGACCGCGTTGCCGCCGTCTTTGAGCACGACCAAACCGACGTCGCTCGCGGGGCCGGACACGGAGACGACCATCCCGCGATGGGCTTCGACGACGCGGCGGTCATCGGCCCGTGCGGAATCGTCGGTGGCGAGCGAGCACGGTGGGGCGAGAACGAGGAGGGCGAGGAGGGTGAATCGGAGGAGCATGGTGCTGCGCTGGTTCGTGCGATATGTCGAGGTTTCGTCGCGGCGTTCTCGCGTTGGCCATCGCATGGGTTCCGGGCAATCGCGAAATCGCGAAAGTGCGAAATCGCGAAAGCGCTGGCACGCTTCAAGGGGAACTCCACACGCGATGCCAAAATCCTTGGTTCCCGCGATTTTTCGAGCTTTCGTTCGTTCGCAATTTCGCGATAAACCTCTCGGGACATAACCAAAGCTGGCGCGTTCGCTGCAATTGAGTATACTCGCCGGGCATCGCCGTGTTGACGCGGTAGGGCTAGCGGGTGAGGTTCGCCGAGGAGGCAATCGTCGTGGGGAAGCGTTCGAAGCATCGGGAACGGCTCCGCCGGCGGATGCACCGCCGTTCCAAGCCCGGTGTGGCGCCGGGCACGATTACCGTCGACCCGGCGTCGCCGATGCCGGAGATGCACGTGGTGGCCTTCGGGCCGCAAGGGAGCGTGCAGAAGAAGATCGCCTCGCCCGACGAGGTTCGCGAGTACCTCGGCAACTGGCCGGTCGTGTGGCTGAACGTGGACGGCCTCGGCGACGCGGCGACGCTTCACCGGATCGCGGAGATCTTCAAACTGCACCCGCTCGCGATGGAAGACGTCGTCAACGTCCATCAGCGGGCGAAGGTCGAGCAGTACGGCGAGACGCAGTTCGTCGTCGCGCACATGGTTTCGCTCGAGGAGCATCTGGACATCGAGCAGATCAGCATGTTTCTGGGCAAAGGTTTTGTGGTCACGTTTCAAGAGCGGCCGGGTTGGGATTGCCTGGAGCCGGTTCGCGAGCGGATTCGCAATCCGCTGAGCCGCATGCGGCAGCACGGCGCGGACTTTCTGCTGTACTCGCTGCTCGACGCGGTGATCGACCACAACTTTCCCGTGCTCGAAGCATACGGCGAGCGGATCGAAGACATGGAGGATGAAGTCGTTGCCTTGCCGCGGGCCGAGACGTTCAACCGCATCCACGAGGTGAAGCGCGAGCTGTTGCACCTGCGGCGGATCATCTGGCCGCAGCGGGAGGCGATCAACGCCCTGATCCGCGAGCCGATCGACCAGATCACCGACGAGACGCGGCTGTATCTGCGCGATTGCTACGACCATGCCGTGCGGATCATCGACGTCGTCGAGACGTATCGCGAGATGGCGTCGGACCTGACGAATCTGTATCTGTCGAGCATCAGCAACCGGATGAACGAGATCATGAAGGTGCTGACGGTGATCGCCACGCTGTTCATTCCGCTGACGTTCATCGTCGGCATTTACGGGATGAATTTTCACACCGATGAAAGCCCGTGGAACATGCCGGAACTCGGTTGGTACTACGGCTATCCGCTGTGCATGGGACTGATGGCGGCGATCTCGGTTGGGCAACTTGTGTTCTTCTATCGCAAAGGCTGGATCGGCGCGGGCAGCGGCAAACGCGCGGAGGGCGGGGCGGATGGCGAGCCGCGCGACTCAAGCACCGCTGGCAACGGCGAGGCGCGACGGTGAGGGGTTGTGCGCCGCGGCAGCTTTTTATTCGAGGTGGTGTAAAATTCTTCGTTGAAATTGGGCCGCGGATGTGGTATGGTGCGGCGAGTGTTGGCGGCGGCGATTTGGGTCGGCGCCGTTGGCGGGCAATGGTTGGGCGGTGAGCGATGAGGTTTCTTGGTGGAGTAGCCATTCGAGGGAGTTTTTGAACGTTAACCCCCGATTTTCCCGGGAGTTTGTTCAATAACCTATCGGTTTTGGGACGCTGGCAGCGTGGTTTTGCGGTCGCGGTGCGCGCGGGGTGTGTCGCCTTGCGCGCTGGCGGGCGAGTTTCTTTCACGGGGAGCGATGCGATGATCGACTTGCGCAGGGCGAATGTGCGGGCGGAGTTGGACGAGGCGTTTGCGCGGAGCGACGAGGAACGGGCGACGCACGCGGAGAATGAGCGCGGAGCGGAGTCGACGGCGGACTCCACGCCGAACTCGGGGGCGAATTCGGCGGTGAACTCGGCGGTGAACTCGGCGGTGAATTCGGTTGGCGGGCGGCCGCTGATTTTGGACACGACGAAGCGGGCGGAGATTTGCGCGATGCTGGCGGCGGGTTGCACGTTTCGGACGGCGGCGCGGTATGTGGGCGTGACGGCGGGAGCGATTTCGATGTTGCTCAAGCGCGACGAGAGTTTTCGTCTGCAAGTGGACAAGGCGCTGGCGGACCGGGAGTTGATTCCGCTTGCGCAATTGAACGCGGCGAGCGGGAAGTCGTGGCGGGCGGCGGTGTGGCGATTGGAACGGACGGTGAAGGGGACTTATCGGAAGGACAACATTGTGGACCCGACGGATATTTGGTCCGCGGTGGACGACGAACATCAGGGGTTCGCGAAACGGCTCATTGCCGCCGCGCAAGCGCGGACGTACTTGCCCGCGATGGGAGTGGAGACGGAGGGCGATGGGGAGGTGGTGTGAGGAGGGGACGTTGCAGGTTTGAGGCGCGGGGATGGCACGAGGCGGCCCGCGGCTGGGGTGAGAAAACGAGCGGGTTTGCTTCTTAACGCAGAGTGCGCAGAGGATGCGCAGAGGCCGCAGAGGGAGGACAAGCTTATCGCGCAAGCGTAGGGCGCTGGGCGCGACCGTGGGCTTTCCTAGGCGCGTGGGAGCGGCGAACGATCGATCATCGAGCGAGTTGCGATTGAGGTTCGCTTGATGAAACCGATTGCCTGCGATTCGAGAATGGATGCTCAGATGGGAGTTCGCACTGCTGGAGAAGGCAGCAGGGGCACACGGCGGAAATTCTCGATCGCCTTAGAATCTGGGAGTCTCAGCCACAACCTGATATTCGTCGGAGTACACGATTTCTCCCGGAGATTCGCTCCGAAAGAATCGAACGGCGACTCCGTGTTCCTTTAGGATCGCGACGATGTCCCACATTCGATTGATTGGTTCGCGCGCCGTGCTCTTGAACCAAGCGACAGCATCTTCGGTCCACTCGCCGCTTTGGAGCTTCGCTGAAAACGGCGGACAAGGAAGATGTTCGTTGAACCAGTCGAAGATCTGCTGGACGTGAACTGCTTCGTAATGTTCCAACTTTCCCTCGTCGCGGAGGATGCATGCCTCCGTGATCACTCCCGTCATCCAAAAGGGATTCGCGGCCGCGTCCCCGACGACGAACCGAACGTATGTCATCCCTTCCGGCATAGATGCGGGTGAAATTGCGGGGTGGAATCACGAAGACAATGCGACGCTCGCCCGGTTTTGCGGGTGGCGAGGGGAGTAGTTCAGGCCAAGCGACATTCGACTCCGCCATTCGCGATTCGCCAAATCCGCGCCGGCGTGACGGAGGTTGACGTTGGGCGGCAGTTCCGTCAGGCCGGCGCGGGTTGAGTGCGCGCGGGATGGCGAGTCGTTTTCCGCTTGGCCTGACCTACCGGATGGATTACTTCACTCGCTTTGCGTTCGGCGGAGGCCGAAGCCGGTGAAGTGGAAGCCGGTGGGTTCGTTGATCATGACGCCGCCGGTTGGGGCGAGATACTTTTTGATGACTTCGAACGGCGGGAGCGGGTGTTTTTCGAGGGCGTCGCGGAGGCGGACGACGGGGTCGGGGGCGTCGGGGTTTTCGAGGAACTCCTTGGCTTGCGGGCCGGTGACGAAGTCGTAGACCCAGCGCATGGCTTCTTCCGGTTGGCTGTAGGTAATCATGCCGGGCTTCATGCCTGGGGCGACGCGCTCGAAGCGGCCGGCGACGAGCTTGTATTCGAGCGAATCGGCGAGCTTTTCCGCGGAGGGATCGTCTTTGGCGAGCACGATCTTCTTGAGGAACGCGGCCCGCGTGACCATCAGATAGTTGTCGACGAGCGCCAGGCAGGGCATGGGAAACTCCTGGTCCTCGACGACCTCGGGTTGCTCCTCGGTTCCGTCGGGACGGACGCGGCGGCGTTCGGCGCGGGCCCGCGGCGGACCTTTCGGCTCGTAATAGGTGATGCGGCCGACCGTTTTGGACTCGATGTTTTCCTTGTACTTCTCGGCGAGCTTGTCGAGCCACTTTTGGAGCGCTTCGGGATCCTTGACCTCGACGGCGAGGCATTGGATTTGGCTCGTCAACCGCGCGGGCGGCTCCATCCACGTGATATGCACGACGCGGCCTGCGAACTGGTCGAGGATGTCGGTGTGGAAGTCCATGCCTTCCCAGTTGTTGTCGAGGAAGCCCTGGACGGCTTTTTCCGTGCGGCCTTCGCCTTGAAACGTGTCGACCATTTTGGCGACTTGCTCGTAAGTCGTGCGGAAGTCCCAATGCCCACACATGAAGCTGTTCGCGTCGGCGGGAACCCAGGCGGGCGGCGTGATGTCGCCGGAGGAGAGCGCGAGGGCCTTGAGGACGCCGGTCCGCGGGTTTTCGAGGAGGACGTGGAAGTGCGAGATGTAGTCGTAGGGGGCGGCGTCGAAGGTGATGCTGCCGCCGAGGCCGGAGAAACCGTCGAGGCCAAGCTGGGGCAAGAGAGCGAGCGTCAGCGTCATTTCGACGTTGCCGACGGCGGCGCTGTTGAGAATCGTCATCGGGTCGACGAAGAACGTCACGTGCGGCTGCTGACCGCCTTCGCCGCGACAGCGCTTCATGATCGCGGCATAACGTTCGTTCTTGGCGAGCGAATCGGGGAGCGGCTTGCCGGTCGGATTCGTCCAGCGGGCGAGGAGGCTTTTGGCGAGGTCGACGTCGGTCGTGGCGACGAACGTGGCGTCGCGTTCGAAGAGCACGAGCCGCGGGATCGCGTCTTCGCGAATGTCGTAGACCGTCAACTCCATGTCGAGTTCTTCGACCTTCTCGGTCGTCTTGGCATAGCCTTCCTTGTCGAGGGCTTCTTTGGCTTTTTCGAGCAGCTTGTTGGCGGCGTCTTTCTTTTCGCCGGCGTCGATCAGCCAGACGAACATGGGACGGACGCCCTCGGGCGTAATCACGCCGAACGCGACTTCGCCCTGCGGCAGCGAGAGGAGCTCGTCGAGCGTGACGCCGACCTGCTCTTCGATGTGCTCCTTGAAAAGTTCCGTGGCCGAGCCGTAAAGCTCGGCGAGGAGCGGGCCGAGCTGGTCGTCCTGGCTCATCTGGCCCATCGCGGTGTTCATGAACCGGGCCTTAAGCTCCGGGGCGCTGGGAATCCGGACGAGGGCGGCGGTGTCCTTGGGAAACAACTCGGGCGTTCCCGGCCGCTGGGCTTCGGCGATCGAAACGAGAGCCGACGCAATCGCGATAGCCAAGACCGCCCGGAACGGCAACCGACGAGTTGCCGCAAAAACGAAGGAAACCACGTGCCGACTCCTTATGTAAGGTCTACGAAGACACCGCGGCCGCGCAACGCCGGGCTGCGCTGCATTACCCGTGCGACAGCCGCGGGGTTTCGCCCCGAATCCCGAATCCCGAAACCTGTGCCCTGATGCTATTCAAACACGCCTTCCGGCAGGTTGACCAACTCGTCGACTTCGATCCGCTGGACGGCGTCCCAATGGACGGCGGTGATTTTGTAATTGCCTTTGTCGTCGCGCGAGGCGACCACGCCGTAGCCGCCGCGGGAGTAGCGCCGGGCGTAGAAGTCGGCGTCGAGCACACCGCCTTCGCTCAAGTGCAGCCGCAGCTTGCCGCCGTGCTCGCGCTCGCGAAAAAGCCGCTCGAACAGCAGCCGCGTGGGATGCGGCGGGCCGAGTTCCTCCTCGACGAGCGCATCGTCGGGGATTTCGTCGCCGAACTCGCCTTCCTCGGCGAATTCGTCGACGCCTTCCTCTGCGAATGCATACTCGTTCTCTTCGACACCGAATTCTTCCGGCTCCTCCTCGGCTTCGTCGAGCATCGGCACGCGGAACTTCTCGCCGCAATGCGGACACTTGCCCGCCTTGCCTTGCAGGCGCGCGGGGCTCGTAAGCTTGTGGCCGTTGGGGCAAAGGAAGGTGATCGTTTCCTCGGGCGCGGGCTTCTCCGGTTCGGCGGCCGCGACCGGGCTTGCGGCGGTTGCCGAGTCGCTCGGCGCGGCACTCGTCGATGTTTCGGCCACCGGCGATTCCGCGGCGGTCTCGTCCGGCGGACCGGCCGGCGGCGCTTCGGCCTCGAAATCCTCGATCGGTTCCTCGGCGCTCGGCACGACGAACGCGACGCCGCACTTCGGGCATTTCCCGGTTTTGCCGGCGCGCTCTTCCGGGGCTTTCAAGATATGCCCGTTAGGGCAGGCGAATTCGATCGGCATGGACAACCCAACGAAACGGGCGCGACGGCGCGGTTCCCCACCGAGACCGCCGTCGCCCAAAGCAAACGGCACCTTTCCTCGCTTGAGTTGCTCCGACCCGGTCGCGGTTTTCGCGGCGTGCAACCCAAACCCAATCCTAATTCCCCACCGGGGGCGAAACAATTGCTTGATCGGGACGCGCCGCGGCGGATTCGGCCTGACCTCGCGGCTTGGTCCAGGTATGATAGGATGTTGAAATCCCAGGCGACTCGGCGCACCGTGCGTGGCAATGGACCTTTCGACGATATCCGCCCTGCTCGACGACCCTGCACTGGCCGAGGCCCGGCTTCGCCCGATGGGCGTTTGCGAGCCTTCGCGGGTCCACGAATTTCTGGTGCGGATCGCCGACGCCGGCGTGACGCTCGATCTGGTCGCCGATCTGCTCGGGCAGTTCGCAGTGCACCTGCCGCGGATTTCCGACGCGGACATGGCGCTCAACAACCTGGATCGGTTCTTCGCCGCGGCCCGCAGCCCGCTGTCGCTCGCCGCGCTTTTCGAGCGGGATCGGCAGGCGCTGCCGATATTGCTGCAAATCTTCTCGACGAGCCAGCATCTGAGCGACCTGCTCGTTACCGATGGCGAGAGTTACGACTTGTTGCGGATGACGGAGGGCCAGCCGGTCGCCCGCGACGTGCTGGTGGCGGAAATCGTGGCCGAAACGCTGGCGCAGGCGGACGAGAAGGCGGCGATGGCGACGCTGCGCCGGTTCAAGCGCCGCGAGACGCTCCGGATCGCTTACGGCGACATCGTGCTCGCCCAGGATTTGCTCGTTGTCACGGAACAGATATCGTTTCTGGCGGACGCGATCGTGGAGGCGGCGCTGCGCGCGGCCGAGCGAAAGGTTAACGAGTCGCGGGGTGTGCCGCGCTTGCCGGACGGACGCGCCGCGCGGTTCGTCGTTTTGGCGCTGGGCAAGCTGGGCGGCGTGGAGTTGAATTACTCTAGCGACATCGACCTGATCTTTCTTTACGACGGCGACGGCACGACCGACGGCCGTCGGCGGCAATCGAGCACGGAATACTTCGACGCACTGGCCCGCGAGTTGATCCGCCTGCTGACGGAAACGAACGAACATGGGATCGCCTATCGAGTCGACATGCGATTGCGTCCGGAAGGCGATCGCGGCCCGCTCGTGCCGAGTCTGGAGTCGGCCTTGCATTACTACGACGTGCTGGGCCGGACGTGGGAACGCCAGGCGATGGTCAAGGCGCGGGCGATCGCGGGCGACCTCGACCTGGGCCGCGAGTTTCTGGCCCAGCTCGAACCGTGGGTCTTTCGCCGGTATTTGAGCCGCGCCGACATTTCCGGCATCCGCGCGCTCAAACGGCGCATCGAACAGCGGGCCCAGCGCGAAGGCGCCGATCACCGCGACGTGAAGACGGGCCACGGCGGCATCCGCGACATCGAGTTCGTGATCCAGTTTCTGCAACTGCTCAACGGCGGCGAACTCCCGGAATTGCGGACCGGCAATACGCTCGTCGCCCTCGACCGACTCGAACGGGCCGGGTGCCTCAACGACCGCGAACGCACCGAACTCGAGGAAAACTACCGCTTTCTCCGCAAGATCGAGCATCGTCTGCAAATCATGTTCGACTTGCAGACGCACGCGATGCCCGAGGACGACGAAGAGCTGCGCAAGCTGGCGGTGCGGATGGGTTTCGACGCGGCGTCGGGTTCGTCGGCACGCGAGGCGTTTTTGGCCGAATATCGCCGCCGTACGGGCGTCAACCGGATCATTCTCAATCATTTGTTGCACCTGGCGTTCGGCGACGAAGGCGAGGTCGAGCCGGAGGTCGATCTGGTGCTCGATCCGGATCCGCCGCGCGAGTCGATTCGCCAGACGCTTTCCAAGTATCGCTTCCAGTCGGTCGACAACGCTTACGACACGCTGATGTCGCTGGCGACGGAGCGAATTCCGTTTCTCTCGACGCGGCGTTGCCGGCATTTTCTGGCGGCGATCGCGCCGCGGCTCTTGGCGGCCGTGTCGCAGACGCCCGATCCGGACTCGACGCTGGTCAATCTGGCCAACGTCAGCGATTCTCTCGGCGGCAAGGGAGTGTTGTGGGAATTGTTCAGTTTCAGCCCGCCGACGATGCGGTTGTACGTCGAGCTGTGCTCATCGAGCCCGTTCCTGTCGGAGATTCTCACGAGCAACCCGGGCATGATCGACGAGTTGCTCGACAGCCTGCTGCTGGACCGGCTGCCGAAGCCGGAGCAGCTTCGGGCGAAGCTCGCCGATTTGTGCCGCGGCGCGGAAGACATCGAGCCGATCCTGCACAGTTTCAAGAATACGGAGCAACTGAGCGTCGGGGTGCGCGATATTCTCGGCAAGGAGGACATCAAGGCGACGAACGCGGCCCTCGCGGACATCGCCCAGGTGTGTCTCGAACAGCTCACGCGGCGCGAGTTCGACCGTCTCGGCGAGAAATTCGGGATTCCGTGGATTGCCGAAACGATACCTAACGACGCCGAGCTCAGTAATGGCGCCGAACCGCTCGAGGTTCGGACTCCCGAAACCCGAATTCCGAATCCCGAATCCCGCCGGTGCGAGTTCGTCACGCTCGCTCTCGGCAAATACGGCGGCCGCGAGCCGAACTACCACAGCGATCTGGACGTTATCTTCCTCTACGAAGCCGACGGCCAGACTCGGCCGCTGCGTCCGAACCGCAAGTTCAACGAGACGAGCAATCAACATTTTTTCGGCGAGCTCGGCCAGCGGATCATCAAGTCCGCGTCGCAACTCGGACCTTACGGAAGGCTCTACGAAGTCGATGCCCGGCTGCGCCCCACGGGCCGTTCCGGAGCGCTCGCCACGTCGCTCGCCGAGTTGGTGCGGTATTTCGACGAAGGCGAAGGCCAGCTTTGGGAACGCCTGGCCCTGTGCAAAGCTCGCGTCGTGTATGGCGAGCCGGCCGCCGCGGCGCGGGCGATGGAAGCGGTTTGGCACGTCGCCTATGGCCGCGCGTGGCAGGCCGCCGATGCCGAGGAGATTTACCAAATGCGGATGCGGCTCGAAGAAACCGCCAATCCGCGGAACATCAAGCGCGGCGCCGGCGGGATCGTCGATATCGAGTTTCTCGTGCAGATGCTCCAGCTCCGTCATGGCGGGATGCCGCTGTCGATCCGTGCGCCCGGCACGCTCGACGCGATCGACGCGCTATGCGACGCCGGCTGCCTCGCCCGCGGCGACGCCGAGTTCCTGAGCAAGTCGTACCGGTTCTTGCGCAACGTGGAAGCCCGCATCCGGCTGATGAACGCCGCGGCGCGGCACGACATGCCCGACGAAGAACTCGATCTCGCCAAGCTCGCGCGGCTGCTGCATTACTCGCGCTGCGAAGACCTGCTGGCCGACGACGCCCGGATCCGCCGGGAGGTCCGCGAGGTCTTTAATCGGCACTTTCAAGCCGAGAGCCGCGAGCCGTCGATCGCCTCCGCGCGGTGAGTACGATTCACATCGATTTTCGAAACACGGAGGCACGGGGAGAATGCAAAAGGCAAAATGAAGAATGCAGAATGGACTGCGCGTCGCACCGTATGTGCTCTTTCTCGATCTTCATTCTTCGTTCTTCATTTTGCATTTCGCATTCCTTATCCCGTCCGTTGCGCTCGTAAGCGCTGCGAATCTCCGGCGTCGTCATGCTCACCATTGAGAACCTGAGCGTCGAGTTTGCGTCTGACCACGGGCCGGTTCGGGCGGTGAGCGACGTGTCGCTTGCGCTCGCGGCCGGCGAAACGTTGGGGCTCGTCGGCGAGTCCGGCTCGGGAAAATCGGTGACGAGCCTCGCCATCATGGGCCTCGTCCCACAGCCGCCGGGCCGCGTCACCGGCGGCCGCGTCCTCTATCGCGGCGAAGACCTGCTCCGGCAATCGGCCAAGCGCCTCGCCGAGCTTCGCGGCCGCCGCATCGCGATGATCTTTCAAGACCCGATGACGGCCCTCAATCCGTTTCTTTCCGTCGGCGAGCAACTGGCCGAAGTCACGCGCCATCATCTCCGCCATACGCGCCGCCACGCGCTCGACCACGCCGTCGAGATGCTCGCGAAGGTTGGCATTCCGAGCGCCGCGCGCCGCGTGTTCGATTATCCGCACCAATTCTCCGGCGGCATGCGCCAGCGGGCGATGATTGCGATGGCCCTGTCGTGTCGCCCGGACGTGCTCATCGCCGACGAGCCGACCACGGCGCTCGACGTGACGATCCAGGCCCAGATTCTCGAACTTCTGGCGGAATTGCAGCGCCGCGAGGGCACCGCCATTCTTCTGATCACGCACGATCTGGGCGTCGTGGCCAAGCTCTGCCGCCGCGTGGCCGTCATGTATGCCGGTCGCATCGTCGAAGAGGCGCCGGTCGAGTCGCTATTCGCTGCGCCAATGCATCCTTACACGCGGGGATTGCTCGAATCGGTCCCGCGGCTGCCCGAGCCGGGCGAACCTTCCGCTGCGCGGCTCGTTTCGATCGAAGGGCAACCGCCCGACCTCGCCGAGCTTCCGCCGGGCTGCGCATTCGAGCCGCGATGCCGGTTTCGCGAAGGGCGGTGTGCGGAAACGCGCCCCGCGCTCCAATCCATCGACGAGCAAAGGCGTCATGCTTGCCTCGTCGATATTGCATCGCGCTGACGAAGGGTTGCCGGCATGCACGCCGCGTCGTTAGACTGCATTCGGCATCGTTCGCGGCTATGAACACACACTCCGATTCGACCATTGCCATGCCGACACCACTTCCCTTGCGAGGTCTGCACCACGTCGCCGTGACGACGCGCGATCCCGACGCCAGCCTGGCGTTCTATCGCGACGTGCTCGGCTTCGCTCCGCTGGAACGTCCGAACTTCAACTTTCGCGGCGCATGGCTGTTTCGCGACGGGCTGCAAATCCACGTCATCGAGAACCGCACGCCCGAGGCGGACGAACGGATCGACCCGCGGGCGGATCATCTGGCATTCGCCGTCGACGACTTCGACGCCGTCGAGCGTGCGCTCCGCGAACACGGCATCGACTACCACAAACAAGTCAATGCCGGCGGGATTCCGCAAATCTTCTTCCACGACCCCGACGGGCACCACATCGAAATCGGGATTTATCCGCCGACGCCAGCGTTCAAATAAACGACGCAGTTCTCCGTCACTCGGGAGCGCGACGGGTGCATTGGTATACCCGCAGCCGGCGGCCCCATTTCAGCGTTTGCGTCTGCCAGTCCATTCCGATCTTCTCGGCGACGCGGACGGAGCGAATGTTGTTGGCGTCGATGAGCGCGATCACCCGCGCGAGGCGAAACTCGCCGAACGCCAGATCGCGTGCGGCCGCCGCCGCTTCGGGCGCGAAGCCCTGCCCCCAGTACGGTTCGGCCAGACGATACGCGACCTCGACTTCCGCGACGCCGTCGACCGTCTGGTCGAGCAGCCCGCAAAAACCGATCAGCGTTTGGTCGAGCTTGCGGACGACGCCCCAGGGACCATAGCCGCGCTGGCAGTACGTCGCGGTTGCCCGGTCGATCCACTCGCCGCTCTGTTCGCGCGTCCGCACGCCGAGCGAGAACCGCATGACTTCGGGATCGGCAAACAGGGCGGCAAAAAAGTCGAGGTCGTCGCGGTCGATCCGGCGCAACAGGAGCCGCGGCGTCTCGGCCACGGGGCAACATTGCCGCGGCGGCGAATGAACGGACGCGGCGTTGGAATCGGACGCGGTCAAGTCGTTACTCGAAGCAGGCGTCATCGACGACGCACCAACCTTCTAACGGTCAAGGGGTTCACATTCAACCACGAGAATTCCGCCCCGCGCCCCTGCTACGGCCGATAAAACTTCCCGCCCGTCCTCGCCATCTCCAAAAGCATCGTCGTCGGCTGCATCCGCGTGCCGAGCGCTTCGTAAGGCTTGAGCATTTCGACGATCTTCGCGGCTCCCAGCGTGTCGGCCCAATACAGCAGCCCGCCCTTGAACGGCGGGAATCCGATCCCGTAAATCAGGCCCAAGTCCACGTCGCGCACGTCCCGCACGATGTGCTCTTCCAACACGCGGGTCGCTTCCAACACCATCGGCAGGAACAAGCGGTTGGTCAAATCGTCGCGCGATAGCGGCTTCGTTTCGCGCAACAGCGGCCCAATCAGCCGGTCGAACTCCGGATCGTGCTCGCCCTTCGACGAATGGTGCTTGTAGCGGAAAAACCCGGAGAGCGACTTCTGTCCGTGCCGCCCGGCTTTGATCAGCGTCGGCAAGACGGCGGAAACCACGGTCCGATCGGGGAACGCCTCGTGCATCACCAGCCCCGCGTTCACGGCCGTATCGAGTCCCACGACGTCGAACAGCGTGAACGGTCCCATCGGCATTCCGAACGCCTTGGCCGCCCTTTCGATGTGCTCCACCTTGGCGCCGTCGAGCAGCAACTCGACCGCTTCGTTCATATACGGGAGCAGAAGCCGATTGACGAGAAAGCCCGGCCCGTCGTTCACGACGATCGGCGACTTGCCGATTTGCTTGGCGAGCGCGACGGCGGTCGCCACCGTCTCGTCGCTGGTCTTCGGCCCGCGGATCACTTCCACGAGCGGCATCTTTCGCACCGGGTTGAAGAAGTGAATGCCGCAGAACTGCTCGGGCCGCTTTAGCCCCTCCGCCAGCTTGGCGATCGGAATCGTCGACGTGTTCGTGGCCAGGATCGCGTCGCTTTTGAGCTTTGCTTCGATCCGGCCGAACACTTGCCGCTTCACCGAGGCGTTTTCGACGACCGCTTCGATGACGACGTCCGCTGCCGCCAGCTCGTCGTCCGACGTCGTCGCGTTGACGAGCGGCGCGAACTTGAGGGTTCGCTCGACGTCCACGCCCTTGAGATGCTTGTTGTACGAAACCTCTTCGAGCACGAGCTTCGTCCCGCGAGCGAGCGCTTCCGGCGCGGCATCAGCAATCGCCGTCGGAATCTCGCGGCGCACGAAGGCAGCCGCGATTCCGCTGCCCATGATGCCCGCCCCGATGACGCCCACGCGCTTCACGGGCCGCGGCTGCGCATCGGTCGCGATGCCCGTGTCCTTCTTGTTCCGGTCGCCGAGGAAGAATACGTTGAGGAGCGCGGCGTTGACGGGCGAACCGAACAACTCGGCCATGCCGGCGGCTTCGGCCTCGCACGCCGCTTCGGCCGTTTGCGTCGCGCCTTCGACAAGCACGTTAAGCGCGGCGAGCGGGGCTGGATACTGCCCTTTGGTCTGCTGCTGAATGTAGCCCGAAGCCGTCGCGCCGAGGAACGCGAGTTCCGTTTCGCTGATGGCAATGGGGCCGCTCCACCGCTGTCGATCGGCCAGAAATTGCCGCGACTTCTGCTCGTCGCGCACGACCGCCAGCGCTGCGGCATCGAGCTTCTCGGGAGCGGCAACGTCGTCGGCAATGCCCAGCGTCCGCGCCGCGTCGGGCGTAATCGACTCGCCGCCCGTGATGATCTCGACGGCGTTTCCGAGTCCGGCGATCCGCGGGAGCCGGGCGGTTCCGCCCCAGCCGGGAAATAGCCCGAGCTTCACTTCCGGCAAGCCGAATTGCGTTTTATGGCTGTCCGACATCACCCGCCGATCACACCACAGCGCGAGTTCCGCGCCGCCGCCCAGGCACACGCCGTCGATCGCCGCAACCGTGACAAACGGCGTCTGCGACAACCGCTGAAACAGCTTCCGCCCGCGCTGGCACATCGCGGCGATCCGATCCTTCGGCGCGCCGAGCGAAGCCACGAACTCGCGCAAGTCGGCCCCGGCGAGAAACGTCCCCGGCTTGCCCGAACGAATGACGAGCCCCGCCAGGTCGGTCCGCTTTTCGAGCACGTCCAGATGCGCCGACAACTCCTCCAGCACGGCCGTCGAAAGCACGTTTGCCCCCTTTCCGGGCAAGTCGATCGACAACACGGCAACGTCGTTTTCCACGAACGACAGGCGGATCGCAGACTCGGGCATGATCGGGCATTCCTAGCGAGGAGAAAACATCCGCGGTAACGCGAACGTGCCACCACGATACCCGCTGCAAGAAACCGTGACAAACCCCGTCGCCGAGCACCGGAAATCGCCGGTCAGGCCAGGGGGAAATCACCGGCACCGGGCGTTTACGCAAGCAAGATGGCCACCAGGAGAAGCGAAAGCAGGAAGACCGTGGCGAGAATCCACGCGATGTACACGCGAAACCATAGCAATGCAGCCAGGATCGAGAGCACGCCGAAGCTGGTGGTCGACATCGACATCGGCCCCGCACGGGGCTACCAAGCATGAAAATCCGCGCCACAGCGAACAGCCGACCCTCGTCCCGAACCGACGGATCCACGATCATGGCGTGCGCGAAGCTCCAAACCGCGCACGGAATGCCAACCGAAACCAACGACAAGCCGACCACGTTCGGTAGCGTCGTATCGAATCGCGGTGGACTCTGGTCCGCGGAATTGCCTTCGTCGTCACTCAACGTGCTCACCGGTTCTGATATCCCATAGGTACGTGCGGCCGTCGAAATCCTCGGCCCGCACGCGATCACCGGCAACCTCAAGTTGTCCCGTAAAGATATCCGCACCGCACGCGGTCCAGGCCACCGCGCCATCATATCCGAGCCGCGAGATAGCCAATTCGCCATGCGCGATTAGGCAGCAATGAGCCGGTGCGTGGTGGAGGCCGAAGCAAGTCGCACCGTCAACCTGGCGTGACCACAGCAAGTCAAGTGAGGGCAGTTGAAGCGACGCAGTATACGGACCGACCGCGACGAAAAGGATATCGCCGACAGCAACGGCCGAATGCTCGTGGATGCCCGTCGCGCCGCCGGTTGCGGCGAGAAGGCACGATCCGAGTTCCTCCCCCGCGATTGAAAACACACGCACGCTGTGTTGCGAGCTCGGCCGATAAGGCGTCTCATCGTCGAGCCGATAGACGCGGCAATAGGTCTGCGAGTTGTCGGCCGAGCCGAGGGTGTACGTTCGATCGTGGTCGAGGAGGATATTCCAATCGCGATGTGGAACTCGCATCGTAATCGTGCTCGAAGCTAACGATCGGCGGCGGTTGACGCGTCTCCCGTGGCCTCTGTCCACGCCTTCCTGAGCGTCGCCGTTAGCCGCGCGGTCATGTAGCCGAAATACCCGCCCATCGTGGCCGCCGACAATTCAAGAATCACCACGCCTCCCAGCCCGATCCGTAGCCACGCCGGAAACGTCGCCGCCGCCACGAGCGCGGCCGCCGCAATCGCGCCGAAGGCGACACACGCCAGACTCCACGTTCCCGCCGGCAAATCGACCCGCAATGCCGTTGGCGCCGGCAACACCGCGACCGTCGCACTCTCCGCCAGCCGCCGCCGCTCTCGCAGCCAGGCTTCGCGCTGTTCGTGCGGCTCGTCCGGCGCCGCGTTCCGCCGGGTGGTACCGATCACGGTCGCCGCCATGTGGGCGATCACCAGCAGCCCGCCGACGAGCACCGACAACTCGCCCGCCAGCGAAACCTCGACCCCGAAAACCGCCAACAGCCGCAGCACGGCGAACAGCACGAAGAACACCCGCACCATCCACCGCAGCGCCGTGAGCTCCGGCGGCACCCGCCGCTTCCGCGCCATCGTTTCGATCCATCCCATAGCGAACCCCAGCGACCTGCCGCCCGTCTTACGTTACACCGTTGCACCAGTCGCACGATCGAACGACCGCCTTGCCACCACCTGCGAACCCGCGGAGAATAGCTCCGGTAATGAGCGAAGGTCGTGGCCGAATCCCGACTGCTTCCCCAGCCCCTAGCCCCCAATCCCTAGCCCCCGTTCATGCCAAGCTGCATTCTAGCCTATTCCGGCGGCCTAGACACATCGGTTATTCTCTGCTGGCTCCAAGAGCAGGGTTACGACGTTCACGCCGTCTATGTCGATCTCGGCCAGCCCTGCGAGGACCGCCAGGCGATTCTCGACAAAGCGAGCAAGTGTGGCGCCAATTCTGCCCGGATCGTCGACGCCCAGGAAGAGCTGTGCCGCGATTTCGCCTTTCCGTGCCTCCAGTGGCAGGCCAAGTATGAAGCGGTCTACCTGATGGGCACGTCCATCGCCCGCCCGCTCATCAGCAAGGTCTGCCTCCAGGTCGCCCGCGAACTCAAGGCCGACGCCTACGTCCACGGCGCGACCGGCAAGGGGAACGACCAGTGCCGATTTCAACTCGCGGCGGAAGCCCTTGACCCGAGCGTCCAGATCATCGCCCCCTGGCGGATCGAGTCGTTTCGCGAACGGTTCCCCGGCCGGCAGCAGATGATCGAATACTGCCAGGCAAAAAACATCCCGGTCAAAGCTACCGCGTCGAAGCCGTATAGCTCCGACGAAAACTGTCTGCACATCAGCTACGAAGCGGGCAAGCTCGAAGACCTGCAAACGAACGGCGTGGAACTCGTCGATTTCGGCATGACCGTCTCGCCAAAGCAAGCGCCGGACCAAGAAGAGCCGGTTACCGTCGCGTTCCAGCACGGCGTGCCCGTCGCGGTGAACGGCGAAAAGCTCAGCCCGCTGGCCATCGTCAAGAAACTCAACGAGATCGGCGGCCGCAACGGCGTCGGGCGGATCGACATGGTCGAAAACCGCTTCGTCGGCATGAAGAGCCGCGGTGTGTACGAAGCGCCGGGCATGACGATCCTCTACGACGCCCACCGCGTGCTCGAACAGTTGACGATGGACCGCGACCTGATGCATCTCCGCGACCGCCTCGCGCCCGAAGTCGCCGAAATGGTCTATTACGGCTTCTGGTACACGGCCAAGATGGACGCGCTGCTCGCGTTCATTCGCACGGCCCAGCGGCCGGTCACGGGCGAAGTCACGCTCAAGCTCTACAAAGGCAACCTGATCGTCGACAAGCGTACCAGCCCCAACAGCCTCTACGACGAAGGCATCGCCAGCATGGAAGGCGGCGGCAGCTACAACCAGACCGACGCCGAAGGGTTCTTGAGAATCCAGGGACTGCCGCTGCGAGTTCAGGGCCGAGTGACGCCGCGCGAGTTCTAGCGCACAGGCAATTCATTTAGCCCCCGGTGAATACACCGGGGGCAATCTGCCCAGGGTCCACGGGCGACCGTGCACCCGCCGCTATTCCCACGCCAATGTCACACGCCAGTTCCCGGCGGCTTGTACGACTCGAACGCCCGCACGAGCAGCGAATGCAGATCGTCGAAACTCAGCGGCAGGGCATTCGGCGAGATGCTGATCGGCGTGCCGACCATCCTTGCGTTCAGACGGCGGAAGAACCGTTGCACCACGTTGCCTTGGGAGAGGAACCGGCTCGGGTCGACGACGTGGATGTTTACGAAGCGCTGGCCTACGACCTCGGATGTGCTAATCGCGGTAATTTCCGCCCAGGCGATCTTCCCCACCGAAACGGCCGAACTGTTGTCGACAATGCCCGTCGCGTCGACGAGCAGAGCAGGAGTCGGGTCGAGGAGCCGTCGGGTTGCGAATACTCCAATCGGCCCAAAGAAAAGCGCTGCCGCTGCCCCGATGCCAACGCCTGGGATAGGCCATACCAAGCCGACGACGCACATTGCGAGACCGCCGACGGCGAACAGAAACGAGCCCAAGGCGATCAGGGCCGTTTTACTCTTGCTCATTGGGATCGACAGCGTTGGTTGGGAGTCGGTTTCCATCGCTCGCCGTATCAAACGGTAACTCCGTCAAGGAAAGGGGTGTCTGCCCGACAATGAACTTTCGCGCTTTCGCCCTTTCGCGCTTTCGCCCTTTCGCGCTTTCGCGATCCGCCGCGTGATTTCATCGCGATAGCGCGAAAGGGCGAAAACGCGAAACAAGCAGGGCATTCGGAATTATGAATGCGTCGCGTCGGACGGCTTGAAGTCGAGCACGATCCGTTTGACTACGAGCGTCGGCGCGTTGAAGTTGAATAACAGGCCGACGTGCAGCCGCGCGGCCTTGAGGTACGATTTTACCTGGGCGAAGTGGACGTCTTCGAGCGCCTTGATGGCTTTCAGTTCCACGACGACCTCTCCGGCGACGACGAGGTCGAGCCGTTGGATCCCGACCG
>QEVJ01000176.1 GCA_003576845.1 Planctomycetota bacterium
AACGGTCCAGCCGCCGTCGACGGCCAGCGTCTGGCCGGTGACGAATCGCGACTGGTCGGAAAGAAAATAGACGACGGCGGCGTCGAGGTCGCTGGGCTGTCCGACGCGGCCGCCGTCGAGTGGTTGCTTGCCGCGGACGTACCGCATCACGGCCGCATCGCCGACCGCCCGCTGCGACATGGGCGTTTCGACCAGGGCGGGTGTAACGACGTTGACGCGAATGTCGTGCGGAGCGTAATACGCGGCGGCCGAACGCGACAGGCCCTCAATGGCCGCCTTCGCCGCGGCGTAGGCGTGCGTGGCGAAGTACCGCGGCGCGGGCGAGAAGCCGAGGACCGAACCCATATTGAGAATCACCCCCGGCGACTGTTGGGCGAGGAACTGGGCGATGGCGGCGCGGTTGGAGTAGAAGAGCGACGTGAGATTGAGCCGCAGGGTATAGTCCCAGCCTTCGTCCGTGATGGCGTCGAGCGGGCCGTCGCCGTGCTTGCGGCCGCTGCCGCCCGCGACGTGATAGAGCGCGTCGAGCCGGCCGAACTCGCTTACCGCCAAGAGCACGGCCCGCTGCGCGGTTTTGTTGTCGGAAGCGTCGCCGACGACGGCACGGGCGGACTTGCCGAGTTGGGCGACCGCGACGCCGGCATGTTCCTCGTTGCGGCCGACGACCACGACGCGAGCCCCCGCCGCGACGCAGGCCGCCGCGCCGGCAAGGCCCAAGCCCGTCGTGCCGCCGATGACGACAACGGTTTTTTCGGCGAGTGGTAGTTGCGCCATAGCCCCATTGTCGCCCGGCAGGGTGTAGGGTCAATCGGCGTGTGCGACGCGATCGGCTGGCAGTGCAACTTGTCGATAGGTGGCGGATGGCTGTCGCAGGACCACAATGGGACGCTCGATTGCCCGCGAAAAACCACCGAATTGCCCTGGCGGCGCAATCCTTCCATAATAGTAAATGGCGGTTAACATTGAATGACTGGCAGGTCGCGTGGGGAGGATGAAGATGCTGGAGGTCGAAGGCACAGTCCACGGCCGGCGAGTCGATCTCGACGTGGATGTCGGGCTTCCCGATGGTGCGCGCGTGAAAGTGACGATCGACGCCGCGTCTCTTACCCGACAGCAGAAGCTGGCGGTGTTCGAATCGGTGTTTGGATCGTGTGCTGGGGACCCGACGTTTTCGCAGGCGGTCGCGGAGATCGAAGCGTTGCGCGACAGCCGCCCGCCGAGGGATGTTGAACTTTGATGTGGCATCTCGACTCTAACATCTTTATTGCGATCTTGCGGGGTGATCGCCGACTGGCGCGCATCGTAAGATCGCGAATCGAGGAGATTGCCGTATCGGCATTTGTCGTCGCGGAACTACGATACGGCGCTCGCCGGTCCGCGAAACCCGACCATAATCTGCGCGAGGTCGAGAGAGTCACGAGCTTCGCGCCTGTCGTTCCGTTCGACAACGAGTGCGCCGACACCTATAGCGGCCTTCGGTTATCCCTCGAGCGCCGTGGCCGCCGCGCTGGCGAGACGGACATGTTGATCGCGAGCGTCGCACTTACCCATCAAGCCACGCTCGTCACGCATAACATCAAGCATTTCGAATTGATCGACGGCTTGCAGATCGAAGATTGGCTGTCGCCGTAAGGGACTACGCTCCAATGAACCTCCTCGTCGTCGTGCTTCCCGTCGCCGCGATCTTGTGGATCGCTTACTTGACTTACGGCCGCGTTCTGTCGCGGCTGTTGCGGCTCGATCCCAGTCGTCCCACGCCGGCGATTCAACTGCGCGACGACTTGGACTACTCGCCGATCGAGCCGAAGTTTCTGTTTCCGCAGCACTTTTCGGCCATCGCGGCGGCCGGGCCGATCGTGGGACCGATTCTCGCCGGGCTGTACTTCGGCTGGCTGCCGGCGTTGATTTGGATCGTCGTCGGGTCGATTCTGATCGGCGGCGTGCACGACATGACCGCGCTCGTGGCGTCGATTCGGCACAAAGCCCGGTCGATCGCCGAGGTCGTCCGCGATCACATGACGCCGCGGTCGTACTTCTTGTTCCTGTCGTTCGTGTGGTTGGCGCTCGTGTACATCATCGTCGCGTTCACCGACATTACCGCCCAGGCATTCATCGGCGAGCAGACGCTCGAAAATGGCGAAAAGGTATCCGGCGGCGGCATCGCCACGTCGTCGCTGTTGTATCTGGCGCTGCCGATCATCATGGGGATTCTGCTGCGGTACACGAAGCTCTCGCTCAATCTGGCAACCGTCATCTTCGTGCCGCTGGTGGGCGTCGCGATTTGGCTGGGGCAAACGTATCCGTTCGATCTGACGGCCATTTTCGGCATCGAGGACGCGGCGGCGCACAAGGTGTGGGACGTGCTCCTCTTGGCATACTGTCTGGTCGCGGCCGTCGTGCCCGTGTGGATGCTGCTGCAACCGCGCGGTCATCTGGGCGGGTACTTTTTGTACGCGGCGCTCGCGGCGGCGGCGGTCGGGCTGTTCTTTGGCCGCGAAACGGTCCAGTATCCGGCATTTACTACGTGGAATTCGGCGGCGGGCGGGGCGCTGTTTCCCATGCTGTTCATCACGATCGCCTGCGGGGCCTGCTCGGGTTTTCATTCGCTGATCGCCTCGGGCACGACGTCGAAGCAGCTTCGCAAGGAAACCGATGCGCGGGCGATCGGCTATGGCGCGATGCTGCTCGAAGGTTTGGTCGCCACCGTGTCGCTCTGCTGCGTCATGGTGCTCGCCAAGGATTCGCCGCTGGCCGCCTCGGGCAAACCGAATCTCATCTACGCCCAAGGCATCGGCGGGATGTTGGAACCGACCGGCATTTCGGCCTCGTTTGCCGTCTCGTTCGCGCTGATGGCGTTTACCACCTTCGTCTACGACACGCTCGACGTCTGCACGCGGCTAGGGCGGTACATCATTCAAGAACTCCTCGGCGCCCATAACGCGAAAGGCAAGTGGATTGGCACGATTCTCACGGCCGGCGTGCCGCTGTTCTTCGTCATGCAGACCGCCCACGACGCCAACGGAAACGTGATTCCGGTCTGGCGCATGTTCTGGGCGCTGTTCGGCGCGAGCAATCAGCTTCTGGCCGCGCTGACGCTGTTGGGCGTAACCGTCTGGCTCTGGCGGACGCGGCGGGCGACGTGGGTCTGGTTCGTCACGGGCATTCCGACGGCCCTGATGTACGTGATGAGCACCTGGGCGCTCGTCGATATGATCGCGGCGAAGGTCAGAACGCAGGGCAGCGCGTGGTATCTCGACGCGGTGACGTGGGTGGCGATCGTGCTCGTCGCGCTCGCCGCACTGATGCTGGTCGAGGCGGCGCGGGTGTTGTGGGGCTTACGCAGCGCTCCGCCGCCGCCGGCTCCAAGGAGTGTCACCGCGACGGCATAGGAGTTAGTATGGGATTCGGGTGGCGGGGTTGGCGACGACCTTACGGTAATGCGTGCAACGGGAGACCGCTCGATGAACTGTTTGCTTCGCCCGATCGTGTCCTGGTTCGCCGAGATTTCGATTGCGCTGGCCGCGGCCATTGCGCTGACACCCGGCATCCTCGCCCGAGAGCAAACCGCGGAAGAGCGTGAGCCGGTGTATCGCGGGCGGACGCTCGACGTTTGGATTCGCATGCTCGATGGGACCGACGACGAGCAGTTGGTGGCGATCAAAGCCATCGGCGAGTTCGGACCAGAGGCGCGAGCGCATGCCGATGTCCTAGCGAAGAAGCTCTCGTCGATAAGAGACGATATTCGCCTGGAAGCCGCAAATCAACTTGCGACTTGGGGCCCGGATGCGAAGAGCACGGGGGTCGACCTAGCTCGCACGCTTGTCGACATCGACCCGGAAATCGGCGCCGCCGCGGCCACTGCACTCCGGTCGATCGGCAAGGCAGCGAACGACGAAACTCGCATTGCGGTGGCCAATGCGATCGGAGATCGCGATAGCGCCGTTCGCGAACACGCGATTTCGGTCATGAAGGAGATCGGCTGGCATGAAGGATCGGTTGCCGTGTTGCGCCAGGCGCTGATCAGCAAAGAAGCACGCGTTCGGTATGCGGCGTTGAAAGCGGTTGCCAATGTGCCGACCAGTCTCGGCGTGCCCCTTCGCGACAGAATCTATCCGTTGTTGGTTGACGCGGGATTGTTGATTCGCCTTGAGACGATCAAGGTATTGGAGCGGATTGGCGTGGACGGCGGATTCGCCGCGGCCCTCGCGGCGGCGATCGATCACGCGGACGACGAGATCAAACGAAATGGCTTGCAGGCGATTCGAATGACGACGCTGGGCGCGGCGGCGAAGCCGATCGCGCCCAAGATCGCCGCACTCTTGGAGCACGAGGAATGGGACATTCGCGAAAGCGCGGCGCTCGCGCTTTGGAAGCTCGACTACCACGACCGGCGGGCCGCACGGGTGCTTGGCGAGTCCATTTCGACGGGCAGAAGTTTGGCTCCCAGCCCGGACGTTATTACGGCGATTGGCGATCTGGGGCCGCTCGCGACAGAGGCTGCTCCGCTGCTGATTAAGCATTTCGAGTCGCCGCGGCAATCGGACGACGAGAAAGTCGCGAACGCGATTGCTGCTTCCGTGGCAAGAATCGGCCCAGACGCCGTGAAAACGTTTGCCGGCTTGTTGGAATCGCGCCGCGGAGAGCTTCGCGTTGCGGCAGCCAAGGCGATTGAATCGCTCGGCGAGAAGGCGGAACCAGCGATTCCAGCGCTTGCTGCGGCACTCGCCGACACGGAGATTGACGTGCGTATTCATGCCGCGAAGGCCCTCGGTAATCTCGGATCCTCCGCCAAATCAGCCGCGCCACTGCTCGCCGATGCTGTGCGAAAGGAATTCGGTCAGTACCGTGCCGGCGAAATCGATTCACGGAGGCAAGGATTTGGAGACCGCCGCAAGGGGAAGGAGTTTTTTACCATCAACTCTCGCGGCACGGGGACACGGTGGTTGCCGGTTGTGGCCGAAGCGTCCTGGCGTGTTTCCCGAGACCCGCATGCCATCGAAGCGCTCGAAAAGATGCTCGTCGACCTTAACGACGACGCGCGTGACCTCGCGCTGGCGGCTCTCGACCGATCCGTTATCGACCCGCGGGCGTCCTCTGTGCCGGCGCTCAATAACGTGCTGAGATTTCGCGTCGCGGGTTACGCTACTTTGCGAGAGGACGACAGCGTTTTCGAGAGAATGCAGATGCAATATGGTACCGATGGCTCGATTATCTACGCTTTGCGAGTACTCGAACGGATTGGGGCCGACGGCAAGCCGGACCTCGAAGCGGTCAAGAGAATTGCGGAGGCGGATACGAGTCCCGAAGTATCTCTTGCGGCAGCGCGCGCGTTGTGGCGTCTCGGCCATTCGCCGCATGCCGCGACGCTCGCCGCCGAGTGCCTGGCAGTCGAACGCTTTGCCCAGAAGAATCGCCGCGACGACACGAGTGCCGCTGGCAGGGACAGCAACGCGCGCTCGCCAAGCGCTGTAGTCGAAGTCCTCGCGGAAATGGGCGACGCCGCCAAGACCGCCTTGCCGCAGATCAAGCTGGCTTATCAGCAGGCGACCGACGACGAAACGAAAGCCGCGATTGGATCGCTGCTCAAGAAGCTCGATCCGGATGCGGCCGGGAAGTTGGGCGTGAGATAGCGTTGCCGCGTCGACGCCTGCCGCCGTCTCGGGAATAATCCGTCGTGCCGCGGCCGAATCGACGTTCGCCGGAGTCGGCGCCGTTCGGCGAAGGCCAAATCTGCGGTTCAGCGCGTTTACAGGAGGAGGCGACCAATGTTCCCCGCTCGATACTTGAGTTGCTGCTTGGCTTGGCATAGGTGGTGTTGCGTTGCGTCGGCGTTCTCGCTGGCCGTTGCGTTGGCCGGGCGCGGGTCGACGGCCGCGGAGCCTGCCGACGATGCTCGGCTTGCCGGCCTCGCCGCCGAGCAGCGGCGGATCGGTGCGGTTGGGGCAGCGGTCGAGACGGCGGGGCGGATTCGCGACGAGCGGTTGCGGGCGGAAGCCTATGCGGCGACCGTGACGGTGCCGGCTTGGGCCGGAGAAGCGCGTCGGGCGAGCGCGGGCGGCGATGCGACGATTGGCGGCGCGTTCGACGGCGCGTTCGGCGGCGAGACGCAGGCCGACTTCGAGTCGATCATGGAGCTCGTCACGTCGACCGTCGCGCCCGACACGTGGACCGACGTGGGCGGGGCCGGGTCGATCAAGGAGTTTGCCAACGGCGTGTACGTCGACGCCGAGGGGTTGCTGCACAAGCTCGAACGGGCGAAGGACGCTGGCGGGGCGCTGGCGAAACTGCGGGTGGAAGCGGCGCGGCCCCGGAGCGATTTGCCCGACGGCGACGTGCGGCGGGTGTCGCGGCTTCGCAAGGTGTCGCTGCCGCGGCTCGAACGCGCGGTGGCGGAGCGGGCGGCGCTTGGATTGCCGCCGGACGAGGCGATGCGGCATTTGGCGGGTTTGGCCAAGATCGAATACGTGTTTGTCTATCCCGAGACGGGCGACCTCGTGCTCGCCGGGCCGGCGGGACCGACGCGGATCGACGCCGAGCGGCGCGTCGTAAGCGCCGAGACCGGGCGGCCCGTGCTGCAACTGGACGATCTCGTCGTGGTGCTGCGGCATGTGCTCGGCCGCGACGACGCGGTGTTCGGCTGCTCGATCACGCCGACCGAAGAGGGCCTGGCCGCGACGCGCCGATTCGCCGAAGAGTCGGGCCGCAAAAAGCTGCCGCCCGGCGACACGGCGCGGGAGAAGTGGATCGCCGGACTGCGGTCGGCGCTGGGGCGGCAGAAGATCGACGTGTTCGGCATCGACCCGCGGACGCGCGTGGCCCAGGTGCTCGTCGAGGCGGACTATCGGATGAAGCTCGTGGGCCTGGGCCTCGAAGAAGGCGTCCTGGGCGTGCCGAGCTATTTGAGCTCGGCACGCGTCGGCAGCGACGGCCGGCTGCCCGCGCTCGACGTGCTGCGGTGGTGGTTTACGCTCGACTACGGCGCCGTTGCGGCGACGCCGGATCGCGCGGCGTTCGCTATTCGCGGCCAGGGTGTGCGGGTGATGAGCGAGAACCAATTCCTCGCCGCCACGGGCAATCGCGAAGGCACGGGCGAGTCGTCGCCCGCGAACTCGGGCTTCGCCGAAGCGTTTACGAAGCACTTCGCGGCGCTCGCGGCGAAGTATCCGGTGTATGCCGAACTCCAGAACCTATGCGACGCCGCATTGGCGGCGGCGATCATCAAAGAGGAAAAACTCGCCGACGCGGCCGGCTGGTCGATGGCGTGGTTCAGCGACGAGAACCGCTATTTCGTCGCCAACGGCAACGCGCCGCAGACCGTCGAGACGGTCGCCGCGCATCGCGCGATCGGCGAAAAGCACGTCGTCGCGGCCGTGAGCGGCGGCGTGCGGATCGAACCGGCGAAGTTCGCCGCCCGCGAGAACATCACCACGGCCAAGAGCGAGGCACTGCTGCGGGAGCGAAAGTCGAGCGCGCCGCCGGATTCGCGCGAGCGGTGGTGGTGGGATTAGTTCGAAACACGGAGACGCGGAGGCACGGAGAAGATGCAACGATGACCGTGTCTACGGATTATGAAGTTTGGCGAACACTTGTCTTCGCCCAAAGCGATGTTCACAGCGTCGAACAGCTCGACAAATGCGCGGTGAATGGTTTCGCCACCCGGTTCAATCGTGAGATTGCGTCGATCGTCGATGCCTACGGCGAAGAGGCTACCGCCGAGGCGATCGAGTATCTCTATGGAGATGCGTCCGGGCAGGTTTATTGGTGCGTGCTCGACGAATCGCTCGGCTCGCTGCGCGTCGACTTCATTCGGTCGATCAAATCCCTGTACACGGACTGCTTCCTGCCGCGGTGCTCGCGATATTATTCGCACATCGACCAGGGCCCAGAAGCCTTGCGGCCGCTCAACGGTGTGTGCTACATGCTCTGGGACTTGGGCGTAGAGTGTCCCGCGCTCAACGGCGATCTAGAAATGCTCGATGCAAGTCTTGATGTGCTATCGTTCGCTCTCGCGTTGCCGAGCGTCGCATGCCAGGAATCCGCCCTGCACGGCCTCGGCCACCTAGCATACAAACACAACGAGCGAACGATGCCGATCGTCGAAGAGTACTTGAAACGCGACGATTTGCCGATCGAACTTCGCAACTACGCACAGGCGGCGCGCGTGGGGTACGTTCTTTGACCACAACCGGGAGGCGGCCCCAACAGGCGTCGACCGCACTATGAGTTCAGGCGCTACGTACGCGCGACCACAGCGCGTGGCCATTCGAAATTCGCCATTCTCCATTCACGATTCCTCAGATCCGCTGCACGGTGCCTTTCGAGACCGCGGCCGTCAACACGTCGAGCGTCGTGCGGAAGATCGCGTGGTCGTCAAAGGCGACGACGAGCGGGTCCATCGACTTGAGGACGCCGGCGATCCAGTCGTCGCCGCGTTTGTAGCGGATGCGGTCGCCGACGTTGAAGGGTTTGGCGTCTCCGGCGGGCGCCGTGGCCGGCGACGCTGCGGTTGCTGCGTCGGCCGCGGGTTTTTCGGCGACCGGCTTCTTGGGCACGACTTTCGCGACGGGCTTCACTGCCGGCCGGGCATCGGCGGCGGCTTTTTCGCCCGCCGGGGCAGCTGCGGCGGGCTTCTTCTTGTCGAGAACGCCGGCGAGCTCTTGTAGCACCTTCCAGTTCTCCAGCCGGTCTTGCCGCGCGCGGAGCAGCGTTTCGCTCGGCTTACCCTCGCGGTCGAAGTGCTTCGAGAACCGGCCCTCGCTGCGGGCGAAGTCGATGAAGTCGACTTGCTCGCCGGTCTTCGGGTTCTTGTACCAGTCGTCGTTCACGGCCGGATTGCCTTGCAGCGACAAGCGTTCCTTGATCGTGCCGCCCCTGCGGGGATCGTAGACCAACAGTGGAAACGCCCGCGTGTTGACGGCCAGGCGCGCCTGTTCGCCGGCCATGTTGTCGCCGACGCCGTGTTCGGGCTGGCAGGTGGTATAGCAAACCACGACCGCCGGGCCGTCGAACTCGAGCGCGTCGAGCACCGCGCGGTAGAAGTGGTTGGCATGAGCGCAAGTCGTCTGGGCGACGAACGTCCGCGGGTGCATCATCGCGATTTGGGCGATTTCCTTGCGGCGTTCCTGCTTGCCGTCGACCGACTTGCCGTGAACGCTCATCTTCGTGTTCTGGCCGGTGTAGGTGCTGGTCGAGGCCTGGCCGCCCGTGTTCGAGTAGACCTGCGTGTCGAGGACGAAGACCTTGATGTTCTCGCCCGAGGCCATCATGCGGGAGAGCGATTGGAAGCCGATGTCGAACATGGCGCCGTCGCCGCCGATGCACCAGAGCGGGCGGTCTTTCCAGCCCATCTGATCCCACCGCATCCGCACTCCGAGGGCGAACGCCGGGGCGTTTTCGAACAGCGAGTTCGACCACGGGACGAGGTACGGGTTGTAGGGATACGTCGACGTGTAAACGGTGTTGCAACCCGTCGCGGCAATGATGCCCCAGCGGTCACCGTATTTCGCGCCGGTGGCGGCGCACATCATGCGGAGAGCGGTTCCTTCGCCGCAGCCGGCGCAGCTACCCGCCCCGCCGACGTAGATGTGCGTCTGCTCCTTGAGCATCATGTCGACGAGCACGTTGTCGTTGATGTACCGCTCGTCCGACGGGCCGATCTGCTTGAAGTAGCGATGGCTCTTGCGGATGCCGGTCATCACGTCGTCGGTCTTGGGAATCATTTTGAGCGCGAGATCGTCGCACACCGTGACGCACTCGGCGCAGCCCTTGCACTTGCTCGGGTCGATGATGATGTGGAACATGCCGCCTTCGATGCCCTTTTTTTGCGGGCCGTCGTAATACTTGCGGGTCTTGGCCCACTGCTGGCGATACATTTCGCGATCGGCCGGGTCGAGCGTGGCGAGCTTGGCTTCGAGTTGGGCTTCGCTCATCACCTTGCCGAGGATCGCCGTGTCCGGGCATTCCGTGACGCAATCCATGCAGCCCGTGCAGTTGCCGGGAATATATTCGGGAATCTCGGGCGCGATGTAACTGAAATCGCGGAGCGTGGCCGTGCCGGCGGGAATCAGCGAACGTGCCGTGCCGAGATCGGCGGGAAGTTCCTTTTCGGCGACGCCCGTCTCGTAGCCGTGAATCACGCGGTCGTTGAAGTCGACGACGTCGAGGATCGGGAGATTGATGAGCTTGTAACCGCCGTCGACGAGCGTGCCGTAACTGCTGTTGTTGTAGGGATCTTGGGGCGTGGCTTCGTTCATCGAGGCGGGTTTGGCGACGGTTGACATCGGATGCTCCGAGAGAGATATGGTGTTCGGGGTTGGGGGTTGGGGTCGCTTCGCTCGCCCCACGCTATGACGAGGCCTAGATCGCCGCGTTCATGACTTGGGCGGGGATTTCTTGCATTTCTCCATAGCCGCGTTTGACGCAGTTGAGGTTGTCCTGGACGACTTGCTCGCCGCGTTTGCCGAAATACTTGCGGAGGGCTTTTTCGACGCCGGCGTAAACCGCTTCGTCGGTCATGTTGCTCTCCTTGGCGTAGGGCGTGAGCTTGAGGAACGCGCCCAACAGCACGATGCCCTGCATGCGCATCTGCAAGTCGGCTTCGGAGGCCACCTCGCGGGCGATCTGCACCATGTCGATGAAGTACACGCGGAGCTTCTTGTCGACGATCGTCTTGCGGTGCCACGCGGGGACGTGTTTCCACACGTCGGCGGCGTCTTTGTACGGCGATTGCATGAAGATCGCGCCGCCGGGCAACATGCCCAAGAGCGGGTTGCCGCTGTGCAAGGCGTTCGGGTCATTGAGCACGGCCAGATCGACGTGCTCCAGCTCGCTGTGCATCATCACGTGCTCGTTGGCGATCGTGAGATAGTACGTCGTGGGCAGGCCCTTCTTTTCCGAGCCGTATTTGGGATATGCCTGCACGTCCTTGCCGAACACGTTGCCGGCGATCGTGGCGATGACCTTGTTCGTCGTGACCGAGCCGAATCCGCCGACGGAATGGCCGCGCATCGAAAAGCCGCCCTTGGGCCGCAGGTCTGGGTCCTCGGTCATCTTGAGGGCCAAGGGATGATCGATGCCGACGCAGAAGAACTCTTGTCCTTCCTCCGCCATGTTCTGGTAGATGGCGATCAAGTCGCCGGGGCGGACGTCGCGGCTACCAAGACCGGCGCAGCCGTGGTAGATCCGCGGGATGCGGTCGATTTCGCCGTGCTGCATCGCGTCGCAGAACGCGGCCTTGACCTCGCGCGTGAGGTGATTGCCGGTCGTGGAGAGCGGATCGTCCATCCGTTCGATGACGGTGAACGCCTTGGCGTGAGCCAGGGCTTCGACGATGCGGCGAGCCGGGAACGGGCGAAAGCAGACTACGGTCAGCGCGCCCACCTTCAGGCCTTTGCCGCGGAGATAATCGACGGTCGCCTGGGCCGTTTCCATATAACAGCCCATGCCGACGAGAATGTACTCGGCGTCGTCGCACTTGTACGGCAGGAGGAAATCGTACCGCCGCCCGGTCTTCTCGTAGAACACGTCGAACGCTTCGGCCAAGGCCGGTTCGACGCGGTCGTAGTACCAGCGCTGGGCAATCTTGCCCTTCATGTAC
>QEVJ01000177.1 GCA_003576845.1 Planctomycetota bacterium
ATTCTTTCGCCGAAGCGCCACCGTCGCGCCCGATCGGCGAAAGGATTCGCCTCCTACAGGAATCAACCATCGCGAAGGCGCTGCCTTCGCCCTCGATCCTCAATCCTCAATCCTCAATCCTCCCGACGACGCCGCGTGGCGACGCCTTCGCGAGGTTCTCCGCGCGGGCAGCCGCTTGTCGGAATGGCTCGAAGAGCCCGAAGAGACCTGGACGCGAGAGCAGTTTCTCGCGTCGCTGGCCGAAATTTGCGCGACGGAAACGATTCCGACCTCGGGCGACGAGACGGGCCGCGTTCGCGTGCTTTCCGCTCCCGCGGCGCGGACGCTGTCGATTCCCTATCTCTTCGTGGCGTCGCTCGCCGAACACGAATTCCCCCGCCGCACCCGCGACGAAGTGCTGTATCACGAAGCCGACCGCCGCCGTTTGGCCGAAGAAGGCTTGCGCCTGCCGCAGCGCAGCGAACGGGCGAGCGAAGAGATGCTGCTGTTCTACGAAGTCGTCACGCGGGCGACGCGGCGGCTGTTTTTGTCCTTTCCGGCGATGAACGAAAAGGCCGAGCCGCTGTTGGCCAGTCCTTTTTTGCGCGACGTCGAGCGCGTGCTGCCCAGTGTGGCGGCCGCGAGAACGAGCATCGCCGATTTGCGGCCGATTCCGCGAGCGGTCGCCGGTTACTCGCCGGCCGATCGCCGCGTGCTGGCGATGCACGAAGCGCTCCACGATCGCGTCGACCGGCTCGTGCAACTCACGGCCGAGTGCGGCGGGGGCAGTACGGTCGGCGCGAACCTCATCGCCGCCCTCCGTACGAACGCCTCGCGCAAGAGCGAACGTTTCGGGCCGATGGAAGGGCTGTTCACCACCGCGGCGGCGAAGGAACTTCTCGCCAAGCGGTATGGTCCCGAGTGCGTTTGGAGCGCGAGCCAGTTCGAGGCTTACGCCCATTGCCCGATGCGGTACTTCTTCGAGGACGTGCTGCATCTGGAGCCGCCGGAGGAGATCGAACTGGCGACCGATTCGCGGCAGCGCGGGCTGTTGCTGCACGCGGCGCTGGCGGCGGCGCATCGCGCGATCAACGCCGCTGCCCAGGCCTTCGCCTCGCCGCGGGACGCGGAAGAAGCGTTTCGCCGCGGCTACCGCGAGCAACTCGACGCGCTGAAGGAACAGATGCGCCGCGACACGCCGCTCGACGACGCCTTGCTCGCCATCGACGCGAAGCTGCTCGCCGACCTGCTCGACGTGTATCTCGAACAGCACCGCAAGTACGACGAACTCGCCGCGGCGCTTCGTCCGGCGCACTTCGAAGTGTCGTTTGGCTTGGAGGTGGAGGAGGACGCATTCACCGACCCGCTCAGCACGCTGGAGCCGCTCGTCCTGCGCGACGGCGACGAGGAGATCCGGATCGGTGGGCGCATCGACCGGATCGACCTCGTTGCGGACGAAGCGAACGCGGTGCGGTTCGGCGTCGTCGACTACAAGACGGGCAAACCGATCGCCAAGAAAGCCCGCGCCGAGCAGGCCGAGGACGGGCGGCGGCTGCAACTCGACCTTTATGCGCTGGCCGTCGAAGAGGTGTTGCTCGCGGGTCGTGCGGCCGTCGGCGTGCACACGGGCTATTGGCACGTTGTAGCCGGGGGCTTCGACGTGTGGCACGCGATGCACGAGGAAGCGGAAGGCGCGTGGCGGCCGACCGATTCGTGGACGGCGCGGAAGAGACGGCTCGCGGAGCTGGTGTTCGCGCTCGCCCGCGGCATTCGCCAAGGACAATTCCCGGTCTATAGCCCGGACGAACATTGCACGAAGTTCTGCGCGTTCAAGACGGTCTGCCGGGTGCATCAAGCCCGCAGCCTCGAGAAACAATGGCCGCTGTCGGCAACTCATTGAAACACGGAGACGCGGAGAAATGCAGAATGAAGAATGCAAAATGAAAAATGCAGCATGCGGTAGGAAGCGAGGGCCATTCTTCATTCTTCATTTTGCCTTTTGCATTCTCTGCGTGCCTCCGCGTCTGCGTGTTTGGTATTGCACATGAAATCCACAGAATTCTCGACGATGGCGAGCGTGGGCGGCGCGGAGAATCCGCGCGTGCGGTGGACCGATGAGCAGCGGGCCGCGATCGCGACGCGCGATGTGTCGATCGCACTCTCGGCCGGGGCGGGCTGCGGCAAGACGTTCGTGCTCACCGAGAGGTATCTTGCGCATCTCGAACCGGAAACGGGCGCGGATCTGGCCGATCTCGTCGCCTTCACGTACACCGAGCGTGCCGCCCGCGAGATGCGCGATCGGATTCGCAAGAAGTGTGCCGAGCGGCTGGAAGCGGCCGGCGACGGCGACGCGCCGTATTGGTTGGCGCTTCTGCGGCAACTCGACACGGCCCGCGTGAGCACGATTCACTCGTTCTGTGGCTCGTTTTTGCGGTCGCACGCGGTCGAGACCGGGCTCGATCCGCAGTTCCGCGTGCTCGACGAGCCGCAATCGCAAACGCGGCGGTGGGAGCACGTTGACGATGCATTGCGGCGGCGACTCGAAGCGCGGGACGCCTATTTGATGGACTTGGCCGGAGCGTATGGCCTGGCCGCGGTGCGCGATCGCGTGCTCGCGCTGCTGCGGCACCGCGATCACGAGCAGTTCGCGGCGTTCGAGGGCACGACGGCCGACGCGCTACTGGCGACGTGGCAGGCGCTCGCCGAAGAACGGATGCGGGCGGCAATCGCGTCGTTCGTCGCCTCGCCGCCGTGTGTGGCTGCGAAGGTGTTTGCGGACGGCTTTTCGGTCGAGCATGAGAAGATCACGCCGCGTGTCGTTGCCCTGCGTGGGGCGCTCGCCGAGCTTCCCGACGCCGAGCGCCCCGGCGACGTGCTGGCGAGCATTCGCGAAGCGACCATTCTCAAGGGGTTGAGCGCCAAGATGTTTGCGTCGGTCGGCCTTGACTACGAGGATTACAGAGCGTGCGTGGTGACGCTGCGCGAGGCGATCGACGAGCTCAAGCATCTCGAACTCGACCTCGAAGCATCGCGGGTTGCCGCCCGGCATGGGCTGGCGCTGTTGAGCGTTGCGCGCGAAGCCGCCGCCGAGTACCGACGCGCGAAGCGCAAAGATCACGTGCTCGATTTCAACGATCTGTTGCTCGAAACGCGGCGACTGCTCACCGCGCCGGGGAGCGAGTCGTTGCGGCGGGGCGTCGCGCGGCAGATTCGTCTCCTGCTCATCGACGAATCGCAAGACACCGACCCAGTGCAAAAGGAACTGATCGACGCCCTGTGCGACGGTCGCCCGCACGACGGCAAACTGTTCATCGTCGGCGACTATAAGCAGTCGATCTACCGCTTTTTGGGCGCGGAGCCGGGCATTTTTCGCGAGCGGCGGCAGACCGTGCCCGAGCGGGGCCGCTTGCCGCTGTCCAAGAATTTTCGCAGCCAGCCGGCGATTCTCGATTTCGTCAACCTGCTCTTCGCGGATGCGTTTGGCGACGATTACGAATCGCTCGTGGCGCATCGCGAGCAAGTCACCCCGCCGCCGGCGATCGAGTTTCTGTGGGCGAGCGAAACGGCTATCGCCGATCCGTCTGCGCCGGAACCTGCCACGCCCGCACAGAAGAAAGCGGTCGAGCGCGGCGAAACCGATCGCCTCCGGCGCATCGAGGCCGATTGGATTGCCCGCCGCATCTCGGGCATGATCCGCGGTGGCACGCGGCTGTTACCAGAAACCGCGTCGTCGCCGCGGCGCGGGGCGGATGGCACGCTGCGTGCCGTTCGACCCGGCGACGTGGCGATTCTGTTTCGGGCGCTCTCGAACGTCGCGGTTTACGAAGAAGCGCTCCGGCGTTACGACCTGCCGTATTACGTCGTCGGGGGCCGGGCGTTCTACGCGCAACAGGAGATTTTCGACATCGCCAACCTGCTCCGCGCGCTCGTCAGTCCGAGCGACGAGATCAGCCTCGCTGGGGCGCTTCGCAGCCCGCTGTTCAACCTGAGCGACGAGGCGCTGTTCTGGCTGGCGCAACATGCGGGTAGTCTGCGAGCCGGACTGTTCGCCGAACGCTATCCGGCGGGTATGGAGGAGGAACAGCGGCGTCGCGCGCACCGGGCGGCGAAGATTCTTGCCGAATTGCGCGCGGTCAAGGACCGCACGAGCGTCGCCGCGCTCGTCAACCGCGCGGTGGCACTCACCGGCTACGACGCTGCGCTCCTCGGCGAGTTCTTGGGCGAACGCAAGCTCGCCAACCTGCACAAGCTGGTCCATCTCGCGCGGGGCTTCGATCGCGCGGGCACGATGTCGCTGGCCGATTTCGTCGTGCAGCTCAACGAATTCGAGGCCGACCAGCCGAAAGAGGCCCTCGCGGCCACCGAGAGCGAAGCCGGGGACGTCGTGCGCTTGATGACGATTCATCAGTCGAAGGGGCTGGAGTTTCCGGTGGTCGTCGTGGCCGATTGCGAAACGCGGTTGCAGGGCGATCGCGACGCGGCGCGGTTCGATCCGGCGTGGGGACCGCTCGTCGGCTTGCCTTCGCGCGAGGACGACGATAAGGCGACGACGGCGCTGCGGATGTTCAAAGCCGCCGCCCGCGCCGAAGAGGAGCAAGAGGCGATCCGGCTGTTTTACGTCGCCACGACGCGGGCGGCGGATTTTCTCATTCTCTCCGGCGGCGCGAAGGATCCCGCCAAGCCGCAAGGTTTCTGGACCGAGTTCCTCGCCACTCGGTTCGATCGCACGAGCGGCGAGTTTTTCGGGGAAGTGCCCGAGGGAGTAACGCCGCCGCGAATCGGCGTCATCACGGCGCCGCCCGACGTGTGCAAGGAACCGGCGCCGCACGCCCGCGGACCGAATCTGGAACGCATCGCCGACGCGGCGGAGCACGCGGCCGAAAGCGCAGTCGCGGCCGCGCCGTCGCTGGCAAGCGAGCCGATCGCGCCCGACGCTTCCGCGCGCCGGTTCTATTCGTTCTCGAGTCTCTCGGGCGTGCTCGTTCGCGAGCCGCTCGCCGTCGACGGCGACGACGTAGGCGAGCCAGCGCCGCGATCGCGACGAGCCGCACTTGTCGCCGGCGCGGAAGACGACTCGCCCGAACGCGGCGCGGCGCTCGACTTGGGCACGCTCGTTCACGCCATCGCCGCGGATTTGCGGTGGGACGGCACCGACGACGTCGCGGCACTCGCGCGAAAGCACATGGAGCGTCAATTGCGAGTCGACGAAACGCTCGAACGCCACGCGGCACAGCTCGCCGAACGGCTGCTGGCGATGCCGGTCGCCACGGAACTCGCGTCCGCTTGCGAGCGACGCAGCGAGATCGAGTTCCTGCTCGCGTGGCCGCGTGGGGCCTTTGACGTGAACGGTTCGTCGCCGATCTTTCACGGCTTTCTCGACATGTTGTTTCAAGACGCGGCGGGCGACTGGCATATCGTCGACTACAAGACGAACAACATCGCGGCCGACGACGTGCCGGCGACGGCACAGGGTTACGAGATGCAGCTCATGCTCTATGCCATTGCGGCCGAGCAAACGCTTGGCACGTCGCCGAAATCGCTGCGACTTTGCTTCCTCGTGCCGTGCATCGAGCACCGCTTCGACTGGAGTGATCCCGCCCGCGACCGCGCCGTCGCGGCGCTTTCGGCGGCACTGGCGGCGAGCAGGGAGCGATAAGACGAGCATCAGGCCACCGGCTAAGGCGTCCGTTGCGACGGCGGATCGGCCGGAGCGACACCTACGGTGTCCCGGCGGATTGCCCCGTTTTCCGGGTGGCACTGGGATCGGCGTGCAAGCAGAATGTCAATGAGCCGGTCCGATCCGGATATACGAATGCGGCGCACGTCGGCCGCTCGATTTCGTTGCGTTCCCAATTACTCCCGAATTCACGGCCGAGGCGCCTAATGCTCCGTTCGATCCTCGTCGCGTTCCTGTTGTTCCTGGCGCCCACTTTCGCCGCGGCGGATATTATCGTCGGGGCGGGCCCGGGCGGAGGACCGCAGGTCAAGGTGTTCGACGGTCAGACGGGCGCAACCACGCAGAGCTTCTTTGCTTATGGTCCATCGTTCACGGGCGGCGTCCGAGTGGCCGCGGGCGACGTCAACGGCGATGGGCTCTCCGACATCATCACCGGCGCGGGCGCCGGCGGCGGACCGCACGTCAAGGTGTTCGACGGCCAGACCGGCGCGGAGATTCGAAGCTTTCTCGCGTTTGCCCCGGCAAGTGGCGGCGGCGTGTTCGTCGCGGCGGGCGATCTCGACGGCGACGGCCGGGCCGACATCGTCGCGGGAACCGATACCGACGTGCCCGCACAGGTAAAGGCGTTTGACGGCGCGACGGGCAGCGAGGTCCGCAGTTTCTTTCCGTATACCCCGTCGTTCATGGGCGGCGTGCGCGTGGCCGCGGGCGACGTGAACGGCGATGGGTTTGACGACATCATTACGGGCACGGGTCCCGGCGGCGGGCCGCACGTCAAGGTCTTCGACGGCACGTCCGGCGTGGAACTGCGGAGCTTCTTCGCGTACGACGCGACGTTTGCGGGCGGCGTGTTCGTGGCGGCCGGGGACCTCGACGGCGATGGCTTTGCCGACCTGGTGACAGGAACCGACGAAGGCGCGGCCGCCCACGTCAAGGTGTTCGATGGCAAGACGGGCGACCTCGCGCAGAGCTTCTTGCCCTACGGCGGCTTCACGGGCGGCGTTCGCGTTGCGGTCGGCGATCTCGACGGCGACGGGCTCGGCGAAATCATTACCGGCGCGGGACCCGGCGCAGGGCCGCACGTCAGAGTCTTCTCGGGCCAAACGGGCGCGGAGCTGCAGAGCTTCTTTGCGTTCGAGGGGCAGTTCCCGGGCGGCGTCTACGTCGCGGCGGCCAATATCCCAGAACCGTCGGCGCTGCTCCTGGCGGCATCGGCCGTCGCCATTGTGGCGCCATTGAGGATCTCGCCGCGGGCAAAGCGGCGCCGCGCGGCTCGTTAGACTGCCGCGATCAATCGCCCACGAAGTCCAACGGGACGACTCGCCTACGACGTCGATCGGCGCGCCGGGCGCCTCTTTCAAGACGTCGAGCGAATCCCAGCAGAAAAAAAGCGTGCTCATTCGCCGATGGCAACCGTCAGCCGTCTCGGCATTGCAATCTCACGATTTGGGCCAGACAGATGTTTGCCGACGCATTCTACACTGCCACTGCCGCGGCGATATGCGGGTGCGGGTCGTAGTTTTCGAGCGTGAAGTCTTCGTAGCGGAAATCGAAGATCGACTTCACTTCGGGATCGAGCCGCAGCGTGGGCAGCGGGCGCGGATCGCGCGCAAGTTGCTGCCGGGCCTGGTCGAGGTGGTTCGTGTAGAGGTGGACGTCGCCGAACGTGATGATGAGTTCGCCGAGACCGAGGTTCGTGACCTGGGCCATCATCATCGTCAGGAGCGCATACGAGGCGATGTTGAACGGCACGCCGAGAAACAGGTCGGCGCTGCGCTGATACATCTGACAGGAGAGCTTGCCCTCGGCCACGTAGAACTGGAAGAGCAGGTGGCACGGCGGCAGGGCCATTTTGGGCACGTCGGCGACGTTCCACGCGCTCACGATCATCCGCCGCGAGTCGGGGTTCTTTTTGAGCTGTTCGACGACGTCGGCGATCTGGTCGATTTCGCCGCCGTCCGGCGTCGGCCAGTGGCGCCACTGATAGCCGTAGACCGGGCCGAGCTCGCCGGTTTCGCTGGCCCACTCGTCCCAGATCGTGACGCGGTTCTCGCGGAGATAGGCGATGTTCGTTTCGCCGCGGAGAAACCAGAGCAACTCGTGGATGATTGACCGGACATGGAGCTTCTTGGTCGTGAGCAGCGGGAAGCCCTCGGCCAGGTCGGCGCGGAATTGGAGGCCGAATCGGCTGAGCGTGCCGGTACCGGTGCGGTCCGCCTTGGGCGTGCCGTGGTCGAGGACTTCGCGGAGCAAGGCGAGGTAGGAACGCATCGAGCGGTCGGGGGTCAGGGGTCGGGGCCTCAGGGGGTCGGGGAAAGGCATTTTAGCGAGTTGAAATGCGTGCGCGATGGGCTGGAATTTCGTCGCCTGGCACCGTAACGCGGACCGGGGAGAGGTCATTTCGTGTTGACGCTTCGGTAGCCAACTCCGCAGGATGCCGCTGGCGTCACCCCTTCGCTCGGGTGGAGGCGTACATTCATTGCCGTGCGGCCACAGCGTTGTTTCTTCCGCAACCCCTTCGATTCGCCACGACGATTGACCTTGGACGAATCGCGGAAGTCGAAAGCGCCATCTGCCCCGTCGCGCGACTGAACACGCCTCCACCCGAGAATTTTGTTGACACCAACGCATCAAAATATAACAATGCGTTCGTCATTGGGTGGCTCCCTCTTTCCCCGGTCGTAAGGAGTCTCGGCCATGTTGACGTTCTTTGGGCGGCAGCAGCAGTATTGCGATGGCGTTTCGCGGCGCGACTTCTTGCGGGTGGGGGCGCTCGCGGTCGGCGGCCTGACGATGGCCGACGTGCTGCGATTGCAAGCCGAGGGAGCCTCCGCCGGGCAATCTCCGGCCCGCGGCAAGTCGGTCATTATGATCTACCTTCCGGGCGGTCCGCCGCACATGGACATGTACGACATGAAGCCGATGGCGGCCCGCGAATTTCGCGGCGAGCTGAACCCGATCAACACGAACGTGCCGGGCGTCGAAATCTGCGAGCTAATGCCGCGGCAGGCGAAGATCATGGACAAGCTGGCGATCCTGCGGGGCGTCAAGTTCGTCGACGAGCATTCGGCCCACATGGTGATGACCGGGTATCCGGACCGCGTGCGCCGGCCGTGCTTCGGCTCGATGGTCAGCTATCGACAGGGACGGCAGAACGGCTTGCCGCCGTACGTCAGCTTGATGAACAACAAGGACGCCGAAGATCCCGAATACTGCGGCGCGGCGCATCGGCCATTTGTGCCTAGCGGGCCGGGACTCGACAACCTAAGCCTGACTTCCGGCGTATCGCTCGACCGGCTCGACAATCGCAAGGAACTGCTCAAGAACCTCGATACGATCCGCCGCGAGGTCGACTATCGCGGCGCGATGACGGGCGTCGATGCCTTCACGGTGAGGGCGCTCGATATGATCACGACGAAGGAAGCCCGCGAGGCGTTCGACGTCGAAAAGGAGCCGCGCGACGTGCAGCAGCGGTACGGCCGCGAGAATCGCGATTTCTTGCGAGCACGGCGGCTCGTCGAGGCGGGTGTTTCGGTCGTGACGCTCGCTACCGGCGGTTGGGATACGCATGGCGACAACTTCAACTCGATGCGGAAGCAGCTTCCGCGGCTTGACCAGGGCATCCACGCGCTCGTAACCGACCTGCACGAGCGGGGACTCGACAAGGACGTGGCGGTCGTCATGTGGGGCGAGTTCGGCCGCACGCCGCGCGTCAACAGCGGCGCCGGTCGCGATCATTGGGCGCCGGCGGGCTTTGCCTTGATGGCCGGCGGCGGCATGAAGATGGGCCAGGCGATCGGCGAAACCGACGCCCGCGGCGAACGCCCGATCGGCCGCGGCATCACGCCGAGCAACGTGCTCGCCACGCTCTATCGCCACATGGGCATCGACACCCAAGCCACCCTGCCCGACCACAACGGCCGGCCGATGTACGTGCTGGAAGATCGGGAGGTGGTGGCGGAGTTGGTGTAATTCCCGCCGTTTAGAGTGGGATTCGGCCAATTTTCCGAACCCGCGCGCCGTTTGGGCGTCCCTTGTTCGTCGTTCGGCCCACGACTATCATGGGTCGTTTCCACGCGAACCGAATCGGCGGACCCCCTGCGATGCGGCACGTCTTGTCGGCCTTGGTCCAGAACGTTCCCGGCGTGCTTTCTCACGTATCGGGCATGTTGGCCTCGCGCGGCTACAACATCAACAGCCTGGCCGTCGGCGAGACGGAGAATCCCGAGCTGTCGCGGATGACGTTCGTCGTCGTCGGCGACGACAACGTGCTCGATCAGATCCGCAAGCAGCTCGAGAAGATCGTCACGGTCGTTCGCGTCGACGACATCAGCTCGCAGGATTTCGTCGAGCGCGACTTGATGCTGATCAAGGTCAAGGCCGGCCAGAACGGCGGCCGGAGCGAGATTCGCGAGCTGGCCAGCATTTTCCGCGGCCGGATCGTCGACGTCAGCCCCGCGGAAGTCATCGTCGAGATATCCGGCCAGGAGCGGAAGATCGAGGCGTTCATCGACCTGATGCGGCCGTTCGGGATCGTCGAGCTGGTTCGCACCGGGCGGATCGCGATGGTCCGCGGCGGAACGTCGCCGGTAGATGAAGAGAAGTAGGAAACCGTCGACAATTCGGTGGGCCTCACGTCGTTCGACCCACCCTACACGAACACCCTTCACCGCATACCAACCCACCGCCAGTTATGCCAGCCAAAGTTTATTACGACAACGACGCCGACCTGTCCGTGCTCAAGGGCAAGACGATCGCCATTCTCGGCTATGGCTCGCAGGGCCACGCTCATGCCCAGAACCTTCGCGACAGCGGCTGCACGGTGATCGTCGGCCAGCGGCCGGGCTCTGCGAACTACGATCTGGCCAAGAAGCACGGCTTCGAGCCGATGAGCGTTGACGAGGCGTCAAAGACGGCCGACATCGTCAATATCTTGCTGCCCGACGAAGTGCAGGGCGACATCTATCGCAATCACGTCCGCGACAATCTCAAGCCGGGCAACGTGCTGATGTGTTCGCACGGCTTCAACGTCCATTTCGGCCAGGTCGAAGCGCCGCAAGGCGTCGATACGCTGCTCGTCGCGCCGAAAGGGCCCGGCCATCTCGTTCGCAGCGAGTTCGAAAAGGGCGGCGGCGTGCCGTGTTTGATCGCCTGGAACAAAGGCGCGAGCGAAGAGACGAAAGAGATCGGCATGGCCTATGCGAAGGGCATCGGCGGCACGCGCGGCGGCGTCATCGAGACGACCTTTGCCGAAGAAACCGAGACCGACTTGTTCGGCGAGCAAACCGTGCTTTGCGGCGGCGTGAGCGCGCTCGTCAAGGCGGCGTTCGAGACGCTGGTCGACGCCGGATATCAGCCGGAACTCGCCTATTTCGAGTGCCTGCACGAGCTCAAGCTGATCGTCGACCTGTTCTACCAGGGCGGCATCAACTACATGCGGTACAGCGTGTCGAACACGGCGGAATACGGCGACTACACCCGCGGGCCGCGAATCGTGACCGACGAAACGCGGGCGGAGATGAAGAAGATTCTCAGCGAGATCCAGTCGGGCCAATTCGCCCGCGAGTGGATTCTGGAAAACAAGGCCGGCGCCCCGGCGTTCAAGGCCACCCGCCGGCGAGAGCGCGAGCATCAGATCGAACAGGTCGGGTTGCGGCTGCGGAAGCTGATGACGTGGATCAACGCGAAAGAAGTGTAGGGGGAAGTTTTAAGGGTCAAGTATCAAGGTTCGAATAAGGCGTAAGGTCGAAGGCTCAATTCCGAAGGCCCAATGCCCAATCAAGTCTCAAGCCCTAATCCCGAACTTCTAACCCTGTAACAGTTTAGCCGTCTGAAGCACTCACGGCGGCAAGCCGGGGAGTTTGCCGGTGGTTAGGTATTCGCGGATGGCGTTGGTGATTGTTTTCAGTGG
>QEVJ01000178.1 GCA_003576845.1 Planctomycetota bacterium
GACGCGACCACCAAGAAAACGCCGCCCACACTAAGAGCCCGCTACGCCCCGCGCGAAAGCCCCGCCACGCTCGGCATGAGTCTCGGCCCGGACGGCGCCGTCTATCGCCAGTGGTATCGCCGCGACAACGGCGGCTCGATCGAAGTCCTCAAAATCGCCGGCGACAAAATCGAACGCTCCGTCGTTCCCGGCACCGAGTCGAACTACGACAGCGAATCGAGCATGGGCTTCTCCGCCGTCGCCCTCCGCGGCAGCGACGTCTTCCGCACGCGCCCCGAGGAAGGCTTCGGCCTCGTCCGCCACAGCACGATCGCGAACCCCAAGACCGAACCGAGAGCCGAGCCGCAGCGTCTCGGCGCGTTCCCGTCCATCGCCCCGCCGGTCCTCGTCGGCAACCGCGTCCTCTCCTGCTGTCTCGACGGCAAGCTGCACGTCGTCTCGCTGCCGAGCAAAGACGCCAAGCCCGGCATCGAAGAGTCCTGGTCGTTCCGCACCGCCTTCGACAAACCGCTCACCGCCCCGCCCGCCGTCGCCGATCGCCGCATCTACTTCGGCGGCGAAGACGGCTATCTCTACGCCCTCGGTCCCGACGGGCAAGGCGAGCTCCCCACCAAAGACCTCGCCCTCGACCGCGTCCGCACGCCGCTGTCCGGCAAACACACCGCCGCCAAATACAACTGGTTCACGAACTTCGCCGATCTCGCCAATACGAACCGTGTCGCCGAGCAAGACCTCAAGCCGCCGTTCGCGATGCGCTGGATTCGCCGCATCGAAGGCACGATCAAGCACTTCTCCGCCCACGGCGGCGGCCGCATGTTCACGCACACCGCGGAGGGCCAGCTCTTCGCCGTCGAGCAGGAAACGGGCCGCCTCCTCTGGCGTCGCTACACGCCCGGCGTCCACGTTTCGTACACCGCTCCAACCTACCACGAAGGCCGCGTCCTCGTCGCCCAGGCCGGCTTCCAAAATTCGCGCGTGCGATGTTTCGACGCGGCAACCGGCAAGCTCCAATGGGAAGCCCCGTTCACCGGCTCGCCAAGCTGGAACCGCCAACTCCCGCCGCTCGTCCACGACGGCCGCGTCTACTATTGCTTCAGCACGGGCCGCTACACGGGCAAGGACTGGCTCTTCGAGCACCAGGCCACGCGCGGCTTTCCCGACGGCCACAAACCGCTCGTCAAATGCTGGGATCTAGCCACCGGCAAAGAACTCTGGTCGCTCGATTTTTCCGAGCACGGCGCCGGCGGCGATGACGCGGGCTTATGCCTCATGGACGGCAAGCTCTACTACTCCTGCTACTTCGGCAACAAGAACCCGCCCGGCGTCACCGCGGCCATCGAACCGGCGAGCGGCAAAGTCCTCTGGAAGAACCTCGAATACGCGGTCCACGGCGGCTGCACGATCTCCGCCAAAGACGGCCGCCTCTATCTCGGTGGCTATAACGCGGTGAACGGCAAAGACAACCACATCTATTGCCTCGACGCCGCCGACGGCAAGCTCGTCTGGAAATCCGATCCGCTCGGCTGGGCGATCCACGTCGTCACGCTCGCCGACACGTTCGCCTTCACGCACCACCAATACCAAAAAGGCACGCTCGTCGGCCTCGGCGACGGCAAGCAAATCTGCAACTTGACGGCAGGCTACAACTGCACCCGCTTCACGATGGCCGGCCGCTACCTGCTCGGCGCGAACATGGACATCTACGACACGGCCGACAACAACCGCCTCATCGCCAGCGGCCCCGCAGTCGACGTCCTCCTCTGCGTCGGCGCCCACGTTTCCAACGGCCGCATCTTCTTCACCGCCAACGGCGGCGGCGTCCAGCTTTCGATGGCGTACGGTGATGAAGCGAAGAAAACGCCCCTTACAACTACGACGCCGGAATGATGCGGCAGGCCGTGAACCGCTGGCCGATGGACTCGCTATAATCGCGTGCGCGCTATTTCGCACAGCCAAGCGCGCGGATATAGCCCTTCTCCAAGCACGCAACCAACCGCGCGACGCTCACATTTGCTTTTTTCCGCGGGCTCGAACCGATGCGGCGGGAATAGGGCATTTGGTTCATCGTTTGCTGTCACCCCGGCGGAGCGCCGCGTCGGCGCTGCGCCGCATCTCGCTAGTCATAGGAGGCTCATGCCGTGAAAACCCTATCCACCTGCTTCGCGCTGCTGACGACGCTCGTCGTTTGTGCCGGAGCGAACAACGTCCGGGCCGATCAAACGGAGGATGAAGCGGCCATTCGTAAGAATGTGGAGTCGTATACCGAAGCGTTCAACAAGCAGGACGCGAAAGCGCTCGCCGAGCTTTGGTCGCCCGAGGCCGTGTACACCAATCCGATTAGCGGCGAAGCCGTCGCGGGCCGCGAAGCGATCGAGAAGGAATTTGCCGCCAGTTTTGCCGCGCAGAAAGGCGCGAAGCTGGAAACGACAGTCGAGGCGATCCGCTTCATCTCGCCCAATGTCGCCGTCGAGAATGGCACGGCGCGCGTCGTCGTCGGCGAGGCGAAGCCGACCGAAAGCAGCTACTCGGCCATTCACGTCAAACGCGACGGAAAGTGGCTCCTCGATCGCGTTACGGAAGAAGACTTGCCGGAAATCGTGTCGAACTACGAGAAGCTCAAGGGCCTGGAGTGGATGATTGGAACTTGGGTCGACGAAGACGATGCGTCGCGCGTGGCAACGACTTGCCAATGGTCCAAGAACCGGAATTTCATCGTCCGCTCGTTCAGCATCACCGTCGGCGATCGGCTCGACGCGTCGGGGATCCAGGTGATCGGGTGGGACCCTGCGGCGAAACAGATCCGCTCTTGGGTATTCGACAGCGACGGCGGAATCGGCGAGGGCGTGTGGACCAACAAGGGAAACAAATGGTTCATCCAAGCCAAGGACACGTCCGCCGATGGACGGAAGTTGACTTCGCAAAACGTGCTCACCGTGGTGGACAACGATCGGTTCACCTGGCAATCGATAGATCGCCAGGTCGACGGCAATTTGTTGCCAAACATCGATGAAATCGTCGTCGTGCGCAGCACGGACGGCGAGTAAATGACGTCTTCGATTCAATTCATCAAATAAAACGATTAGGTGTAACCATGAAACGTTTTCTTTTGATCGTGACTATCGTCGCGGCAATGTGCGGATGGCTAGCGGACGACCTTGTCGCGCGCGGGGGCCGCGGCGGAGGTGGCGGCGGCCGCGGCGGTGGCGGTATGTCGCGCGGCGGAGGTGGCATGTCGCGAGGCGGCGGTGGCTTCAGTTCGCGTCCCAGCGGCGCGCGGCCCTCGTCGGGAGCACGACCAAGCTCGCGACCGAGCACGGGGGCGCGACCGAGTACCGGTGCTCGCCCCAGTACGGGCGCACGGCCAGGTACCGGCGCGCGACCCGGCGCCGGCACGCGGCCGAGTCCTGGCACGCGACCAAGTGCAGGCACTCGCCCTGCCACGCGACCCGCCGCGGGCGGCCGCCCAAGCGCCGGCGATTTGGGAAACTTCCTCAATATCCCCGGTCCGAGCACCTTGCCCAGCACGAGACCTGGCGCGGGCACGCGACCGGGAACAGGAGTAGGACCGGGAACGGGCGCGCGACCGGGGGCCGGGAATCTACCGAGCAGCGGGTTGGGCGCCGTGGCAGGAGCTGGTCTCGGTGCTGCCGCTGTGTCCGACTTCTTCGAAGGCGGCAGACTCGGCGGACCGTCGGCAGGCACGCTGCCGGCTGGCGGCGACCGACCTGGAGCGGGCAGCCGACCCGGCGCCGGCACTCGGCCCGGTACTGGCGATCGACCCGGCGCGGGCACGCGACCCGGTGCGGGTGACCGCCCCGGCATTGGTGATCGGCCCGGCATTGGCGACCGTCCCGGAATCGGCGAAGGTCCGATCGCCGGCAATCGGCCGGATCGGATCGAGAACCGCGGCGAGCGTCAACAGTCTCGCCAGGATCGCCGGTCGCAGATCCAGGACCAGTTCCGCGACAACCATCCGCGCTGGGACTTCTGGCGTGACCATCCCAACTGGGCCGCATGGCGACTCAACCGGCCGTATCGCTGGGCGACGTGGGCCGCGCTGACCGGTTGGATCGGCTACGGCTGGAGCGAGCCGATGTACTACGACTACGGAGAGAACTGCTATTACGAGGAAGAGCAGGTTTATTACGGCGACGAGGCCGTCGCGACGTCGGAGGAGTACGTCCAACAGGCCGAGGCCATCGCGACAACACCTGCCGAAACGACTCCCGAGAAAGCCGACTGGATGCCGCTCGGCGTGTTCGCGATTACGCAAGATGGCCAGGCGTCCGGTGCGCCGCCGACCATGTTCGTCCAACTCGCGGTGAGCAAGACCGGCTCGATTTCAGGCACGTTCACCAACACGGCCGCCGGAAACGAAACGCAAACCGTCGAAGGGCTCGTCGACAAGAAGAGCCAGAGGGCGGCCTGGGTGCTCTCCGGCAAGAAACGCCCGATCATGGAGACGGGTATCTTCAATCTGACCAAGGACACGGCCCCGGCGCTCGTCCACTTCGAGGACGGCCAGACGCAACAGTGGTTGCTGGTCCGTCTGGAGGAACCGAAGGAAGCGGCAACGCAGCAAAAGTGAGCGGAGCAAGAGCGAGCGTAGACGACGTGCGAACCGCCGTGGGAACCATTCACGTCCCGCGGCGGCTATCGCACGGCCGTTCCGAGACTTGAGAATCGCGCACGGAGGACCGAAACCATGTGCCGCAGCATCCTAAACTTGTATGTGGACCGCTCCAGTCAGCATTGGGTTGTTCGCAACATGGGAGGCAAGCTGGAAGACGGCAAGCGGAATTCGATCCAGCCGCGCACGCCTGCGGCGGACCTCGCGGAAACGGCGACCGGCTGACCAAGTCTGAATGCGAATGCGACGGCGGAGCATTACGTATGTACAAACCGGGGCCGTTCGACTTCGTTCCCCTGTGGTTGATGGTCGCGGTTACGTTGATCGCGGTCTATGGCGCCGTCGAATCGGGCTATCGGCTCGGCGAGCGCCGGCGGCGGAATGCGGAACACGAAGCCGAAGCGCCGGTCGGGGCCATCGTTGGGGCGACGCTCGGTTTGCTCGCCTTCATGCTGGCGTTCACCTTCAGCCTCGCCGCGTCGCGGTTCGAAGATCGGCGGCAGGTCGTCCTCGACGAAGCGAACGCCATTGGTACGACGTACCTCCGCGCCGGCATGCTCGCCGAACCGCACCGCGGCGAGATTCGCAAGCTGCTCCGCGAGTACGTCGAGATGCGCATTCGCGCGATTCAAGACGGAAACATCGACGAGGGATTGAAAATGTCCAATGAATACCACGAGCGGATTTGGGCCGCGGCCGAGGCGGTCGTGAAAGAAGATCGCTCGCCGATCGCGGCGTCGTTTGTCGTTTCGCTTAACGAGGTCATCGACCTCCATGCCTCGCGGATTCAAGCCGGTTTGCGGAGCCGCATCCCGCTCGTCATTTGGCTGGCGTTGGCGTTCGTAACGATGGTGGCCATGTTGGCGATGGGTTATCAGATGGGCCTGGCGAGCAAGAAGCGTTCCGCGGCTTCGCTTTCGCTGGTGCTGACGTTCTCGGCCGTATTGTTGCTGATTGCCGACCTCGACCGGCCGGGCGAAGGATTGCTCGAAGTCGGGCAGCAAGCCACGATCGACTTGTTGGACTCGATGAAGGATGCGAACTGATGCCCAGCATCGGGACATTCGACCCGCCGTGAATCACCTCGAAAAGCTCGATCCATGAGTCGCGTCAAGTACCCGTCGCTGTACCAGATCAACACCCGCGTCTGGCTCACCGAGCTTTCGAAGCCGCTCGCCCGCCTCGCCACGCTCGACGACGTTCCCGACGCCGAGCTAGACCGGCTCGCCGAGCGGGGCTTCGACTGGGTGTGGCTCTTGAGCGTCTGGCAGACGGGACCCAAGAGCCGAAAAGTCTCGCGAAGCATTCCGGAGCTGCGCCGCGAGTATGAGAACGTGCTGCCGGACCTCGTGGAAGACGACATCGCCGGGTCGGGATTCGCCGTCGCCGACTATCGCGTGCATCGCGACCTGGGCGGCGATGCGGCGCTGGCCCGATTGCGCGACCGCATGCGAGAGCGCGGCTTGCGGCTGATGCTCGACTTCGTGCCGAACCACACTGGCCTGGACCATCCCTGGATCGAGGAACACCCCGAGTATTACGTCGCGGGCACGGAACTGAACCTCGCTCAAGCGCCGCACAACTACACGTGGGTCAGACGGAAGGACGGCGACCGCCTGCTCGCTCACGGCCGCGATCCCTACTTTCCCGGCTGGACCGACACGCTGCAACTCAACTACGGCAACCCGGCCACTCAAGAGGCAATGATCGGCGAGCTGGCGCGAATCGCCGGACAGTGCGACGGCGTGCGATGCGACATGGCGATGCTCGTGCTACCCGAAGTGTTCGAGCGAACCTGGGGCATCGCCAGCGAACCATTCTGGCCGAAAGCGACGGCCAAGGTACGCGAGGCGAATCCTGACTTCTGCTTCCTGGCCGAAGTCTATTGGGACCTGGAGTGGACGCTGCAACAACAGGGCTTCGACTTAGCCTACGACAAGCGGCTCTACGACCGTCTGCGCGAAGGTCACGCCCGCCCAGTCCGCGAGCACTTCTTCGCGGGTCTCGACTATCAAGACAAACTGGCGCGGTTCCTCGAAAACCACGACGAGCCGCGGGCCAATGCCACCTTCGCACCCGATGTGCATCGCGCGGCCGCCTTGTTGACGTATCTCTCGCCCGGGCTGCGGTTCTTTCACCAAGGTCAGTTCGAGGGCCGCAAGAAGCGGATTCCGCCCCAGCTTCGCCGCCGACCCGATGAACCGGTCGATGAACCGCTGCGGGCATTCTACGACCGCTTGCTCGAACTCCTGCGCCGGCCGCTATTCCGCGAAGGACAATGGCAATTGCTCGAATGCGCCCCGGCATGGCCCGAAAACTGGACCTGGGATTCGATGATCGCGTTCGGCTGGCAAGCCGATGGCGGCCAGCGGACGATCGTCGTCGTGAATCATTCGCCGCACCAAAGCCAATGCCGCGTGCGGCTGCCGTTCGACGAATTGTGTGGCGCCGAATGGGAACTTTACGACCTCGGGCCGCTTGGAGACGCGCGGTACGATCTTGACGGAAACGAATTGGCGTCGCAGGGGCTATTCGTCGACCTGCCCGCGTGGCATGGACATGTGTTCGAAGTCGCGCGGCGGTCGTGATCGCGCTAAAAAGCAATCGGCGATTGGGCAAACGGGAAGGCCATGATCGAGCAACTCTTGTTGGCCTTGCTGCTTACCGGAATTACCGTGGCCATTCACGTCAGTGGCGCCGTGCGCATCGTGTTGCCGTGGGCGAGTCGCGGGCGACATCTTACCGATTACCGCCAGCCGCGCGAGGCGGTGATGCTGCTCGTGCGGCTGGTGAGCGGACTGTTGCTATTGCACATGGCTGAAATGGCGGTTTGGGCTGCGGCATTCACGCTGGCCGGTGTCTTCGACGAGTTCGAAACGGCCATGTACTTCTCGCTCAAAAGTTATACGACCGTCGGTTACGGAGACGTGCTGCCGCCCAGGTCGTGGCGGCTGTTGGGACCGATCGAAGCCGCCGTCGGCGTGCTCATGCTCGGCATTTCGACGAGCATTATCGTCGCCGCCGTGCAGCGGATTCATTTCGCGGGCGCAGGCGACGGCGGAACCCCGGACCCCGCCGCCAGGCGAACGCGAAACGCCAAGACCGACGACTCGTGAACGCGTTCCTTCCACTACAAAGGGGCTCGGTATGTGCCGCTGGATGGCTTATTCGGGCGGGAAGATTTACCTCGAGGATTTGCTGTTCGCCAGCAAAGCAAATTTGATCGACCAGAGCCTTAGCTCGCGGTCGGCCGAGACGCCCACCAACGGCGACGGGTTCGGCGTCGGTTGGTACGGCAACCGCGAACGGCCCGGGTTGTTCCGCAGCATCCGCCCGGCGTGGAACGACTTCAATCTCCGAGACCTCGCCGCCAACATCGAGTCGCACTTGTTCCTAGCGCACGTGCGGGCCACTTCGCTCGCCACGGTGCAGGAGACGAATTGCCATCCATTCCGTTACGGCAACTGGCTGTTCGTCCACAACGGCGAAATCTTCGAGATCGAGAAGTTTCGTCGCGAGCTGCTGATGGCCATCGATACGAAATACTTCGCGAACATCCTCGGCACGACCGATTCCGAGGTGATGTTTCATCTGGCCCTCACCTTCGGGCTGGAGCACGACGCGCCGCTGGCGCTTGCCCGCATGGCGGGATTCGTCGAGGAGGTCGGCCGAACGTGCGGCGTTGACGAATCGTTGTGGATGACCGTCGCCGCAACCGACGGTCAGTCGCTGTACGCCGTGCGCTACGCCAGCGACGGGAACGCGCCGACGCTGTTTCACAGCCCGGACGTCGAGGAGGTTTACCGGATCAACCCGGCGATTACCGGGAGGCTCGGTTCGGCGGCCCGAGCAATCGTCTCCGAACCGATCGGAGCCTATCCCGAAATCTGGACGGAAGTGCCGCAGAGTTCACTGTTGACGGTCCGGGGCGGAGACCTGGACGTTCAACCGTTCAAGCCGGCGAGGAAAGTCGCTGCGTGAGTTGTCGTGCGATTCGTTGCCTCGGATGCATACTTGCGGTAGTTTGGCGGCTGCGAACCGCGACGAGGTGAGCCGAATCATGTGGGCCAATTCGCACACCGCGTGCAGCGATGCACGGAGGATCAGGAACGCGGCTCAGCGTGGTCTTGGAAAGGTGGTCGCTGCAGCGCATGCTTTCGAGCGATTCCCGTTGTGGGATTCGGTTTGTTCCGTTCAACCATTCGTTCATTTACGGTTGGCGCGCGAGTTGCTCTCGCGGAAGAGCGGCGGCGCCGATCGCTAATCGTCATCGCCGGGCCAAATGCCGGCCTCATCGGGGAGCATCGACCATGTCGGACGTGCAAGACTTATTGGCGCGCATCAATGCGGAAGTCTCGGCGCACCGTGAGAAGGTGTCGCAGCTTCGATCGGAAGTGGTCGAAGAGGTCAAAGGGCGAAAAGAGCGGATGGTGAAGCTCGAACAGGCATTCCATCAGCTACGCGGCGTTTGGATTCCGCGGCTCGAATCGCTCGTCCTACAGTTCAAGGACGCCGTTCAAGTGACGCCGACCGTGACGCCGGGACGGCGGCAAGGAACGTTCGAGTTCCGTTCGCCGCTGGCCCATATCACCTTGCGTTTCACCGCTTCGACCGACACGGAAGTGACGAAGGTCGTGTTGGCGTACGATCTCGACATCCTGCCGATCTACATGCAGTTCGAGAAACACGCCGAGATTTCCTTCCCGCTCGACGCGGTCGATAACGATACGGCGGCCAAATGGCTCGACGACCGGATTGTGCAGTTCGTGAAAGTATACCTCTCGCTCCACGAAAACGAGTATTACCTCCGCGACCACATGGTCGAAGACCCCGTGGCGCACGTGAAGTTTCCGAAATTCGTCGCCGGCGCGACGCTCGAACGCGGCGGAAAAACCTACTATTTCATCAGCGAGGACACCCGCCGCCAATTCGAACGGAGCGGCGTTTGACCGAAGGGCCTCTCACAGGAGACGTGAATCATGGCCTGCCCTATCAACCTCAACGAGTACGGACTGACCGTCGCCGAAGTTCACCACAATCTGTCGCCGAGCGTGCTGTACGAGCACGCGATTCGTTTCGAAAAGGACGCCAGCATCGCCGAAAGCGGCGCGCTGGTCGCCTATTCGGGCGCGAAAACGGGCCGCTCGCCGAAGGATAAGCGGATCGTCCGCGATCCCAAGTCTGAAGCCGACGTCTGGTGGGGGCCCGTCAACATTCCGCTCGATCACCACGCGTTCGTCATCAATCGCGAGCGGGCCTGCGACTATCTCAACACCCGCGAACGCCTGTATTGCTTCGATGGCTTCGCCGGCTGGGACCCGAGACATCGGATCAAGGTCCGCGTGATTTGCTCGCGGCCGTACCACGCGCTGTTCATGCACACGATGCTGATTCGGCCCACGAAGCAGGAACTGACCGAGTTCGGCAAGCCCGACTTCGCGATCTTCAACGCCGGCGCATTTCCGTCGAACCGGTTCACCACCGGCGTCGACTCGAAGACCAGCGTCTGCTTGAGCCTCGAAGATCGCGAGCTCATCATTCTCGGCACGGAGTACGCCGGCGAAATGAAAAAGGGCGTGTTCACCGTCGCCAACTACCTCGCGCCGAAGAACGGCCTACTGTCCATGCACTGCTCGGCGACGGCCGATCGGCAAACCGGGCTCTCGTCGCTGCTCTTCGGACTCTCCGGCACCGGCAAGACCACGTTGTCGGCCGATCCCAAACGCGATCTCATCGGCGACGACGAGCACGTCTGGAGCGACGACGGCGTGTTCAACATCGAAGGCGGTTGCTACGCCAAGGCCGTGAACCTCTCGCCCGAAAGCGAGCCGGATATCTTCCAGGCCCTGCATTTCGGCGCGGTGCTCGAAAACGTCGTGCTCGACGAGGACCACATCGTCGATTTCAGCGACACGAGCATCACCGAGAACACCCGCGGGGCGTATCCGATTGAGTTCATCAAGAACGCCCGGATTCCGTGCATCGCCGGCCATCCGACGGACGTGATCTTCCTCACGTGCGATGCGTTCGGCGTGCTGCCACCCGTTAGCGCGCTCTCGCCGGCACAGGCCATGTACCACTTCATCAGCGGCTATACGGCGAAAGTGGCGGGCACGGAGGTCGGCGTCAAGGAGCCGTCCGCGACATTCTCGCCGTGCTTCGGCGGGCCGTTTCTCGTCTGGCATCCCAACAAGTACGCCCAACTGCTCGCCGACAAGATGCGCCAGCACAACGCTCGCGTCTGGCTGGTGAATACCGGCTGGAGCGGCGGAGGATACGGCGTCGGCAAACGGATCAAGCTCGCCCATACGCGAGCGATCGTCGACGCCATCCACTCCGGACAGTTGGTCGAGGCCAGGCGGCAGAAACATCCCGTGTTCGGTTTCGACGTCGTGACCGAATGCCCGAACGTGTCGCCGGAAATCCTCCGCCCGCGCGACACCTGGGCCGATGGTTCCGCCTACGACGCGGCCGCAAAGAAGCTTGCCGGGCTGTTCGTCGAGAACTTCAGGAAGTACGAAAGCGGCGCAAGCGAAGAAGTCCGCGCGGCATCTCCGGCAACTTGAGGCCGGGCAGTATGGGGCACAATGCCGGACTTGGCCATGAAACTCGTCGTTGCGATCCCGATCGGTCCGCCCGCAGCCCGACGAGCCGCGTCGATAGGTTGTCTTGCGGCCGCTTTGCGGCCACATTCATTTCGTCGATTTCTCCAAGGACAACTGGATTACCTGTCCCCCAGTATAGATTCGTTGCAATGCCTTCTCTATCCCGGGATTATTCATCCCCTGCGTCTTTGGCATCCGGGTTTTTGGGCGAGGGGGTACTTGCTCGGGTCGTAGAGCCGTGTGGTTGCTTGGCGGGCGTAGCACCCCTTTCCCCCGGCGGGCCGATTGGCGGGCGAGGCGGCGC
>QEVJ01000179.1 GCA_003576845.1 Planctomycetota bacterium
CAAAGCCGCGCGGCGCTTCGTTCGTCGCGGAGGTGCAGCCGCTCCTTGTCGGCGGCGAGGAGTTTCGACCCGTGGCCATCGTCGCGGCGCACGACGATTCGCTGTATATCACCGATTGGGTCGACAAGTCCTACGAATTGCACGGTCGCGGCCGCATTTGGCGGGTCGCACGAGCGCAGGTTTCGTCGCGCCCTCGGCAACTTAGCGACTTTAACTCCGCGGACGATGCGCTGCGGTGCAACGACGAACGCTTGCGAAATATGGCCGCTCGCGTATTGGCCACACATGCGGACGGCCAGCAGGCGTTACGGATCGCCGCTCTCGATGCCGTGTCGGATCGTACCCAAACGGCGGCCATTCAAGCTCTGGCGGCCGTCAATCGACTCGACGATGAGCTCGTCAAACAACTTCGCAGCGATTCTTCCGCTGTTCGCCAGCTTGTCGCCCGAGTTGCTCCATATTCAGCGGCGTACCTGGCGGAAGTCGCCGGCCAGGATACGTCCGCGGAAGTCCGCGCCGCCGCCGTCCGGCGAATTCGCTTGGACGCGGCAACGCTTGGTGACGCGAGTTGGAAAGTCGTCCTCAAGTTGGCCGCGTCTGACGATCCGTTCGAGCAAACCGCCGCTCGGCAGTCGCTTCGTGCCGCCCCCAAATCGCTCGGCGGATTGGAGATCGCCAAGCTACCAAACGCCCGGCAGCAAGTCAGCGTGCTGCTTGCCCAGCGAGCGGCCGGCGTCGAACATTCGCCGCAAGTGTTCCGCGAACTTCTCAAGTCAACCGACCGCGATGTGCTATTCGTGCTCATCCAATGGATCGGCGAAACGAGGTTGGTCGAGTTGCGCAAGGATGTCGAAGCGTTGCTCGAGCGTCCCGACGCGACGAGCGAAATCGCCGCGGCGGCGATGGCGGCGCTCGCGCTCCTCGACGGCCAACGCCCCGAAGAGGCCGACCAGACCGGCTCGCATTTCTATATGGCCAAGCTGCTCGCGGCGCCGACGTCTTCGCCGCTAATCCGCGCCCGAGCACTGCGCGGCTTGCCGAGCGACTACGAATCGCTTCGCGGCGATCGTTTTCGCGAACTCCTGTCCGGCAGCGACGACCGACTGCGCCTCGAAGCGATCCGTTCGCTCCGCGAGTCGCCGCATCCCGACCGCGCCGCCCTGTTGACGAAGCTGGCCGGCGACGAGACCGAGAAACTGCAACTGCGCGCCGAAGCGGCGATGGGCCTTTCGCCCTCGGACGAGCCGCAGCGAGCTCTATTATGGAAGCTCGCGACCGACCGAGACGATGCCAAGGCGAGCCTTCGCCGCGAAGCGCTGCGCACGCTGCGCGGCGCTGCATTGGACGACGGGATGCGTGCAAAACTGACGGAGATGGCGGACGAAGGCGGTGAAGTCGCCGCGCAGGTCGCCCACATCGTCAATCCGCAGTCGCCCGATGCAGAAATCTCGCAAGTTCGCCCCGACAAACAAAATGTGGACGCTTGGCTCAAATTGCTCGAAGGCCCGGCCGACCCGCAGGCCGGCGAGCGGGTGTTCTTTCACGCCAAGAGCGTCGGTTGCTACCGTTGCCACCGCTATGACGGGCGCGGCGCCGAGGTTGGGCCGGACTTGACGATGATCGGCCGTTCCGCCGAACGGCGGCGCATCGTCGAGTCGATCCTCCAGCCGGCCAAGGATATCGCGCCGCTGTTCTTTTCCTGGCAGATCGAAACCGAAGACGGCCAGCCGCTCGTCGGAATGCTTGTCGACGAACGAGTGGGCGGCGATCAGACCTACGTCGACGCCAACGGAAAGCGCACGACGTTTCACGTGGGCGATATCGCCGTGCGCCGCGCCGTCCGCACGTCCATCATGCCCGACAACGTCGTCGACGGTCTCACGATTCAAGAGCTCCGCGACGTGCTCGCATTTCTTACGCAAGCCGCGACGCCATAGTTTCGATAACGGTGGCCAATTCCGGCGGCGCGCCGGTAGCGTCGCGGCGGCCTTGGATAGCGAATAGGACGGGATCGTGCTGTGGACTCTTGGGTAACGATAACGCGAAGGAGACGGTCGAGGCCGCGCAGTGGACGCCGATCGTGGTGATGAAATTCCGCCGGTTGCCAAAGCCGCGGGGCGTGTAGTCACCTATCGGGCATTCGGGTTCATGCTTTCGCTCGCCGTCTTCGAGATCGGGTGTTTCAAGTCCGTGAGGATGTTGGTCCGCAAAGTTGGAATGCCACCTGGTCCTGTTTTCTTTTCTCCGCCTGCGGAATCGCACCCTCGCCAAGCAGTCGCACGACTTGACGCAACCCGGTGTTTTCACAAGGGGTTGCGCCGTTTTCTCGGGCCTATTTGTCCGCGGCGATCGGCAAGAATTGCCGGAATTTCTCGGATCGACTGAATCCGCGGGCGGCGGAGCGTCGATAAAGCGGCCACGGATGCGTGCCGCCGCGGATCTATGCGGACGCCGCACGCACGTCGGTTGCTATCAGGGGGGCGATCGTCGGATTTCGGACGATTGCCATGCGGTGGGTCGCTTTGACGTTGTGCTCGGTGGTGCTGGCTGGGTGCCAGTTCTTTCCGCGAACCGCGCGCGTCGCCGAAGTTCACAATCCCTTTCCCCAGCTTCACAAAGTCGCGGTCGTCGAGTTCTTCAACAATACGCCGGACGACTCGGTCGTCGACGGTCTGAGCATTGCCCTCGCCTATGCCAGCGAGTTGCAGGCGGTTCCCGGCTTCGAGGTCGTGCCGCCGGACGTTGTGCAACACGAGATGCGGAACCTTCGCATGTCGCCGCCGGAACTTGCCGACCCCGGCCGTCGTCGTTTGCTCGCCGAGTCGCTCGGCGTCGATGCCCTGGTCATCGGCAGCGTGAACGAATACACGCCCTACTACCCGCCGCGGCTGGGCATCAAGGTGAATTGGTACGCCGCGAGTCCGTACTTCCATCCGATTCCGCCGGGCTACGGCTTGCCTTGGGGCACGCCCGAGGAAGAGGAGATTCCCGACAGCCTCGTGTTCGAAGCCGAGTTTGCTCTTGCCCGCGAACAGCTCAACACGCAGACGCCGGTTGCGGATCAACCCGGCGACGAACCGCGCGAACCGGCCGTCGCCGTGCCGGCCAATCACGACCAACCCGCGAGCGACGCCAGCAACGCCGCCGCTCCGAACAACGCCAAGACCACTGGCGATGCTGCGACAGCACCCGCGGGCGCCAAAACCGCTGCAATCGCTACGGCCGGCGCGGACCTTCCGGTCGATTGGCCCGATCCGCGCGGATTCGTGCCGCGGCCCCCGAGTCCGACGCGACCTAAAGGCGAGCCGTCGACCGCTCCGGTGATGACGCACACGAAGGTTTACTACGGCAACAACGCCCAATTCACCGCAGCGCTGCAAAACTACTATCACACCCGCGACGAAGCCCGGTTCGGAGGATGGCAATCGTACTTGCAGCGCAGCGACGACTTCATTCGCTTCTGCTGTCACTTGCACATCGCCGAAATGCTGACGGCTCGCGGCGGCGCGGGAGAAACGCGAGTGGTGCGACGCTGGTCGGACGACCGATAAGCAGCAAGGCAGCGCGTACCTCGCCGGCGCGGTCGGGCGTCAAGGAATGACGCCTGGCGAAAAACTGCCGAATGTGCCGCCAGCAATGCTCACTGGTAGGCGAGCCACCAGTGCCACCCGCTGGTAGCAAGCTGCCAGACCCACCCGCGGCGATCGCGACCCAGAAAGCCGACCACAAACCCGCCGCATCGTCCGCGCCGGGCACGAGGAGATTCGAGCCGTGACGCAAGACATCAACGTGTTGGCGCTGGTCAAAGGCCAGGAGCGGTACATCTTCCTGTACGACGACGCCAGCCGCGCGGAAACGCTCCGGACTCTCGGCCGCTTCGCCTCGAACGCCGACCTGAGCTTCACGTGGTACGACGCCGCCGTGCTCAGCCAAAAGGTCCGCCAGGAAGCCGCCCGCAGCACGGAAGTGCGGCGGTTCGAAATCCCCGCCACGCGCGATCTGGAAGATCTGTCCTAGGGTGCCTTGTGATTCTCGCGGGGTGGCACGGGTGGCTTGTCCACCCGTGAGAACCGCCGACCGACGCGCGATACTCGATGCACCCGAGAGGCGCTTGCGATGGTAGCGCAATCCTCCTCCGCGACAACGAATCTCCTCGCCGGTTCCTACGGCCAGGCCGTCGAACGCTTCTTGACCTATCTCCGCGTCGAACGGAACGCTTCCGACTTCACGCTCAAGAGCTATCGCGAAGACCTGATCGCCCTCGCCGAGTTCCTCGCGGGCGAAAGCGGCCCGTGGCCTGCGCCGAGCCAGATCGCCGCCGCCGACCTGCGGGCGTACGTCTCGGCGATGCACGACGCCGACTATGCGAAGTCGACGATCGCCCGCCGGCTCGCCTCGCTGCGGAGCTTCTTCCGGTTCGGGCAGCGCGAGCAATGGTCCGACGGCAATCCAGCAAAGGCCCTCCGCAATCCGCGCAAGGCCCGCAAGCTGCCGCACTTCTTGACCACCGACGAGATCGGCCGCTTGCTCGCCGCTCCCGCCGGAAGCGACGCGGCCAGCATCCGCGATCGCGCCATTCTCGAAGTCATGTACTCCGCAGGACTCCGCGTCGGCGAGCTGGTCGGACTCGTCGATGGCGACCTCGACTTCGCCGAAGGCCTCGTCCGCGTCCGCGGCAAGGGCAAACGAGAGCGTCTGGCGCCGATCGGTTCCTACGCCATGCGGGCGCTCAAACAGTGGCTTCGCGTCCGCGTCCTGGCGAAGGCTGTCAAGCCGGGGGACGCCGCCCCGCTCTTCGTCAGCCGCTTGGGCCGCAAGCTCACCACGCGCAGCGTCGCCAGGATGATCGAAAAACACCTTGCCGCCGCGGGACTGGACCGCCGCACCACGCCGCATACCCTCCGCCACAGCTTCGCGACGCATCTTTTGGACCGCGGGGCCGACATCCGCAGCGTCCAGGAACTCCTCGGCCACAAAAGCCTCGTCACCACGCAAATCTACACCCACGTCAGCACCGCCAGCCTGCGGGCCGTCTACGAAAAGGCCCATCCCCGGTCGCGGTAACAACCGGTCGCGGTAAAAAGCCGGTAAGATTGACTTTACGCGGGGTTGATATATAGTCTCTGGCGGGGTTCGGGGAGTTCACGTCTTTGGCATCGCCTGTCCGGTCCGCGGCCGCAACGCCGTCGCTGCGGTTGTCGCTGCGCGCTCGTCATCCCAGGCGACGCCGGTCCCATCTCGTCTTATTGAAGAAAGTCAAAAAGTCATCTCGATTCGGTGGTGCGTATGAAAGCGCGGCGCTGGTGGGTGATCGTCGTGTGTATCGCCGTCGTGTGGAGCGCGGCGTTTCTCTGGCAGAACTGGAACGCCGAACGCGATCCCTGGCGGAAAGTCGCCAACCAGCAGAAGGCCGAACCGTCTTCGAGCGGCGCGGGCGGTTCATCGAGCGACTCGCAAGCCAACACCGTCGACTACACGCAGCTCGTCGTCGAACGCAACGCCATCTACGACACCGTTTGGGCGAACGAAAAGCTCAGCCAGGCCTACGAAGAAACCTTCGTCGCCCTGTGGGATTCGCTCCGCGCGGCACAGGATCAATTCGCCGTTCTCGGCGCCTTCCCGTTCGACGAACTCAAGCTCGCCAGGCCGAGCAAACCGACGGAGCTCAGTTGGGGAATTCGCCGCGCCAAGTGCGACGCCGAACCGTTCGCCTTTAAGCCCGACGAGTTTCGCGCGTTCCTCGCCGCCCGCGCCGCAGAAGGTTGGCGACTCGTCCAGTCCGAATGGCATCACGCCACCTTCGATCCGGCCAAGGACGGTAATCCCGCGCGATCGACCGTGAATTTCGTCTTGCACGCCGCCAACGACTCGCGGCAGCAACTGGCGATCCTCAAGGGCGCCCTCCGCGTCGAATGGAAGCCGAATCAAAGCCGCGACGGCAAATACGAGGCCCGCGTGCTCGATGCGGCTGGCGTCGACTTGTTCACCCGCGTCGGCCCGCCGGCGTTCATCGAGCTGACCGCCGCGCCCGACGTCCTCGCTCCGCAACCGAACTGGCCCGGCATCGAAATGGCCGAGCCGATCCTCGCCGCCGATCTCGACGGCGATGGCTCGTCGGAAATCCTCGTCGGCGGCCGCAACGCCCTGCTGCGCTTCGACGCCCGCGACGGCACGTACAAAGCCGCTCCGATTTCGTCCAAGATCCAGCGGATGTCGAGCGCCGCCGTCGTAGCCGACCTCACCGGCGACGGCGAAAACGATCTCGCTTTCATCACGCCGGCGGCGAAACTCGCTGATCCCGCCACGCTCGTCGTGCTCCCCGGCCACGACAACGGCCGATTCGAGAAACCGCCCATCGAAGCCTGGCGCGGGCCGTGCGAAAATCCCACCGCGCTCACCGCCGGCGACATCGACGGCGACGGCGACCTCGACCTGTTCCTCGGTCAGTACAAAGCGCCGTACCGCGACGGCCAGATGCCCACGCCCTATTTCGACGCCAACGACGGCAACCCGGCGTATCTGCTCGTCAACCAGGGCCAGGCGAAGTTCACCGACGGCACGGTCGCGGCCGGTCTCGACAAAAAGCGCTTTCGCCGCACCTATGGCGCGTCGCTGGTCGATCTCGACAACGACGGCAAGCTCGACCTCATGGTCACCAGTGACTTCGCCGGCGTCGACCTATATCGCAACGCCGGCACCGGCAAGTTCACCGACGTAACCGACGCCTGGGTCGACGACCGCCACAACTTCGGTATGTCACACACAATGGCCGACTACGATCTCGACGGCAACCTCGACTTCTACGTCATCGGCATGAGCTCCACGACCGCCCGCCGGCTCGATTACATGAAGCTCGGCCGCGAAGGCCGCGAGTCGATTCAGCAAATGCGCGGCCGCATGGGCTACGGCAATCGGATGTTCGTCGCTCGCGACGGCAAATGGGGGCAGCCGGAGTGGAAGGATCAGGTCGCGCGGACCGGCTGGTCCTGGGGCTCCACTTCGTTCGACTTCGACAACGACGGCGACCGCGACCTCTACGTCGCCAACGGCCACCAGAGCGGCAAGTCGTCGCGCGACTATTGCACGCAATTCTGGACCCAAGACATCTACACCGGCGACTCGAAACCCAACCCCGAAGTCTCGAAACTCTTCGGCATCTGCCTGTCCGACATCCAACAAGGCGACATGTCGTGGAACGGCTTCGAGCACAACGCGCTCTTGATGAATCTCGGCGGCAAGGGCTTCGTCGACGTCGCCTTTCTCATGGGCGTGGCATTCGAGTTCGACGCCCGCAGCGTCCTCAGCGACGACTTCGACGGCGACGGACGCATGGACCTGGCCGTCGTCGAAAACCGCGCCCCGCAGCCGGGCGTGATTCGCCAGACCTTGCACCTCTTGGCAAACCGCTTCGATCCGCCCGGAGCGAAGCGGCACTGGATCGGCGTGCGGCTCGTCGGCGCGCCGGGCGTTTCGCCGCTCGGCGCCGCCGTAACGCTGAAAACGCCCAACGGCGAACAGCCCGCGCGAATCGTGGCCGGCGATTCGCTCTATTGCCAACACGCCCAGCGAGTCCACTTCGGCCTCGGCGAGAATCCCCAGGTCACGGCGATCGAAGTCCGCTGGCCCAACGGCAAAACCACCACGCTCGATCGGCCGAAGGCCGGACAGTACCACGTGGCAACGCCCGCAATGTAAGCGGCAATGCAAAGGAATTGGGGTGCGAAGCGAGTTGTCGTACAATCGGCGGCACGTTTTATTCGCTCGCTTCGCGCCACGTGATCATCCCGCCATGCCGCAACTCCCGCTCATCGTTCTCGGCACGCGCAACGTCAAAAAGGGCCTCGAACTCGCCGAGTTGCTCGCCCCGCTCGGAATCCGCTTCGCCACGCTCGCCGACTTCCCTGACGCGATCGAGGTTGCCGAAACGGGCGACACCTTCGGCGACAACGCCCGCCTCAAAGCCGCCGAACAAGCCCGCCATCTCGGCCAGTGGGTCCTCGGCGAAGATAGCGGCCTGTCCGTCGACGCGCTCGGCGGTCGGCCGGGCGTCTATTCCGCGCGGTTTGCCGGGGAGAACGCGACCGACGAAGCCAACAACGACCGCCTGCTCGCGGAACTCGCCGACGTGCCGCTCGAAAAACGCACCGCCTTTTACACCTGCCACATGACCCTCGCCGACCCGCACGGCAACGTCGTGCTCGAAGCCGAAGACTATTGCCGCGGCCGAATCCGCTTCGAGCGGGCCGGCAGCGGCGGGTTCGGCTACGATCCGCTCTTCGAAATCGTCGAGTACCATCGCACGTTCGGCGAACTATCGCCCGCGGTGAAAAGTTGCCTCAGCCACCGCGCCCGGGCCCTTCGCCAATTCGCCGCCAACCTCGCAACGCTCATCGAAAGCGGGGCTTTCACACAATCGCCGGCTCATGACCGAATAAAGTAGGGCGGGCTGTGCCCGTTTACCCCACCCGCCAGCTTTGCGGCCGTTGTCGAACACCGTCCATTCACCTACGGGTTCCGGTGCGTCGATGAAACACTTGCTGTTCCAAGGGTCCTGCTTCAAGAATAGCAACAATCCCTCGGCGTCGCCTCGTGAACGCCCTGCATAGACTATGTCGTTCCAACCACGAGGGTCGGGGCGATAGACGACGAAGTCGGGCGCAGCCTCGCGGCTTTCAATGGCAATCGGGCGCGTCGGTTGAATCGCCTTGGGAAGTGCGGCCAGGTCCAAGAGAACCGTCCAATCGCCCTCAACGTCTTGACGAGGCCGGAAATGAGTAGACATGTCGGCCGAATTGCCGACGCAACCCAAAGTTGATACCTCCAAACAGAACCCGCGAGCTTTAATGCGCCCGTACCACTGGTACATTTCTGTTGGTGGTCCTGCGCTAGGAGATATCACCCTCGGTTGCATTGGAATCTGTCGCGCCAACTGCTCACGATCACAGGATAACAATACGGTTTGGAACTCGATTGGCCGTGCCAAGCCGTCGACGTGCGCTTTCGCTTGCGATTCCGATATCCACTCGAGATCGTATCTCATCGCCGCACCTCCCAATCCTCAATGTCCAACCGATATTCCCCGCTCGCCGCCCGCACCACCGCCTCATCTCCCGGCCGCAGCGCGTGCCAGATAATCGCCCGGCGATCCTCCGACTGCAAGAACACGTGCGCGAGCTTTTTGCCCGCGACGCTCAGCCGATTGCGGCGTACAACCAATGCCGTATCTTCCTCGACGGCCAACGCAATCATCCGCTGTGGCTCGCAATTCGGAGCGAACGCCGTCAACCGCTTGTGATCGCGCAGCAATCCCGTAAGCCGTTCGATCCGCCCCCGCCGCGTACCGAAATGCTGCTCCGCGAGCACGTGCTTGAGCATGCCCATCCCGCGGGCAAGCGTCGCTTCCGCCGGTCGGCCGTTTTCCGGCGTCCTGCTTTCGATCATGATCTCCGGCATGACCGCCAGCCCCGCCCACGTGCTGAAGTTCTGATCGACCACGACGCCATCCAGCAACGCCAGTCCAAAGCCGACTCGCGCCCGCACCCAGCCGTCCTCAGCCGAGTCGTTGCTGGCAATCATCGTCTCCGGCAAACAGGCCATTCCCCCGCCCAGCCCACCGACGACGCCTCCGCGAGCAACGACTTTGCGCAGCGCGAGCTGAAACCGCGAAGCCTTCTCCGGATACTCGGCCGCAAATAACTTCGGCAACCACTCCTGATCGTAAGCCGGCAGCCACACTCCAGTTGCCTGGTCCAACAGCGCAAAAAACCGCTCGCCGCGCGGATCGCGGTCCGCGTCCAAGTAGAGATACTGAAAGTCGGCGACTCGTTTCTCCGCGCGAAGCGCCGCCCACCGGCCGTAGTTCGCTCTCAGCGACAAGCGACGTTCGTAGTCCGCAATCGTCTCGCTTCCCGCAAACGGTTTGCCATCGGCGTCCCTGCCGCGCTGCATCATGTCCGACGGCATCAAAACGATGCGCGCGTCCTTCCTGCCGGTCAGCCGCACGAACTCCTGCCGCACTTCGTCCCGAAGCCCCCGCCCGCCACCGTGCAACATCACCGCGCCGCTTCGGCCGCCTTTTTCCGGAATAGGCAAGCCGAATGGATTGGGGTTCGGCTGCACAGCGTCGGCGCGCACGGAAACACAGCAGCCCCACACCACTGCCAAAACAAACCAACTACGGCGCCTCATAACAGAAGCCAAACGCAAACCCTCGAAGCCGGGCGAGCCGCGGAGCCAGCGTGGCCGCGGACGTGAATTCCCGCCGCATCGAATCGCCGTTTGCCAGCAATTCCGTCGTCTTGTACCGACGCAGTCCGACTCGCCAAATCCTCCACCTTGTCGCTCACAAAAACGCGAGTAATGTCAAATAATTCCCCCTTTTGAGGAACGCGATAGGCGCTTCGCCTCTCCCTCTGCGCAGACTATCGCTCCGCAACAAAGCTCGCCAGCACGAGCTCCGCGACGCACAAACGCACGCGGATACCGCGCCGTGAAACCAAAGATTGCTCGCGTCGAGCCTACCATATTCGCGGCCCAATGTCTACGAAGAATTTTACACCTGCGCGAGTTCTTCGAGCATTTTGTCGCGGCCGGGCAGAGGCTCGTAGCCCGTCACGCTCGATGGGACCTTCATGCTTCGCGCCGCGCGACGCGACCCCACCATTTGCCAAACGCCCATTCGTCGTTTAACGCCCTTACCGCACGATTCTCGGAAAGTGCAGGGTTTCAAGCAAAGCTCCTCACGACCAACGGCATGGGCCCGAGGCGGCCTGGCACGGAATTCTTGCTCGCCTGCAAAGATTTAGATCAGTTCGCTTTAACGCAGACGCCGCAGAGTGCACGCGGGGAGAAAGGATCGCGCAACTCGATAACGTCGTTCGGCCTCCGTACTACAAACACGGAGAATCTTGCTGACTTGCGAAGATTTGGGCTTGTTCGTCAAACGCGGAGGACGCAGAGGAAACGCAGAGAAGACGTCGTCGGTTTGTCGCGAGCCGTGTATCGTGCAGCTTCGTGAGGTGCGAAACGTTGATGCGTTCGTATGGAGTCGACTCTGCGCCACCTCTGCGTCCTCCGCGTCCTTTGCGTTTAAAGAACCATTCTCGTTTTGGTTGCGGCCACCGGCCGCGCTGGGACCTCTGCGCATCCTCTGCGGCCTCTGCGTTAAGAAACGAACCCGCCTGTTATTGGTCGCGGCCGCGAGCCGCGCTGCGCTCCCGAGGTTAGAGCACCAGTTCATTTCTGGTTGCGGCCAGAGGCTGCACAGCGCTCGTCGCGTCATCGACGCTCGAAACGACACGTGGCGAACGACGTGCCGCCCGTAAGTGCAACGTATGATTGCCGCTTGTTTCGCCAGCGCCGTCGAATGTCGCCGGTGAAAGTCGGCCGACTGCCGACCGATCGGCGTGTGCAGCGCTAGTCGCTCGGGACATTACAGCCCGCGGATTCTGCCGAAGCCCGCCATCGGCTTCTTGCCGCGAGCTCAATACGGAATCCACCGCCGAAGCAACCGCCGCGCTCGCCGCCGCGGTCGACGG